>DATCLD010000179.1:0-3190 GCA_036564115.1 Limnochordales bacterium
TGCGCCGGAGTCCAGCGCCAGCTGCGGCAGGGAAGCGGCCGGGTATACCTGCAGCGACGAGCCGACGACCAAGAGCGCGTCGCAGTTTTCCACGGCCTCAATGGCCTGGTTGAGGGCCCGCTGGGGGAGCAGCTCGCCAAAGAGGACGACGTCGGGGCGGATGAGCCCTCCGCAGGCGCAGCGGGGGAGGGAGTCGAAATCGGCGACGGGACGCTTGAGGACGTCCGGCGAGTGCTTCCGGCCACACTGGTGGCACCGGGCCCGCCGGAGCGAGCCGTGAATCTCGGCCACGTTTTGGCTGCCTGCGGCCTGGTGCAGCCCGTCCACGTTTTGGGTGACAAGGAGCTTGAGGCGGCCCTGCTTTTCGAGCAACGCGAGTGCCTTGTGTCCTGCGTTGGGGTCCACGTGGTCCAGCATCTCCAGCCGCTTGCGGTAAAACTCGTAGAAAAGCAGCGGGCGGAGGCGCAGGGCGTCGACGCTGGCCAGCTCCTCCGGCCGGTACTGCCGCCAAAGCCCGTGCTCGGAGCGAAAGTCGGGCAGACCCGATTCGGTGCTGATGCCGGCGCCCGTCAGCACGACCAGCCGCTGCACCCGCCGTAATTCGTCGATGAGCCGCCGTTCCGGGTCGAGGCGATGGTCCATGGCCGAGCCCACCTCTAGAGCATGGTAGAGACGACGCAAGCCGGGCCACGAAGAGCTTGGACACCGAAGCTTTCGGCCCAGCGGCGGGTTTTCCCTTGCAGAGGGCGGCTGCGCCTGCCCACCGGCCGCGCCGCGTTTCGTAGGCCACTTTAGATTTCTTGCAGGTGCCTCAAAAGTTAAGTTACAAACGTCCCTTGTACCTAGGACCGTTGACGGGGGATATTGGGAGTAGGAAGTCCCTGGCAAGACCCTCACAGGGAAGTGATACGATGCTGCGCATGCGGCGCCTTAGAGTCGGATTTGTGGTGAAAGTCTTTGGATTTACCATCGCCTGCGTGCTGGCGGTGAGCGGCATCCTGGGCTGGACCACGTTGTCCTACATCGAGCGGGACATTGAAGCAAACGCCCGCACCCAGCTGGACCTGGCCATCAACTTGGAGCTGGCGCTCATCGACCAGTACCTCGAGCGGGTCAAAGGATATGCGGCCACCGTCGCCCAGGACCAGACGCTGATCGAGCAGTTGCAGGCTGGCGACTACGCCTCCGCCGCCCAGACGCTCAGGCGGTCCCAGCAAGTTATGCCCGGCACCCATATCCTGACGGTCGTCGACCCGTCCTTTAACGTGGTGGCCAGGGCCAACAGCAGCCAGCGCGGCGGGACCATGCGCTTGAGCGGCCTGGTGGCGCAAGCGCTCGAGGGCCGCCTCGTCGCGTCGGCGGAGATCATCCCCGAATCCGAGTGGGCGCAGGAAGGCGACGCCATCCGCCGTATGGTGACCATGCCCGTCAGGCCCTCGGAGGAGTCCCAGTGGCGCGATGGGGACATGCTCACCGACGCGCTGGCCCTAGTGGGCGTCGCGCCCATCCGCACCACCGACGGCCAGGTTCTGGGGGCCGTCGTGGCGGCTGAAATCCTCAACCGCAACTACACCATCGTTGATGAGGTCCAGCAGCGCACCGGCGGCCTTGTGTCGGCCACCATCGCCCTGGACGGCGTGCGGGTCAGCACCAACGTGCGCTTGAAGGATGCCCAGGGCAACCCCACCGACACCCGTGCCTTGGGCACCACCTTCTCGTCCACGATCATGCAGAGCCTGTGGGCCGGGCAGAGGTACCAAGGCCGCGCGCTGGTGGTGGGAGAGTGGCAGAAGACCGTGTACGTGCCTCTGTACGATCACGTGGGCCGCGTCATCGGCGGGGCGTACGTCGGGATCCCAGAACATAACTTTTTTGCCTTGCGAAACCAGTTCCTCGGCACCTTGATGCCGGTGCTCATTATTGGTACCGTAGGCATCATGGCCCTGTCGGTCGTCCTGGGCCGCCCCTTGAGCCGGGCGTTCCGGCAGCTCATGGACGCGGCCGAGCGTATCTCCCAGGGCGACCTGACGGTCGAAGGCGTGGACGTGCACTCCAACGACGAGATCGGTGACCTGGCCCGGGCGTTTGGCGTCATGGCCCGCAGCATGCGGGAGGTGCTGCGCAGCCTCTTGCGCGCGGTCGATGAGGTGCTATCGGCCGTGGCCCAGCTGGGCGCCGTGTCCGACAAGCTGAGCACCAGCGCCCAGCAGGTGTCCGACTCCATCGCCCGGGTGGCCCAAGGCGCGGAAGAGCAAAACCGGTCGGTGACCGACACCACCGAGATCATTGCCCAGGTGCGCCAGGCCATCGAGCAGATCGCGGCGGGGGCCCGCCTGCAGTCGGAGAACGTGCAAGCCACCTCCACGATTTTCTCTGAGGCCGCCAAGGCCATCGAGCAGGTGGCCCAGGGGGCGCAGGACGTGAGCGCAGCGGCGTCCCAGGCGCTCCAGGCGGCGGTTTCCGGTGGCGAGGCGGTGCAAAAGACACTGGATTCCATGAGCCGCATCAGCCAGTCCACCGGTCACGTGGCGGAGAGCATCCGGGAGCTGGGCCGGCACTCCGCACAGATCGGCGAGATCGTGCAGCTGATCCGTGAGATCGCCGACCAGACCAACCTACTGGCGTTGAACGCGGCCATCGAGGCGGCGCGGGCGGGCGAGCACGGTAAGGGCTTTGCCGTCGTGGCCGATGAGGTGCGGCGGCTGGCCGAACGCTCCAGCAAAGCGACCCAAGAGATCGCGGCGCTGGTGAACAGCATCCAAAGCGGTGTGGAGCGGTCCGTCCAGGCCATGGAAACCAGTCTCGAGGACGTGGAAACCAGCGCAGCCTTGGGCGCCGAGGCCCGGAGGGCATTGGACGACATCCTGGAGGCCATGCGGCGCACGAGCGAGAAGGCGGAGGATATCGCCGCGGCGGCCGAGCAGGTGGCCGCCAGCGCCAACGAGGTGGCCGGCGCCATGGCCAACGTGGCCCGCGTGACCGAGAGCAACACCGCCGCCACGACGCAGATGGCCGCCTCCAGCGAGCGCATGTCGGACGCCATGGAGCGCATCGCGACGGTGTCGGAGGCCAACGCTTCCGCGGCCGCGGACGTGGCTACTTTGATGGGAGAGATGAATGCCCACGCCCGGGACATTGCGGCCGCCGCCGACAGCCTGGCCCGTCTTGCCCGCAGCCTGCAGGCGCAGGC
>DATCLD010000180.1:0-18085 GCA_036564115.1 Limnochordales bacterium
GGCCGCCGCTGCACCCGGTCACCAAGCAGCCGCTGCGGCCTGAAGATCTCGCTCCCCTGTTCCCGATGGCCCTCATCGAGCAGGAGGCCAGCGGGCAGCGCTGGGTCGACATCCCCGAGGAGATCCTGAATATCTATCGGCTGTGGCGGCCGACCCCGCTGTACCGGGCTCGCCGCCTCGAAGAGGCCTTGGGGACGCCGGCCAAGATCTACTACAAGTACGAAGGGGTCAGCCCCGCGGGCAGCCACAAGCCCAACACCGCTGTGGTGCAGGCCTACTACAACAAGCGCGAAGGCGTGCGCCGCCTGGCCACGGAGACCGGCGCGGGGCAGTGGGGCAGCGCCCTCAGCCTCGCCTGCCGGCTGTTTGGGCTGGAATGCACCGTCTACATGGTCAAGATCAGCTACCAGCAGAAGCCTTACCGGCGCTTGCTGATGCAGGTATGGGGCGCGGAGGTCATCGCCAGCCCCAGCGACCGCACGGAAGCCGGCCGCCGCATCCTGGCCGAGAACCCGGAATCCCTGGGCAGCCTCGGGATTGCCATCAGCGAGGCGGTGGAGGACGCGGCCACCCACGACGACACCAAGTACGCCCTCGGCAGCGTGCTCAACCACGTGCTGCTGCACCAGACCGTCATTGGCCTGGAGGCCAAGAAGCAGCTGGCGCTGGTGGGCGACTACCCCGACGTGGTCATCGGCTGCCACGGCGGGGGCAGCAACTTTGGCGGCCTCGCGTTCCCGTTTGTGGCCGACCGCATCGCCGGCCGCGACGTGCGGGCCATCGCCGTGGAGCCGGCCGCCTGCCCGAGCCTGACCCGGGGACCGGCCGCGTACGACTTCGGCGACACCGCGCAGATGACGCCGCTGCTTTATATGAACACCCTTGGCCACCGCTTCATGCCGCCTGGTATACACGCGGGCGGCCTGCGCTACCACGGGGCGGCGCCCCTGGTCAGCCACGCCTACGAGCTCGGGCTCATCGAGGCCAGGGCGTACCCGCAGCGGTCCGTCTTTGAGGCCGCCGTCCAGTTTGCACGGACGGAGGGCATACTGCCGGCGCCCGAGTCGGCTCACGCGGTGCGGGCCGCGATCGACGAGGCGCTCAAGGCCAAGGAAGAGGGCAAGCCGCGGACGATCCTGTTTGGCCTGAGCGGCCACGGCCACTTCGATCTGGCCGCCTACGACGCGTACCTGTCCGGCCAACTGGAGGACTACGAGCTGCCGGATGAAGTCATCCAACGGGCCCTGGCGGAGCTGCCCCGCGTCTAAGGGAGCGCCGGTCGGCAAGAGGATACAAGGGGGTCCGGGCGGACCCCCTTTGTCATAGCGCCGGGGCGCCTGCGCCCGCCCCTCGCCGGTCCTGCCACGGGGTCGCTGGTCGGTAGCGCGGGCCGCCGGGACCCGGCTGCAAGGAAGAAAGGAGCCGTACGGAGATGTTGGAGGTCCTCAGGGCCGTCGATCCGGAGATCGCCGACGCCATCGAGGCGGAGCGCCGGCGCCAGAACACGCACATCGAACTCATCGCCTCGGAAAACTTCGTCAGCGAAGCGGTGCTGGCCGCGCAAGGGTCGGTGCTGACCAACAAATACGCCGAAGGGTACCCCGGCAAGCGCTACTACGGCGGCTGCGAGTTTGTGGACGTGGCCGAGCGGCTGGCCATCGAGCGGGCCAAGGAGCTCTTCGGCGCCGAGCACGTCAACGTCCAGCCCCACTCGGGTTCCCAGGCCAACCAGGCCGTCTACTTCGCCGCCCTGGAGCCCGGCGACACCGTGATGGGCATGGCGTTGCCGCACGGGGGACACCTCACCCACGGGCACCCCATCAACCTGTCGGGCCGGCTGTACCGGTTTGTGGAGTACGGGGTCGACCGGGAAACCGAGCAGATTGACTACGACGCCTTGGAGGCCCAGGCGCGGGAGGTCCGGCCCAAGATGATCGTGGCCGGCGCCAGCGCCTACCCGCGCATCATCGACTTTGCCCGGCTGCGGCAGATCTGCGACGCGGTCGGGGCGCTGCTCTTTGTGGACATGGCCCACATCGCGGGCCTGGTCGCCGCAGGCCTGCACCCAAGCCCGATTCCTTATGCCGACTTCGTGACCACCACCACCCACAAGACGCTGCGGGGGCCGCGGGGCGGGCTCATTTTCTGCAAGGAACAGTACGCCAAGGACATCGATCGGGCCGTGTTCCCGGGCGTGCAGGGCGGGCCCTTGATGCACGTCATCGCCGCCAAGGCGGTGGCCTTGAAGGAGGCGCTCACCCCCGCGTTCCGGGCGTACCAGCAGCAAATCGTCAAGAACGCCCAGGCGTTGGCCGCGGCACTCCAGGCCCGCGGTTTCCGCCTGATCTCCGGCGGCACCGACAACCACCTGATGCTGGTGGACGTCAAGTCGTCCCGGGGGCTCACGGGCAAGCAGGCGGAGACGCTGCTGGACGAGGTCGGGATCACCGTCAACAAGAACACGATTCCCTTTGACACGGAGAAACCGGCCGTGGGCAGCGGCCTGCGGCTGGGCACGCCGGCGGTGACGACCCGGGGTATGAAGGAAGCCGAGATGGAGGAGATTGCGGACATCATCGACCGGGTGCTGTCGCACCCCGGCGATGAGACCGTTCGCCAGGAGGCCCGCGAGCGGGTGGCCCGCCTGTGCGCGGCGTATCCGCTTTATGGAGGCGTGTAGGGGCAAAAGGCTGACGGAGCGCCCGCCCCGCCGGCGACGGCGGGGCTTGCCGACGGATCGGCCAGGCGGTTTCTGGGACGAGGTCGGTGACCAGGTTGGCGGCCAGGTTGTCCCCTGAAGCGGCCCGAGCGGCGATGCGGGCCAGCACTGTGGAAGGCGCTTTTGCCAGCGCCAGCGACAACGCCGGGGCGTCGTACGTTGCCCTCTACGGGCATTCCCTGGGTGCGACGCCTGCGCAGATCGGGCTCCTGGCAGCGCTGCCCAACCTGCTCGCCAACGTCCTGCAGGTGCCGTGGGCGCTTTTGACCGAGCGCCTGGGGCGCCGCAAGCAGATCATGATGTTTGGCGCCGTGGGCGGCCGGCTGCTGTGGCTGCCCTTGGCGCTTTTGCCTTGGATCGCCCCGTCGCCCAAGGCCGCGGTGCTGATGCTGATGGTCGCCGTTTCCCTGCGGGCGGCCGTCGCGGGCATGGCGACGCCCGCGTGGACGTCCCTGATGGCGGACCTGGTGCCGCGGCAGGTGCGGGGCGTGTACTTTGCCAACCGCAACCTGCTGGCCAATCTCGCGGGCTTCGCCGCAACGCTTTTGGCCGGCTTCCTGGTACAGGTGGGCGGGGAGCCGGGCGGCTACCAGCTGGTGTACGCCTTCGCCGTCGCCGCCGGGATCGTGGCCGGGATCTATATGGCCCAGATGCCCGATCTGCCGTGGCAGGGCGCCCCCGAGTCCCAGGGTGCGGCACAGCCTAGTGAGGGCCGGGATGGTCCGGTGCCTCCCGCCGCGGGAGGGCGCGGCGCCCGCGCCCGGTGCTTAAGGCTGCTGGCCGTGGTCCGGCAGGAGCCGGTCTTCATGCGATACTGCTACACCACTTTCCTGTGGACCTTGGCCGTCAACCTGCCGGCACCCTTGTACGCAGTGTACTTCGTCCGGGACCTCGGCGGCCCTGAGGCCATGTGGGGGCTCGCCAACGCGGCCAACTTCCTTTGCACCGTCATGGCCCAGCGTTACTGGGGATTTCTCTCCCAGCAGCTGGGCGAGAAGCGGATCATGCTGCTCACCGGTGCCGGCGCCAGTCTCCTGCCCGCACTGTGGCTGGGACTGCCAGGGCCCGCGCTGGCCATCGCGGCCAACGGCTTGGGCGGCTTCGTCTGGGCCGGCTACAACCTGGCCAGCTTCAACCTGCTCCTGGCACTCGCGCCGCCCGTGCGCCGCACGACCTACGTCGCCATCTACAACACCACCGTCGGGCTGGGCGCCAGCGTTGGGCCGCTTCTGGGCGGGTACATCGCCGACGGGGCCGGCATCCCGCTGGTGTTTGTCTTGTCCACCGTCTTCCGGGCGGTGGGCTTGTGGCTGTTTGGCCGCGCGGTGGACACGCCCATGCCGCCGATGGTCGCCGCGGACTTGCTGCCCCTGTGGGTCAAGCGGTGGCGGCAGCTGGGCATCCGGGCCGTTCTTGCCCGGATGCGCCCGTCGCTGCGCCGCCGACCCCGGCACCGCCGGAGCGCCGGGCGACGGGGCGCGGGACGGCCAGGCGGCGCTGGACGACCGGGGAACGCACGAGCGCTCGGCGACGCTGGCCGGCCGGCGGACCGGGGCAGGACGCTGCCCGGCGGCCCGGCGGGATGAAGGTCGCCTTGACGGGTTATGCCTTTGTTGTTACGGTGATCCCGTAAGCGAGCGAAAGCGCCGGCATTGGCGCAAGCTCTCGCTCGAGCTCGCGTTCGAGTTCAAAGTCAACCGCTGGACAAGTCCCGGCCGCGTCGGCCCGGGCCGGGCAGGGAGGCCTGTATCGTGCTGGACATCAAGCTGATCCGCAACGAACCGGACAAGGTGCGGGAGGCCATGCGCCGCCGCGGCGAGGAGGCGCCCATCGACGAGGTGCTCGCCCTCGACGAGCGCCGCAGGGCGCTGGTTACTGAGGTGGAGCAGCTCAAGGCCCGTCGCAACCAGGTTTCCGAGGAGGTGGCCAGGGCCAAGCGGGACGGCCAGGACGCCTCGGCGATCATCGCGACCATGCGGGAGGTCAGCGACCGGATCAAGGCGCTGGACCACGAGATCCGGGACGTGGAAGACCGCCTGCACCAACTGCTCTTGGTCATCCCCAACATCCCCCACGAATCGGTGCCTTACGGCGAGAGCGACGTCGACAACGTGGAGGTACGCCGCTGGGGCGAACCGCGGCAGTTCGATTTTGAGCCCAAGGCCCATTGGGATATCGGCACCCGGCTGGGCATCCTCGACTTCGAGCGGGCCGCCAAGGTCGCCGGGGCGCGGTTTACCGTGTACAAGGGCGCGGGGGCGCGCCTTGAGCGGGCGCTCATCAACTTCATGCTGGACGTCCACACCCAGGAGCACGGCTACACGGAGATCTGGCCGCCCTTCCTGGCCAACGCCGACAGCATGACCGGGACGGGCCAGCTGCCCAAGTTCGCTGAGGACATGTTCCGCTGCGAGGGAACGGACCTGTACATGATCCCCACGGCGGAGGTGCCGGTCACCAACCTGCACCGGGACGAGATCCTGGACGGCGACCAGTTGCCCATTTACTACGTAGCCTACTCCGCCTGCTTCCGGGCGGAAGCCGGGGCGCATGGGCGCGATACCCGCGGCCTCATCCGTCAGCACCAGTTCAATAAAGTGGAGCTGGTCAAGTTCGTACGGCCCGAGGACTCCTACGACGAGCTCGAGAAGCTGGTGGCCGACGCGGAAGACATCCTCCGGCGACTGGGGCTGCCCTACCGGGTCAGCATGATGTGCACCGCCGACGTGGGCTTCGCCGCGGCCAAAAAGTACGACCCCGAGGTGTGGATGCCCAGCTACGGCCGGTACGTGGAGATCTCCTCCTGCAGCAACTTCGAGGACTTCCAGGCGCGGCGGGCCAACATCCGCTTCCGCCGCCATCCCAAGGCGAAACCGGAGTACGTCCACACCCTCAACGGCTCCGGCCTCGCAGTGGGGCGCACCCTGGCGGCGATCCTGGAAAACTACCAGAACGAGGATGGCAGCGTCACCATCCCCGAAGCGCTCCGGCCCTACATGGGCGGCATGACCCGCATCGAGCCCCAGTAGGGCCTCGGAGCTCGCTGCCTGCTTAAACTTCGCCTCCTGCCGCCGGTGTTGGACCGCCTCGTGTCCGGCACCGGCGTTTCTTTTGGGCACAGGAGGATGAGGGAAATTGCGCCTCGGCCGACCAGAAGGATCCGGTCGTCTTGGCAACGTAAAGGTTATAAGGATATAACATTATGCCAGATGTCCGCGCACGCAAGGAGAAGCCGCCCATGACCCTGACGCTGAGACGGGACAACTCCGTCCCCCTCTACCACCAGCTGCGGGATCTGTTGCGGCAACAGATCGAAAGCGGCGAGTTGCCCCCTCACACTCGGCTGCCCAGCGAAGCGGAGCTCCAGGAGCGCTACGGGGTAAGCCGTATGACGGTGCGCCTGGCCATGGGTGCTTTGGTCAATGAGGGACTCGTCTATCGCTATCCCGGCAAAGGATCGTTTGTGGCCCCGCCGCGGGTCTCCAAGCGCTTCGTCTCTATGATTAGCTTTACGGAAGAGCTGCGCCTGCGGGGGTTCCGGCCCTCCTCCAAAGTGTTGGAAGCCCGGGAGGTGCCGGCGGCTCGCGACATCGCCCGGCGGCTCAAGATCCCGCCCGGAACCCCGGTAGTACTCGTACGCCGCATCCGTTACGCCGACGGCGAGCCCGTCGGGCTGAACACCAGCCACTTGCGGGCCGATTTGTGCCCGGGGATCCTCGAGGAAAACCTGGCGGAGGGCTCCCTCTACAAGCTGGTCGAGGTCCGCTACGGCCTGCGGATCACCCGCGCCGAGCGGTCGCTGGCATCGATCCCCTGCCCGCCCGACCTAGCCGACACGCTGCGGGTACGGCCCGGCGAGCCCATCCTTGAGCTCCGCGGCGTGGTGTACACCGACACCGGTGTGCCTCTGGACTATTGCGAGGAGTACTACAGCGAGGGGAATGAACGATGAGCGCTCCCATCCCCGAGATGGGCACGGCCGGCCCCGGCCGCCGCCCGTGCATCGCCGTCATCGGCGCGTCCCAGTGTTCGCCGGAGGAGGCGCGCGTCGCGGAAGAAGTCGGGCGGCGCGTGGCCCAGCTTCCCGCCGATCTTGTCTGCGGGGGGCTCGGCGGCGTCATGGAGGCGGCGGCGCGCGGCGCGAGGCAAGCGGGCGGGCGCACCATCGGCATCTTGCCCGGCATCCAAAAGGAGGCCGCGAACCCCTTCATCGACATCATCATCCCGACAGGTATGGGCCAGGCCCGGAACGTGCTCGTCGTCCTCACGGCCGACGTGGTGGTCGCCGTGGGCGGCGAGTTCGGCACGCTCTCCGAGATCAGCTTGGCCCTCAAGCACGGCATTCCGGTGGTCGGCCTTGACACCTGGCCTGTGGACGCCATGCCGGCCGCCCGGGGTGCGCCGTTCTACCGCGCGCGCGACCTGGGCGATGCCTTCGGCCGCATCCGGCAGCTCCTCGCCGTGCGGACGGAAAGGGCGGTGAGGGGAGCGGAAGCGGCCATCTGAACGCGAGCGGCGGCGACCGATCGATCTAGAAACACAAAAAAGGAGGCTTATACCATGATCCAGCGGCTGAGACGTTGGGCTGTCTTGGGCCTGGTAGTGGCCCTAGTGCTGGGGACGGCCGGCATCGCCGGCGCACAGCAGGTCCATATCGAGTACTGGCACATCAACTCGGCCACGTTCGGCGGCGCGGCGGTCAAGGAAGCCGTCGAGCGGTTCCACGAGCTGCACCCGGACATCCGGGTCACCGATCGGTTCCAGCAGGGCGACTACGGCGGCTTGCTCAACAACTTGCAGGCGGCCTTGGCCGCGGGCAGCCCGCCTGCGGTGGCGCAGATCGGGTACAACTACCGCTCGTTCGCCTTTGAGCAGGTGCCCCATGTCCCCTTTGAGGCGTTTCGGGACAGCGATCCGGAGTACGACGAATTCATCAGCAACTTTGTGGACGGCGTGCTGGGCCTGGGGCAGGACCCGAAGGGCGTGCAGCGGGCCATCCCCTTGGCGGTGAGCGTGCCGCTGCTTTACTACAACGCGGACCTCTTCCGCCAGGCGGGGCTGGACCCCGACAACCCGCCGCGCACGTGGGAGGAAGTGCGGCAGGCGGCCCGCCAGATCCGGGAGCGGACGGGGCAGTACGGCATCGGCATCCAGATCACCAGCGCCAACAACTGGATTCCCCAGAGCATGGTGGAGTCCAACGGCGGGTGGCTCTTGGATCCCGAAGGCCGCGTCGCCATTGACTCGCCGGAAGTCATCGAGGTCTACAAGTTCTGGCAGGACCTGGCCCAGCGTGATCGCACGCTGCCCGTGGTGACCGACGCGGAGCAGGAGCAGGCCTTCGTGGCCGGCCGGCTGGGCATGTACATCAAGACGTCGGCCATCCTCCAAAACTTCGCCCAGCAGGTCAACTTTGAGCTGCGCACGGCGCCCTTCCCGACGTGGGGCGACAAGCCGCGCCGGGTGGCCGCCGGCGGCAACGCCCTCTTCATCACGGCCCGCGACCCCGAGCAGCAGCGGGCGGCCTACGAGTTCATCAAGTTCCTGACCAGCAAGGAAGGCCAGACCATCTGGGTCAAGGGTACGGGCTACCTGCCCATCGTCAAGGGCGTCGACGACGATCCGCGGTACCTGGCCGATTTCTTTGCGAAAAACCCGCTGATGCGGGCGGCCGTCGAGCAGCTGCCCGACGCGGTGCCTTGGACGACGTTCCCTGGGCCGCGGGGCTTTGAGGCCGAGACGACCCTGGCCGAAGCCCGCGAGGCGATCCTCAACGGCGCGGACGTGGAGGCGACGCTGCGGGAGACGGCCGCGATCCTGCGGAGGCTGTTGGGCCAGTGAAGACGGTGGCAGATGGGCGCGCCCGGAGAGGGCGCGCCCTCTCCCTTGGCACCAGTGAGGCGATCCGGGGGTTCCTTTTTGTCCTCCCGGCGCTGGTATTGCTTGGCATCTTCGTCTACCGGCCGCTCTTGGAAACGGTGCGGCTGTCCTTCTACGACTGGAACATGGTCAGCCCGACGCAGACCTATGTGGGCTGGCGCAACTACGAGGAGCTCTGGCAAAGCCCGGGCGTTCGCCGGGCCGTGGTCAACACGGGCACGTACGCCCTGTGGCTGGGGGCCTTGGTGCTGGTACTGCCCACCATCGCCACCATCGCCCTGACCTACATGCGCAGCTTTTGGCGGAGGTTGTTCCGGGTCGTCCTCTTCCTGCCCAACATCATCTCGTTGGCGACGGCCAGCGTCATCTGGCTTTGGATCTATAACCCGATCGGGGGCTTTTTGGCCGCCGTGTGGGCAGCCCTGGACAAGTTTCCCGTCAACTGGCTGTCCAATCCGAGAACGGCCCTGGGCGCCGTGGCCGTCATCGTAGCTTGGAAAGCCTTTGGTTACAACTTCCTGCTCCTGACCGCAGGGCTCGCGGGCGTACCCCAGGAGGTCGTCGAGGCGGCCCGGGTCGACGGGGCCGAAGGGTGGGTGCTGTGGCGCCACATCCTGATCCCGATGCTGGGGCCGACCATCGTGTTTGTCCTGTCGGCGACCTTGGTTATGGCGGCGGAGTACGTCTTCACGCCTGTCCACATGCTGACCGAAGGCGGGCCCATCAACGCCAGCACCAACGTAGTGTTTGAGATCTGGCGGCAAGCGTTCCGCTGGTTCCGCGTCGGCTACTCGTCGGCCATCGCAGTGTGCGTCTTCCTCCTGTTCTTGGTCATCACCACGGTGCAGATGCTGGTTTCCGAGCGGGTGGTTTCCTATGAGGAACGCTGAGCGGGCGCAGGAAGGCTGGTCGCTGGAAGCCGGTCCGGTCACCCGGACGGCGTGGTTCGTGTTTCTCCTGGTGCTGGCGGTACTGGCGCTTTTCCCCCTGTGGTGGATGTTCACTACGGCGGTGAAACCGGCTGCGCAAATCTTCTCCGGCGACCTGTCCCTGTTCCCCAGGGGAGCGACGCTGGACCACTTCCGCCGCTTGATGGGCACGTTCAACCTCGTGCGCATCATGGGCAACACCTTCATCGTGGCCGCCGTCACCACCCTGGTGCAGTTGGTGACCAGCCTGCTGGCCGCCTACGGGTTTGCCCGCTACCGCTTCCCGCTGCGGGAACCGCTGTTTTACTTGTGCCTGGGCACCATGTTTATACCCATCCAGGTGATCATGGTGTCCAACTACCTGCTTATCTCCGACTGGGGGCTGCTCAACACCTACGCCGCGGCCATCCTGCCCCAGGCCGCCAGCGCCTTTGGCGTGTTCTTCCTGCGGCAGCAGCTGCGGCTGTTCCCCCAAAGCCTCTTGGACGCGGCCCGCATCGACGGCGCCGGGGAGCTGACGGTGCTCTTTCGCATCGTGCTGCCCACCATCCGACCCTTTGTCACGGCGCTGGGAATCCTCTTCTTCATCAATGCGTGGAACCAGTACGTCTGGCCGGTACTGGTCCTGACGGACCCGGACATGATGACGCTGCCCATCGCCCTGCGGGAGTTCATGCACTCTGAGGCCGGCCACGACTGGGGCCTGATGATGGCCGCCTCCACCATGGGCGTCCTGCCGGCGGTGGTGGCGTTTCTCCTGGCTCAGCGCATGATCATGAGCACCTTCGCCAGCACGGGCCTGAAAGGCTGACCGGGGTCCCGGGCGCGCCCTTGGTGGGCGGCGACCAGGACCCCGGTCGTTTTCGTGGCGGAAGGGGTGGGATTTGAACCCACGGGGCTCATCACCCTGCGGTTTTCAAGACCGCTGCCTTCGGCCGCTCGGCCACCCTTCCGCGACATGGGTCCACAGGCACCACTTCGTGCGCACTGGCATTTTACCGCGTCCGGCCCGTCTGTGTCCACCCGGCAGGCGGCTGGCCGGCGGAATCGCACTGCCTGCCGCGGGCAATGCTAGCGGTGCCGGGCGGGCGATCCGCGACGGGGCCTGTTCACGCGGCGGCAGGCCCGCGAGAGCGTCGCCCAAGTGAGCCCGTAGGCGGCGGGGAGTACATGGACAAGCGGCGGCTCCTGCACATCGCCATCCTGGGCGCGGTGCCCTTTATCATGGTGCTGGGCAACTCCATGCTCATCCCCGTGCTTCCCCAGCTCCAGGAGGCCATGGGGACCACCCAGCTGGAGGTCGCGCTCCTGATCACCCTGTTTTCGGCCCCCGCGGCCGTCGTCATCCCGTTTGCGGGCATCGTCTCCGACCACATCGGCCGGCGCAAGGTGATCGCGCCGGCCCTCTTGGTTTACGGCCTAGGCGGCCTCATCGCCGGCGCGGCCGCGCTGCTCCTGCGGGATCCGTATCCGGTGGTGCTCGCCGGACGCATTGTGCAGGGCGTCGGTGCCGGCGGCACGTATCTTTTGGCCGTGGCGCTGGCGGGGGATATCTTTGCGGGCAGCGGGCGCACCCGGGTACTCGGGATTCTCGAGGCGGCCAACGGGGCCGGCAAGGTGGTGAGCCCGGTGCTGGGCGCTGCGGTGGGCCTGCTCTCCTGGTGGGCCCCTTTTTTCGTTTACGGCGTCCTGGCCATCCCCGCGGCGCTGCTGGTCTGGTTCCTGATCGAGGAGCCCCCGATCAAGGAAACCCGCAGCCTCGCCGCTTACGGCCGATCGCTGGTGCGCGTCTTCCGGGAGCGGGGCGTGCCCCTGGCCGTTACGTATCTCGCCGGCATGGCGATGTTGTTCATCCTTTTCGGCGTGCTCTCCACCGTTTCCGACGAGCTTGGCCCCCGCTACGGGATACGCGGGTTTGCCGGGGGGCTCGTGCTTGCCATCCCCGTGGGCACCATGGCAGGAGTGGCCTACTTCGCTGGCAGCTATTTCCAGGACCGCTGGGAAGCGCTGAAGCCCGCCATCCTGGCGGGGGCGGGGCTGGCGGCGGCGACCTTGGCCGCGGCGGCGGCTTTTGAGGCGCTGGTGCCGTTCATGGCGGCCCTCGGGTTTCTCGGCGTCGCCATTGGGGCCATGCTGCCCGCGATCAACATGCTTGTGACGAGCGCGGCCCGCCGGGAGGAGCGGGGGTTGGTCACGTCGCTGTATGGGGCGGTGCGGTTCATCGGCGTGGCGGTGGGGCCGCCGGTCTTTGCCATGGCGGTTGGCCTCGGCCGCCCGGTCATGTATGGCGGCGCGGCGGCGCTGGCGGGGCTGGTGCTCGTCTTGGCCTGGTGGCTTATCGCGCCGGAGAAACTGCTCGTGGCCACGGGGCAGCAGGGCGCGGGCAGCGGCGAGAAGGCGGACAGCCCGGCGGAGTCCACTGAGAGTAAGGCTTCCGGCGGAAAACAACCGTCCGGCGGGAAAGAGCAGGAAGGGACGCCGGGACGCTGGCGGGAACTTGAAGGGGAGGGGTGACGCGACAAGGGGGGACTCGCCGTGCGCGGCCAATACCCGTCCGAGTACCTGGAGTTCATCCGGCTGTTTAACGAAGGCCGCTACGCCGAAAGCCACGAGGCCCTGATGGAGGCATGGAGCCGCGACCACGCCAACCGGTTCTACAAAGCGCTGATCCAGCTGGCGGGCGCCGTGCAGCACTGGGAAGAGGCGAGCTATTACTGGTCCGAGAGCCTGTTCCGGGGAGCGCGGGAACTGCTTGAGCCCTACCGCCCGCACCATGCCGGCCTGGACATCGACGCGCTCATCCGGCTGCTGGAAACATGCGCCGATGTAGCCCAAGCCAAGCGGAAGGACCGGCAAGGCCACTACAAGCTGCCGCCGCTAGTTTTGACGCTGGACTAGCCGAGGCGCAGGCCGATGAAGAACCCGACCACGAAGCTGCCGGCCACGGGGATCAAGGCGTCAAGCTGGTTAGCCCACTCTTGGAGGATGGCCCACAGCCCTCCCGATTCCTCCACGGCCCGGGTGTAGATGCCTTCGAGGTTGCCCCAGTGGATGGTGATCACCTCAAAGTGCTGCAGGGCGAGGCCGGTGAGGACCAGGACGCCCGCGACCAGAAGGCCGACCTTCAGCGCTTTCTTGATCGTGAAACCGATGGCGATCCCGAGGAGGGTGCCCAGGGCCAGCTGTCCGCTCAAGACGGGCCAGTTGATCTCCTCTGGCAACGACGCTCACCTCCTGGGGCTCGTCCGTGTGCCCCGAGAAAAATGCCGGCGCCTGGGGCGCCGGCCGCGTTTGGCGGAGGAGGAGGGATTCGAACCCTCGGCAGGGGTTTAAAGCCCCCGCTACGGTTTAGCAAACCGCTCTCGTAGGCCGCTTGAGTACTCCTCCGCGTTAGCTTGTCGCCGCGTCAGTTTACCACATCCGGCGGCCGCCTGTCAATTTTGCGGGGCCGGTGCGGCCGGCCGGGCGGCGCCGGCAGCCGGCCAGTGGACCAGCGGCGGCGGGCAGCGGCGGCGGGCAGCAGCGGCCAGCGGTCGCGAGGACTTGCCGGGCTGGCCCGGAATTGATCAGGCGGGCGGAGGGAGGAACACCGATGACCGAACACCGCATCCCCGGGCGCGGGGTACGCCTGCGCCCGCTGCGGCGGGAGGATTTGCCGCAGCGGCTGGACATGATCAACAACCCTGAAGTCCAGCGGCTGTGGATCGGGGTCCCGGTGGACAAAAACACCTTGGAAGACCTGGAGATCTGGTTTTACATGGTCAACCAGGACCCCTACAGCGAGCAGTGGGCCATCGAGGCGCCCGACGGGCGCTACATCGGCGACATCGACCTGTACAGCATCAACCAGGCGCGCAAGGAAGCGGCCATGTCGGTCATGCTGGGCGACAAGGCGTACTGGCCCGCCGACGCCCGGCGGGACATCCTGGTGACGGCGCTGCGGTACGCCCTTGAGGACAAGGGCCTGCGCCGGATCACCATGGAGGTGCCCGACAGCGATCGGGAGGGGCTGCAGCTTCTCCAGGAACTCGGTTTCCGGGTCGTCGACGAGTACGAGCTGGACATCTTCGAGGGCGTCAATGAGCTGACACTGGAGCTTTTGGCCGAAAACTTCAATCCCTGACCCGAACCCTGACCCGAAAGGAGTGTGCGCGATGAGCATCGATTGGCGTGCCGTGTTCGCGCAAGGGCTACCTTACGACGCATACCTGCAGGCCCACGGCACCCAAGCCCACCGGGAGCGGTGGCAGCGGGTGTACGAGCGGGTGTCGCTTGCCGACGCCCAGAAGGAGCTCCTGCGGGGCTTCGTGCGCCAGATGAACGTGCTGGTCCTGGCCGGCGCGTGGTGCGGCGACTGCGCCAACCAGTGCCCCATCCTCAAGCGCTTTGCCGAGGAATCGCCCCGCATCGACTTGCGCTTTATCGACCAGGAAACCAACCCGGAGCTCACCGAGGCGCTGCGGATCAACGGCGGGCGCCGGGTGCCGGTGGTCGTGTTCTTGAGCGAGGATTTCTTTGAGTGCGCTCGCTACGGCGACCGGGTGCTGGCCTTCTACCGGCAGATGGCCCGGGACCAGCTGGGGCCGGCCTGCCCGGCGGGTGTCGTGCCGCCCGGCGACGATCTCTTGCGGGCGGCGACCAGCGAGTGGCTGGCGGAATTTGAGCGGGTGCATCTCATGCTGCGCCTGTCGCCCCGGCTGCGGGAGCGGCACGGCGACTAGCCGCCTTCGTTCCCGGTCCCTGCCTGAGCTTCTTCCCTCAGCGGGTCTGCCCCGCGTCCTCTGGGCGGGTTGCCCGGGACTCGGGACTTTTGCCCGGGTTGACCCGCCCGGACTGGAAGGTTAAACTGAAATTGTCAGCAGTCGCCAACGGCGAGTGCTAAACCAGGCAGCACCGTACGCATGCCGTAAGCATTTCGCAGCAGGCCCGCCGCCGCCGTGCCAACCGCCGCCTTCCCACGGCACCGGCCGCCGTCTTTGCGGGCCGTTCCAACTGTCCCGCGGCCAAAGGCCGCGGTTCAAGCCGGGCCTAGCGCACCCGTCCGGGCGCCATTGGACGGGTGGTTTGGCGCCGGGCCCATCCCTGCTCCTGAGCGCGTTTCGCCGGAGCGCCTTGGGTTTGCGTTTTGACACAAATGTCCATCATGCAGGCGGTATCGATCGCCTGGTCGCAGGAGGTGACGGGGGATGCAGACCGCCCCGAGTGTCCTGTTCGTGGGGTCGTACCCGCCACGCCGGTGCGGCATCGCCACCTTTACCCGGGACCTGGCCGAGGGACTTGCCGCCGTGTCCGGACGTCCCTTCCGGGTCATCGCCATGCACAACCCGGCGGATGCGCCGGCGTACCCGCCGGAAGTGGTGCGGACCATCCGGCGCGACCACATCGAGGATTACCGGGAGGCAGCCGCCTTCGTCAACCATGCGCCTGTGGACGTCGTGTGCCTGCAGCATGAGTTCGGCCTGTTCGGCGGCGAGGCGGGGGCCCACTTGTTTGAATTTCTCCGGCTCCTCGAGAAACCGGTGGTCGCCACCCTGCATACGGTGATCCGGCGCCCCGCGCCCGGGTACCGGGAGGCGACCCTGGCCCTTATCCGCCACGCGCACCGGCTGGTCGTCATGAGCGAGGTGGCCAGGGAAATCCTGGTGGACACCTACGGCGCGCCCGCGGAGAAAATCCGGCTCATTCCGCACGGGGTGCCCGACCCGCCCGGCGCCGACCCGGCGGTCGTCAAGCGGGAGCTGGGCCTCGAGGGGCGTTGGGTCATCCTGACCTTTGGCCTGCTCAGCCGCAACAAGGGTATCGAGCTGGCACTGGATGCCCTGCCCGCGGTCGTGCGGGACCATCCGCAGGTGCTCTACGTGGTGCTGGGGGCGACGCACCCGGAGGTGCTGCGCTGGGAGGGCGACGTGTACCGCCGCTTCCTCGAGGACCGGGTGCGGGAGCTGGGCCTCGAGGAGCACGTGCGCTTCGTCAACGAGTACGTGGACCAGGAGACGCTCTTGCGCTGGATCCACGCGAGCGACCTGTACGTCACGCCCTACCCCAATGAGGAGCAGGTGGTGAGCGGCACGCTGTCCTACGCGCTGGCCATGGGCAAGCCCATCGTTTCCACCCCGTACTGGTACGCCCGGGAGCTGCTCGCCGGCGGCCGCGGGGTGTTGGTACCCTTCGGCCAGCCGGCCGTGCTGGCTGAGGCGGTGCGCGAGCTTCTGGGAGACCGGGCGCAGTACGAGCGCATCAGCCGGGCGGCCCGGGAATTTGGCCAGCGCATGCGCTGGCCGGCGGTGGCGGAGCAGTACGTGCGCCTGCTGGCGGAAGTTGCGGCCGCCGCCGCGCTGTCCGGGGCGGAAACCGCTGCCGCCGGGGATTCCGAGCGGCGGTGGGACGAAGTGCCCATCTGCCTCGACCACCTGCGGCGGCTGACGGACGACACGGGACTCTTGCAGCACGCTTCCTACGGCGTGCCGGATCCCCGTTTCGGCTACAGCGCGGACGACGCCGGCCGGGCGCTGGTGGTGCTGATGGAACTGTACGGGCGCTTGCGCCGCACGGACGGGTTGGACCTGGCCGAGCGGTACGTGCGTTTCCTGCGCCACGCGCAGCGGCCGGACGGCGCGTTTCACAACTTTGTCGGCTACGACCGGCGCTTCCTGGACGACGCGGGCAGCGAGGACACGCAAGGCCGCGCCGTGTGGGGTTTGGGGCACGTGGCCAAAACGGCCCCCGATGCGGGCCTGCGCGCTTTGGCGCGCGAGATGGTGCAGGCCGCCCGGCCCCACCTGGAGAATTTACACCACCCAAGGGCCCAGGCGTACGCCGTGTGCGGCCTGTTCCCATTCGCCGCGAGCATCGAAGCGCCGGCCGCGGCCGAGTGGTACGCCCTCATCGGGCGCCTGGCGGAAAACCTTGCTGCCCGCTATGACCGCTACGCCCGGCCGGGCTGGGAATGGTTTGACGACAGGCTGACCTACGGGAACGCCATCCTGTGCAATGCCATGTTCCTGGCCTATCTGGCGACCGGCCGGGAGCGGTATCGCCGGATCGGGCAGGCGAGCCTGGACTTTCTCTGGAGCTGCCTGTGGAACGGCGAGTACCTGGACCTGGTGGGCAACGACGGCTGGGCGGACTGCCGCGGTGCGCGGGCCGTGTATGGCCAGCAGCCGATTGACGCGGGCTACCTCGTGGAAGCCCTCGTGACCGCCAACGCCGTCACCGGACGGGTCGAGTACGCCCGCCGGGCGCACGATGCCTTCGCCTGGTTTCTCGGGCGAAACCGCCTCGGGCGGCCGCTGGTGGACGCGACCACGGGAGCGGTGAGCGACGGGCTCGAGGCCCACGGTCCCAGCGCCAACCAGGGGGCGGAGGCGGTTATCAGTTTCCTCCTGGCCAGGCTCGCACTCGAGCGCTTGCGAGTGCAGGGCCGCGGCGGCGAAGCCAAGGTGTGGAACCGCCCGTGGCATCCGGCGCTCGCGAGGCGGAGCGACAGCCGCAGGACAGTCCCAGCGAGGTGATTGTGATGTGGCCTGACATGGTCGCGGTGGTCATCGCCGGCGGCAGCGGCACCCGGTTTTGGCCGGTGAGCACGGCGGACCGCCCCAAGCAGTTCCTGCCCCTGTTTGGCCAGCGGACCTTGCTCCAGGCCACGGTGGATCGCTTGCAGGGGCTGGTGCCGCCCGAGCGCACCCTGATCATCACGGCCGCCAGGTTTGTCCCCGAGGTGCGGGCCCAATTGCCCCACATCCCCGCGCCCAACGTCATCGGCGAACCGCAGGCGCGGGACACCGCCGCCGCGCTTGTGTTGGCGGCCATCGTCTGCCGGCGCCGGTTTGGAAACCCTGTGATGGTCGTCCTGCCCGCCGACCATGTGATCGAGCCGGCCGAAGAGTTTCACAGGGCCGTGCGTTCCGCCGCGGCCGCGGCCAGCGGCACCCGGCGCCTGTACACCTTTGGCATACGGCCGGCGTTCCCGGCCACCGGATACGGGTACCTCCTCGCGGGCGAGCGGGTGGAGGGACCGGAGGCGCTGGCGCACTTCCGCGTCGCCCAGTTCAAGGAGAAGCCGTCGCGGGAAGTGGCGGAAGCCTACGTGCGGGACGGCAACTACTATTGGAACAGCGGCATGTTCGTCTGGACAACCGAGACGTTCCTGGCCGCCGTGGAGCGGCACTTGCCCGAGCACGCCCGGCGGCTGTTTCCCTTGGAGGCCCACGTGGACGCTCCCTCGTGGGAGGCGCAGCTGGACAACGCCTTCGGCCGGGTGCCGAAGATCTCCGTGGACTACGGGGTCATGGAGAAGGCCGACGAAGTGTACATGGTCGCCGCGCCGTTCCGCTGGAGCGACGTGGGCGGCTGGGCGGCCTTGGCCGCCTTCCTGGAGCGGGATGCTGCGGGCAACGCGGCCCGCGGCGTCGTCCATACGCTGGACGCGGCCGGCAACGTGGTGTTTTGCGAGGACGGGGCCGAGGTGGTGGCCCTGATCGGCGTCGAAGACCTCATCGTGGTCCGGTCGGGAAACCGGACGCTGGTGGCCCGCAAGGACCGGGCCGAAGATATCAAG
>DATCLD010000181.1:0-1589 GCA_036564115.1 Limnochordales bacterium
CGGGCGCTTCGCACGCTGGCGCGTGCGGCGGGTTTGGCTCAGCCGGTGAAACCGGGATACGACGCGTACCAGTCCGGCGGCGCGTCGGCCGCGGTGTAGGCGTGGGACGCGCGGGCGCGCCACGGGCGGCCGTGCTCGGAAACGATGTCCACCAATTTCCGCAGCCGGGCCGGCATCGTCTCGGCCAGGAACCGCTGCCGCTCAGCTCCGTCGGGCATCTCGACGGCCTCGCGCCAGATGGCCCGCCCGGCCACGAATCCCGACGCGCCTGCCCGGCACGCAGCTTCCAGCTGCCGGCAGTACGTATCAAAGTCGACGCCGGCGGAAAGCAGGGCCCACGGCACCCGGCACGCCTCATCCAGCCGCTGGCAAGCCTCGCGCCACAGCCCCGGATCGTCTCCCGCCGCGGGGTGGACGGGGAACTCCATCTTGAGCAGGTCCACCGCGAACTCACTCATATGCCGGGCCGTCTCCACCACCAGCTCCGGTTTCTCCCGGATGAAGGCCGCCTCATCGCCGTCGCGGGACGGATACGTCACGGGCTCCAGCATGAAGGGGATGTCGTAGGCCTGGCACTCCCGGGCTACCTGGGCCACCAGCTCCCGCTGGTAGGCGGCGGCAGCCTCCCGGCGGGGGTTGTAGTACACCAGCAGCTTGACGGCGGCCGCGCCCATGGCCTTGATCTTGGCCACGCTCCACCGGTCGAGCAGCCGGGTGAGCCGATCGCCTTCCCGTTCCTCATACCCGGTTTCCTCAAGCGCCACCACCAGGCCCACCCGCCCGGGCAGCGCGCCGCGCGTGACGAGCTGCGCCGCGCCGTACTCGGGGTCCAATAGGACGCCCGTGGCAAAGGGAGCGAGCGGCGCGACGATGTCGTGCTTCATCTGCACGACGGCTTCGTAGGTGATCGGCGAGCGCCCCGCCTTTTCCATCATGCGTTTGAGGGCCCCCCGCTGGTCGCACGCGAGGATGGCGAAGATCCCCCGCTCGGTCGACACTTGCTGCAGTCCCCGCAGCTTGCCCATGGACAGCGCCATGGCCGTTCACCTTCCCTGTCGAAAGCCGCTTGCGGGCGGTCCGGCCGCCGGCCCGCGCACGGCCTGTTGAATGCGCCACCTCACCAGTTTCCCGCAGGGCCCTTCAACTCCTGCACGGGCGCGATGAGGCAACTTTTAGGGAAGGATGTCCACGGGTGTGCCGGGGGCAACGCGGTGGAAGACATACTCCACGTCCTTGTTGTACATGCGCAGGCAGCCGGGGGTGGCCGCGGCGCCTACCAGCCACGGTTCATCGGTGCCGTGAATGCTGCAGTCGTCGGGCTTCAGGCGGATCCAGCGGGTGCCCAAGGGTGGGCCGGGATTGGCGATCAGCTCGGCGACGACGAAGCGGCCGGCAGGCGTCGGCGCGTCGGGGCGGCCCACGGCCACCGGAAACGCGGCGGAGCCGCCGGGCGTGTGGAGGATGAGCAGGCGATCCTGTAAACGGACTTCGATGCGGACGGCCGGTAACTCATCATGCCCGGGCGCCCACGGCGAGCGGGGCAGGACGCCCGTGCATGCTGCGGGCTGTGCGAGGCCGGCCCAGAGCGC
>DATCLD010000182.1:0-5066 GCA_036564115.1 Limnochordales bacterium
ATCGGCAAGCGCCGCCAGTTCCCGGGCGAAAGCCGGATCGTTCTTCTCCTCGCCCGGGTAGAAGCGCACGTTCTCAAGCAGCAACACATCGCCGTCCTTCAAGGCGGCGACCTGGGCCTGCACCGCGGGGCCGATGCAGTCGTCGGCCTTGCGCACCTCGACCCCGAGCAGGTCCGACAACCGCCGGGCCACGGGGTTCATGCGCAACGATTCGACCACCTGGCCTTTGGGCCGGCCCAGGTGACTGACAAGGATCACGCGCGCACCCGCACGGCGCAGGTGCTCAATGGTGGGGATCGCCGCCCGGATGCGGCTGTCGTCGGTGATCTCCCCGTCCTTCAACGGCACGTTGAAATCGACCCGGACCAGGACGCGCTTGCCCTTTACGTCCAGGTCGGCTACTCCCAGCTTGGCAACCATGGCGCTACTCCCGCCCGTACATGTACTTGATCAGGTCGACGACCCGCAGCGAATAGCCCCACTCGTTGTCGTACCACGAAACGACCTTGACCAGGTTGCCGTCCATCACCCGCGTCAGGGATCCGTCGACGATCGAGGAGCGGGAATCGCCCACGAAGTCGCTGGACACCAGCGGCTCGTTGGTGATGCCCAGGATGCCCTTCATGGGGCCCTCCGCCGCCCGCTTGAACGCCTCGTTGATCTCCTCAGCCGTGGCCGGCTTCTCCAGCTCCGCGACCAGGTCCACCAGGGACACGTCCGGCGTCGGCACTCGCACCGCGAAGCCGTCCAGCTTGCCCTTAAGATGCGGCAATACCAGGCCAACCGCCTTGGCGGCGCCGGTGGTCGTCGGCACGATGTTCATCGCCGCCGCGCGGGCCCGGCGCAGGTCCTTGTGGATGAGGTCCAGGATGCGCTGGTCGTTGGTGTAGGAGTGGATGGTCGTCATCCAGCCCCGCTTGATGCCCCAATTGTCGTCCAGCACCTTGGCGACCGGTGCGAGGCAGTTGGTCGTGCAGGAGGCGTTGGACACGATGTGGTGCTTGGTAGGATCGTACTGGTCGTGGTTGACGCCCAGGACGATGGTGATGTCCTCGTTCTTAGCCGGCGCCGAGATGATCACCTTGCGGGCGCCCGCGTCCAGGTGCAGGGCCGCCTTTTCCCGCGACGTAAACACGCCGGTCGACTCCACCACGTACTCCACGCCCAGGTCGCGCCAGGGCAGCGCGGCCGGATCCTTCTCGGCCAGCATCTTGATCCGGCGATCGCCCACGATCATCGTGTCGCCCTCGACGCGCACGTCCACCGGCAGCTTGCCGTGGACCGAGTCATACTTCAAGAGGTGCGCCAGCGTCGCCGCGTCGGACAGGTCGTTGACGGCAACCAACTCCACGTCCGGGTCGTTCAGCGCGCCCCGGAAGACCAAGCGCCCGATCCGCCCAAACCCGTTGATCGCTACACGTACCGCCATCGTTAACTCTCCCTTCTCGGGCCGAGGGCCCGTGATACGGCACAGGTTTAACCGGAATTACTTTCCACCGTGCTAGTTTCCACCGTGCGCGGGCGAATTCCTCCGCAGTTGTGCGGCCAAAGCCGCCAGACGGCGCATGCGGTGATTGACCGCCGATTTGCTGATGGGCGGGTGCACCAACTGCCCCAGGTCTGCCAGGCTCGCGTCCGGGTGCTCAAGCCGCAGCCGCGCCACTTGGGCTAAGGACGGCGGCAGGCCGCTTAAACCGATCCGGTCTTCGATGAGGCGGATATCTTCCAGTTGCCGCAGGGCCGCGGTCACCGCCTTTTCCACGTTGGCCGCCTCGGCGTTGACAAGCCGGTTGATCTGGTTGCGCATCTCCTTGAGCACCCGGAAGTCCTCAAACGCCAGCAAGGACCCGTGGCCGCCGCTCAAGCGCAGCACCTCGGCGATGTCATCCGCGTCCTTGAGGTACACCACCGGCTTGCCCTTGCGGCGGACGAGCCCCGTGCGTACCCCGTACTGCGCCAGCACCTCCCGGAGGTCTTCCGCCTGCCGATCCGTGTCCAGAGCCACTTCAAGATGATACCCCGTTTCCGGGTCCGCGAGCGACCCGCGGCTCAAGATCACCGCCCGCACGTAGGCCCTGCGGCAGCAGTCGCGCCCGGGCACCGCGGGGGGCTTCCCGCCCACCTGGCCGAAGCCCTGCGGCCCGGCCGGCTCGGCCACGCGGCCCGGGGCAGCCGGCTCGCCGGCCGTGTCTGCCCCGCCGGCCGCGTCCGGCGGTTGCAGCTCCACCAGGTAGCGGCCCCTCCGGCTTCGGGGGTCTTTTTGCACCCGCGGCGTGCCGCCCCAGACCTGCTTGCCTAGGGTATAGAGTTTCCTGGCGACGGCCGCATTGGCCGCCTGCACGACAAAGCGCCCGTCCGCAGGGCGCCCGTCTAAGGAAACGAGAGCCAGGAGCTCCGCCTGCTGGCAGCAGCGCCGCCGCGGCAAAACCCGGGCCAGCTCCTCGCGCAGCCGGGAGGCAAATGCCAATTCGTCTCACCCTCCGTGGCGCCGTGCCCAAGCCGGCCAGAGGCGCGCCACCCACGCCATGGACGCGCTCCCTTGCGCGGCGCGGTGGGTTTCCCACAAATCCCGTACCGCCATCGCCAACCGCTCCGGATCGTGACGGGCCACATCGGCATGGCTGATGAGGGAACGCGCGACCGGCACCACGCCCAAGGCCTCGATAGCGGGCAAGTCGTTGACGACCGGGTACGCCCCCTCCCGCCGGTATTTTTCCGCCAGCGCGTGGGGCACCCGGCCGCTGTTAAGGATGACGTAGTCGACGATGCCCGGGCCGGCGTGCTCGATGATGGCCCGCAAGTGATCCGACGCCTGGTAGCCGTCGGTCTCCCCGGGCTGGGTCATAACGTTGCACACATACACCCGCATGGCCCGGGCCCGGCGGATCGCGTCGGCGATCCCGGGCACGAGCAGATTGGGCAGGATGCTGGTGTAAAGGCTGCCCGGTCCGAGGATGATGATGTCGGCTTCGCGGATGGCGCGCACCGCTTCGCCCACAGGCCGCACGTTGGGCGGCACCAAGGCCACTCGCCGGATCCGCTTGCCCCGCTGGGGCAACCGGCTCTCACCCACAAGACGAGTCCCGTCGTCGTACTCGGCGGCCAGGCTCACCGGCTGGACCGTCGCCGGCAGCACCTGGCCCCGCACGGCCAGCACCTTGCTGGACTCCCGCACCGCCTGTTCAAAATCGCCGGTTATCTCGGTCATGGCGGCAATGAACAGGTTCCCGAAGCTGTGCCCTTTCAAGCCCTCGCCCGCCTGAAACCGGTACTGGAACAGCCGCTCCATCAGCGGCTCCGTGTCGGCCAAGGCCACCAGGGTGTTGCGCACGTCGCCCGGCGGCGGCACCCCCATCTCCTCGCGGAGGCGGCCGGAGCTGCCCCCGTCGTCGGCCACGGTAACAATCGCGGTGATATTGCTGGTGATCCCCTTGAGGCCCCGCAGGAGCGTGCTGAGGCCCGTGCCCCCGCCGATGGCCACCACCTTAGGGCCGCGGCGCAAATGCTGCCGCCGGTAGACGAGATTGGCCAGGCTGTCCACGCTGTCGGGGAGAACCACGTCCAGCAATGAGCGGATCATCTGCCGCAGGGCCAAGACGATCAGGGCGACGCCCGCCGCGATCACAAGCAACCCCACGGCTGGCACCGCGGCGGGGAGGAAGGCGCCGGCCAGCCGCCCGATCCACCGGGCGATGCCCCGTTCCACCGCGCCAAAAAGGTCAACGTCGACGATGAGGGTGAGGCCGCCGCTGACCAAGAGCACGCCGAAGGCCATCAACAGGAGCCAGCGCTTGACTCCCATGCCCGGATACAGCCACTTCCAGGCGTCCACCCGCGTCCCCCCTTAGGGCCCTTATGAGCAGAGGTCCCGGTGTTGCACGGCGACCCGGTAGCCGCGGCTCTTGAGGAACTCACCCAGGCGGCGCGCGACGGCTACGGACCGGTGCCTTCCGCCGGTGCACCCGATCCCGATCAGCAGATGGCTCTTGGTTTCCGCGGTGTACTGGGGCATGAGGAAGTCCAGCAGGTCGTACAGCTTCTCCATAAATTTCTGGGTCACAGGCCACTTGAACACGTATTCCTCGACGGCCGGATCCGTGCCGTCGGCCGGAGCCAAGTCCTCAACCCAGTAGGGGTTGGGCAGAAACCGCACGTCAAAGACCAGGTCAGCGTCGATGGGTACGCCGTTCTTGAAACCGAAGGACATCACGGTGACGGCGACCCTCTCGTCCTGTCCCTGGCCGAACAAGTGGGCGATCTTTTCCTTGAGATCCCGGGGCGTCATGTGGCTGGTGTCGATGATGTGGTGGGCGCGGCCTCTCAGCTGCTGCAGCCGGCGCCGCTCCTCGCGGATGCCGTCCAGGATGCTCCCGTCGGGCACCAGCGGGTGCCGGCGGCGGGTGGCCTTGAACCGCCTGACCAGGGCTTCGTCAGACGCCTCGAGGAACAGGATCGTGTACTTGAAGCCGACCTCTTCCAGTTCCGCCAAGGCGTCAAACAAGTGCTCAAAAAACTGCCCGCCACGGATGTCGATGACCAGCGCGACCTGCGAGACTTGCCCGCCCGATTTGGCGCACAGCTCGGCAAATTTGGGGATGAGGGCCGGGGGAAGGTTGTCCACGCAAAAATAGCCCAGGTCCTCGAAAGACCGCATCGCTTCGCTCTTGCCCGCACCCGAAAGACCCGTGATGATGACAAAGCGGACCTGCTCCACCGTTCCCCCTCCCCCAGCCGCCCGCCCGGCAGCGCCCAAAGCCGGAGCGGGCCATGGGCGGGCCTGACGTCCTGTCGCCTACATTCTACGCCTCCCGGGACGCAAGGGCAAAGGCGGCCTCCTCGTCCACGATGATGGTCGCGTCCGGGTGCCGCTGCAGGATGGAAGCAGGCACCTCCTCGGTGACCGGTCCCGCGACGGTTCTCGCCACCGCCGCGGCCTTTTCCCTCCCGGAAGCCAAGAGCAGCACCCGGCGGGCGCTCATGATGGTGGCGATGCCCATGGAAATCCCAAACTTTGGCACCGCTTCCAGGTCCGGAAACCCGTAGCTGCGGCAGTTGGCCAGCCGCGT
>DATCLD010000183.1:0-4837 GCA_036564115.1 Limnochordales bacterium
CTGCCGGGCTTTTGTTACTTAGGTGATCTTCCGCCCGAGCTGGCCGTGGAGCGGCGGGAGACGCCGCGGCTGAGCCTGCCCGCGGGCGCGGTGGCCATCGGCGGGAGGCAGACGGGCATCTACTCCCTGGACAACAGCCCCGGCGGTTGGCGTTGGATCGGCCGCACCGACGTGCGCCTCTGGGATCCGGACCGGGACCCGCCTTTCCTGCTGCAGGCCGGGGACGAGGTCCGCTTTGTGCCCGTCTAGACCGGGATAGCTTTGCAGGACGTGGTGGCCATGGAAGGTGGGGTGGCCATGGGGGAAGGGGTGGCCGTCTGGACGGTGCCAGTGGAAACAGAGCAGCGCATCGGTTTTGAGGTGCTCTCACCCGGGCTTTTCACGACCGTGCAGGATCTGGGGCGCCCGGGCTGGCAGCGTTTTGGAGTGCCGGCCGCGGGGGCGTTGGACAAGTATGCGCTCATGGCGGCCAACGCCCTGGTGGGCAATGCGCCCGGCGCGGCGGGGCTTGAGATCACCCTGGCCGGGCCGGTGCTGGCGGTGATGAGCGAAGGGCTTGTCGCTTGCACCGGGGCGGATCTGGGCTTTACCATCGACGGCCAGCCGGCCGCCCTGTGGCAGGCGCACCGGGTCCGGCCGGGACAGGTGCTGCGGTTCACCGGTCGCCGTTCGGGTTGCCGGGCCTATCTGGCGGTGGCCGGCGGCATTGCCGTGCCTGAGGTGATGGGCAGCCGCTCCACGTACACCCGCGCCCGGATGGGGGGCCTTGCGGGCCGTCCGCTCGCGGCAGGCGACCAGTTGCCCGTGGGGCCGTTGCCCAGCGATTGGCGCGACCGGGATGGGTTGGCCTTGCCTGAGACCTTGCGCCGCCATGGCCTGCCGCAGCCGGTGCGGGTCATCCTGGGGCCCCAGGACGACCGGTTCCTGCCCTTGGCCATCGAGCGGCTCTTGGGCGCGCCATTCCGAGTGACACCCAACTCGGACCGCATGGGGCTGCGCCTGTCCGGCCCCAAGCTCGTGCACCGGGCCGGGGCGGACATCGTATCTGAGAGCGTCGCACCCGGATCCATACAGGTCCCCGGCGACGGCCAGCCCATCGTGCTCCTAGCTGACCGGCAGGCGACCGGGGGCTATGCCAAAATCGCGACGGTCATCTCGGCGGACATGGATTTCCTCGGGCAGGCCGCGCCAGGCGACCGGGTCACGTTCCGCGCCGTGGACGTGGCGACCGCCCACCGGCTGCGCAAGCAGCGCCTGGAGCTCTTGGCGGCTGTCGCCGAGGTCACCGGCACCGCAGCCCTCGCCGGCGCATAAGAGACCAAGGACGGTTGGACAAAAAGACGGGGGTGGCGGCCGTGGCGGAGGGAAACGCACCGGTCATCGGCATCACGTGCGGGCACGACACCGCGGGTGGGCAGGACCGCTGGTTTGTGAAGACCCCATACATCCGCGCCGTCGTGGAAGCGGGCGGCGTGCCGCTCCTGATCCCGCCCACCTGGGATGAGCGCCGCCTGGCCTTGTGCCTGGACCGGGTCGACGGCCTGTTGCTCACCGGCGGTGTCGACGTGGACCCGGCGCTGTACGGCCAAGAGCCCCACCTGGCCCTCGGCAAGGTGGACCCCGAGTGGGACGGTCTGGACGTCGTCGCGGCGCGGCTGGCGCTGGCGCGGGATATGCCGGTGCTTGGCATCTGTCGCGGCGTGCAGGTGCTCAACGTGGCCGCAGGGGGCACGCTGGTGCAGGACATCCCCAGCCAGGTCAAGGGCGCTTTGGCCCACCAGCAGTCGGCGCCGGCCCGGGAAGCGACCCACGCGGTGACGGTGGCGGAAGGCAGCCGCCTGCACG
The DNA here is from genome assembly GCA_036564115.1 of Limnochordales bacterium. Classification (GTDB taxonomy): domain Bacteria; phylum Bacillota; class Limnochordia; order Limnochordales; family ZCTH02-B6; genus ZCTH02-B6. The sequence goes on from DATCLD010000183.1 coordinate 1,846, forward strand.
ACCTGCTGGGCATGACGACGGCCGCGGTCAACAGCTTCCACCACCAGGCCGTGCAGGCTGTGGCTCCGGGTTTCCGGGCCGTCGCCCACGCCGCCGACGGCGTCATCGAGGCGATCGAGAGCGAAACGCACCGCTTTGCCGTCGGCGTGCAGTGGCACCCCGAGCTCATGACCGACAGCTACCCGGTGCAGCGGCGGCTCTTTGCGGGCTTCCTCGCGGCGGTGCGCGCCGCCGCGGCATCGCCGGCTAGCGGCCGGTAGCGCGCTCGCGAATATTGGCTTGGAAACAATATTATATGTTCGGCATTTAAAGGATTTTTTGCTATACATGTCGAAATTGTGGATGGCTTCCGGTGAATCCGCCCGTGGCAGCCGCATTTGAGCCTCTAGGGGGACGTTCGGGTTGTGTTCGGAGGTACCGCAGGACCGGCGCGCCTGGTACTGGCGGATGATGATCCAGCCGTCCGCTGTGCTGTGCGCATGTTTATCGAATGGCACTGTCCCGAGTTCGTGATCGTGGGCGAAGCCGGCGACGGGCAAACCGTGCTCGAGCTTGTGGAGGCGCACGACCCCGACGTGGTGCTGATGGACGTGCGCATGCCCATCATGGACGGGCTCACCGCGACCCGCATCCTCAAGACGGATTTGCAGCACCGGGCTGCGGTCGTCCTGATGACCAGCCTTTGCCTGCAGCAGCTTGAACAGGAAGCCAAGACTGCCGGCGCGGCAGCCGTCCTGTCCAAGCCGTTCCCGCTGCCCGCGTTGCGGGCCGCGCTGCAGGCATGCGGCGGGCGGTCCGGCGAGTCCCCGGCGGGCGCTGGCTGAACCGGCGTGCCCTCCCAGCTTGCCGCGCGGTTTCCCTCGCCCGGCGACGCGGGCGTCCCGGCAGGAAAGGTCTCGTCGGGACCGAAAGCCTCCCGCGGGGAAAACTCCGGATGCAGGGACGGGAGGTGCCCGGCCGGCGATGGCTGGTGCCGAGGAAAGGCCCGGGGATGAAGGGGTTTCCGGGTGGACCGTGGTGGTGCAGGGGGAAGCGGAAACCCAGCGCTTGGCGCGCCTATTGGGGACGCTGGTCGCCCCTGGCACCGTCGTCTCGCTGACGGGCCCCTTGGGCGCGGGGAAAACCACCTTCACGCGGGGATTTGTCCAAGGCCTCGGCATCGATCCGGCCGTGGTCAGCAGCCCAACGTTCGCCCTGATTCATGAGTACCCGGGCGAGACGCCCGTCTACCACTTCGACGCGTACCGCCTGGAGGACCCGCGCGAGTTCGCCGATCTGGGCCCGGAAGAGTACTTCGACGGGCCCGGCGTATGCGTGGTGGAATGGGGGGAGCGGGTGCGCGCCTACTTGCCTCCCGATCATCTGGAGGTCCGACTCGCGCCCGACGCGGACGACCCCCAAGTGCGCCGGATTACCTTTACCGGCACGGGCAGCGGCGCCCGGGCGCTGGTCGCGCGCGTGCGCGCCGCGTGGGAGGGAGAAACCGGCTGATGCGGGTCATCGGCCTTGACACGTCCACCGCCACAGGCGGCGTAGCCTTGCTGGAGGGCGACCGCCTCGTGGGGGAGTACACCTTAAACTTGCAGCGGACCACCCACGCCGAGCGGCTCATGCCGGCCCTGGAGCGGGTTATGGCGGATGCCGGGTGGGACCCGGCGGGCGGCGTCGACGGGATCGCTGTGGCCCTGGGGCCGGGTTCCTTCACGGGCCTGCGCATCGGCGTCGTCACGGCCAAGGCCTTGAGCTACGCCTGGGGCGTGCCCTTGGCCGGCGTGCCGACGCTGGAAGCCATGGCCTACCAGGTTGGCGACGCGGGCGCGCTGATCTGCCCCGCCATCGACGCCCGCCATGAGCACGTGTTCTGCGCGGCTTACCGTCTTGCGGGCGACAGCCCGGTGCCGCTGCTCGGCGCCCAACTGCGGGCGTTGCAGGATTGGCTGGATGAGGTGGAGGAGCTGGCCGCCGGCGACAAGCGAATCATGTTCATCGGGGACGGGGCCGACGCGCATTGGGAGGCTGTGCTCAAGCGCTTGGGTCCGCGGGCCCAGCGGCCGCCGGTGGGGCTCCGCACGCTCCGCAGCGGCGCGGTGGCGGCGCTGGGGGCGCTGCGGCTCCGGCAGGGCCGGCGGGATGACCCGGCCAGCCTCGTACCCTTGTACCTGCGGGAGTCGGAGGCGGAACGGAAGTGGGCAGCGAAGCACCGCTCCCCATCGTGATCGAACCGATGACCATCGGGGACGTGGACGCGGTGATGGAGATCGAGCGGCGCTCCTTTCCCACGCCGTGGTCCCGGGCCGCGTTTGTGTCGGAGCTCTTGGACAACGACCGCGCCCATTACCTGGTGGCCCGCCTGCAGACGGACGACGGCCCGCGGGTAGTCGGCTACATCGGGATGTGGATCATCGCCGGCGAGGGGCACATCACCAACGTGGCGGTGCATCCCGACTACCGCCAGCGGGGCATCGGCCGTCGGCTGCTGGAAGCCGCGGCGGACCTGTGCCGCGCCTGCGCGGCCCGGCGCATGACGCTGGAAGTGCGGGTGTCCAACATCGTCGCCCAGCGCCTTTATGAGGATTTGGGCTTCGTCAGCGCCGGCATCCGCAAGGGATACTACCGGGACAACAATGAGGACGCGATCATCATGTGGAAGGACTTGTGACGCGTTGGGACTGGACCTGATCCTTGGCATCGAAACCAGCTGCGACGAGACCGCCGCCGCCGTCGTCGAAGGCGGCCGGCGCATCCGCTCCAATGTGATCGCGTCCCAACTGGAGCTCCACCAGCGGTTTGGTGGTGTGGTGCCCGAGATCGCCTCCCGGCGCCATGTGGAGCTGATCTTACCGGTTATCGGCGAGGCCCTCCGGCAGGCTGGGGTTGCCCTGGCGGACGTGGATGCCGTCGCGGTCACCCAGGGGCCGGGGCTCGTCGGATCACTCTTGGTGGGCATCTCGGCCGCCAAGGCCCTGGCTTTCGCCCGCCGGCTGCCCCTCAT
>DATCLD010000184.1:0-2552 GCA_036564115.1 Limnochordales bacterium
CGGTCAAACACGTACTCCTCAAAAAGCGCCCAGCCGATCCCTTGCGCCGCGCCGCCCTGCAACTGGCCTTCGACCGCCGTCGGGTGGATGGCCTTCCCCACGTCCTGGACTGCCGTGTAGCGCAGGATGTCCACCTTGCCGGTTTCCAGGTCGACCCCCACGTCGACGATGTGCGCGCCAAAGGCGGGGGCCATCTTGAGCTTGTGGACGATGCCCTTGGCAACGATGGGCCCGCCTGTCTTCTGCAGGTTGGCGACGACTTCCTTGAGGCTGATGCGGTACTGGGGCTCTTCCCACAGCCAAAACTCGCCGCCGCCGAAAGTGACCGCATCCGGGTCGGCCTCCAGCAACTGCGCCGCCCGCACCTTGAGCTGCGCGATCGCGTCCTGGCACGCCCGCCAGCAGGCCGTGCCAGTGGCGTAGGTGGTGCGGCTTCCCCCGGTGACGTCTGTGTACCCGACGGTGTCGGTGTCGGCCACGATGGGCTTGACCTCATGGGGCTCAAGCCCCAGTTCCTCGGCGACGATCATGGCCAGCGAAGCCCGGCTGCCGCTTAAGTCCACCGAACCCGTGATCAGGTTGACGGTGCCGTCGGGGTTAAACGTCAGCTGCACCGTCGAGGTCAGGCTGGCGCCGGACCAGAAACCCGCCGCCACGCCCCGTCCCACGGCGTACGTCCCGGTTTTCTCCGGGAGCGGCGCCCGGTAATGCGGGTGGTCGCGCACCGCTTCCAGCACTTCCCGGAAACCGATGCGGTTGAAGGGCGCCCCGTGCACGAGACGGTCGCCTTCGGCGGAGGCGTTTCTTAGCCGCAGCTCCACCGGATCCATTCCGATGGCCGCCGCGATCTCGTCAAGGACGGTTTCCACCGCAAAGGCGGCCTGCGGCGCGCCCGGAGCCCGGTACGGTTGGACCCGCGGCTTGTTGGTGACCACGTCATACCCGTCCACCCGGAAGTTGGGAATCCGGTAGGGCGACAGGGCCGTGACCGCCCCGGCCCCCACAGGCGAGCCGGGGAAGGCGCCGGCGTCGTAGACCAGGTAGAGCTCGGCGGCGACCAGCTCGCCGCTGCGCTTGGCGCCGAGCTTGCAGCGGATGTACGTGCCCGAGCCAGGCCCCGTGCCGGTGAACACCTCGGCGCGCGACATCCACATCTTCACCGGCCGGCCCGCCTTCCGGGAGAGCAGCGCCGCAATGGGCTCAAGATACACCTGGATCTTGCCGCCGAAACCGCCGCCGACCTCCATGGGGATGACCCGGATGCGGCCCGCCGGGATCTGCAGCAACTGCGCCAGTTGGTCCCGGGCGGAAAAAGCTCCTTGCGTGCTGGTCCAAACCGTCAGGCGCCCGTCGGGTTCCCAGAAGGCGGTGGCGTTCTGCGGTTCGATGTAGCCCTGATGCACCGTGGCGGTGCGGAACTCCCGCTCGATGACCACATCGGCTCCAGCGAAGCCGGCTTCCACGTCGCCGCGCTCGTATTGGATGTGCTTGGCGATGTTGCTGGGCCGATCGGCTTTACCCCCGCCGGGGATGACGGTGTACAGGTCGTCGTGGATGAGCGGGGCGCCGGGGTCCATGGCGGCTACGGCGTCCTCCACCACCGGCAGCGGCTCATACTCCACCTCGATGAGGCGCGCCGCCTCCCGGGCGGCCTGCAGCGTCGTCGCGGCGACGGCGGCCACGGGCTGGCCCTGGAACACCACCTTGTCCCGGGCCATGATCAACTGGCTCGCGTATTTGAGCTCAATCGCCCCTTCGCCCAACTCTGCCACGGCGTCGGTGTCCAGGGACGGCATGTCCGCCCCGGTGATGACGGCGCGCACCGCCGGGTGCGCCAGGGCGCGGCTCGTATCGATGGACCTGATCCGGGCGTGGGGGTAGGGGCTGCGCACCACTTGGCCGTAGAGCATGCCCGGCAGGCGCACGTCGGCGCCAAACTGGGCCCGGCCGGTCACCTTCTCGATGCCGTCGTGCCGGATGGGTCGCGTGCCGATGACGCGGTATTCATGCCCGTGCTTTTCAGCGGCGCTCATGCCGGGCGCACCTCCTTGCCTGCTGCGGGCTGGGTGCTGGCCGGCGGCGCGGTGCTGCCCGCGCGTGCCGCGGCGTTATCGCCGTGCGATGCAGCGTCCGTGCTTGCGCCGGCGTGGATACGAGCGGCGGCGTCCAGGACGGCCCGGATGATCTTGTCGTAGCCCGTGCAGCGGCACAAGTTGCCGGCCAGCCACCGGCGGGCTTCCTGCTCCGTCGGGCGAGGGTTCGTGTCCAACAGAGCCTTGGCGGACATCAGAAACCCGGGCGTGCAGATGCCGCATTGCAGCGCCCCCTGCTCCAAGAACGCCTGCTGCAGCGGGTGCAGGTCGCCCGCGGCCAGGCCTTCGATGGTGACGATTTCCCGTCCCGCGGCTTCTACCGCAAGGACGAGGCAGCTGTTGACGGGCCGGCCGTCCAGCAGCACGCAGCACGCGCCGCAGTTGCCGTTGCCGCAGCCTTCCTTGGTGCCGGTCAGCCCCAGCTCTTCCCGCAGTACCTCGAGGAGCGTCTGCCGCGGC
>DATCLD010000185.1:0-2478 GCA_036564115.1 Limnochordales bacterium
ACGCCCTTGGGGCGCCGGGAGCGTGGCGCCCCAAAGGCGGGGCTTTTCCCGCAGGCCTGCTTGTCCCGCCGTCCTGCTTGTCCCGCCGTCCTACCCGGCTGCCTGCACCACCCGGTACACTTGCCACGGTTCCCGGTTGCCCAGCCGCTCCTGCACCCGGGCGATCCGGGCGCGGCCGATGGCGGCGATGGTCTCGTACCCCGCCCGGCGGGCGGGCGAATCAGCCGGGGTCGGCTCCGCCCGCTGGACCACGATGCAGCGCCGGTTTCCCCCGTCCGCGGCGTTTTGCTCCAGCACCGCCTGGGCCGTAGTGCAGGACCCCGCGAAAAAGTCCAGCACGATGTCGCCTGCCTCCGGGCGCGTGATCCACTCAAGCATCCGGCGGATAAGGGCTACGGATTTCGGATTGTCAAAGATTCCCGGCCCCAAAAGCCGCGCCAGCTCCCGGCTGCCCTTGGCCTTGAGGTCCGTCCACAAGGTGCTAGCCAGGCGCGTATCCGACGGGGGCACGTAGTGCTCAGGTTTCCCCGCGGCCGACAGGCGCAGGAGATCGACCCGCCGCCCCCGCCGCCGCTCCTTAAGGTACCAGGCGTCGATCTGCTCTTGTGTGACCTCCTCCGCGGAGACGCCCAGCTCTTGAAGCATGCGCTCGTAGTTCGCGGCTGCAGCCAGGCTCCGCTCCCGGCTCCAGCGCCACTGCCCGCGGTCGGGCGTGATGCCAAAGAGCGGATACCGCATGGTCGGCCGGTCCGTGCCGCGCCAGTGGTTGTTCCAGGTGCCCGGACGGCGCGTTTCCCTGGGCACGCGCAGGTTGGGAAACCGGGCCCTCGCGTCCCGGGCATACATGAGCACGTACTCGTGGCCGCTGGCCAGGGCCGCCACGGAGGCAAACTGGGCCTGGACGCTCTTGGTCCCCCGCCCCACGATGATGCAGTTGCGGAAGCACTCGCGGCCGAAGATCTCGTCCATGATCACCCGCAGGTAATGCACTTCGTGGTCGTCCATGCTGATGAAGATGGCGCCCTCTTCGTGCAGGAGCTCCCGGGCCAGCACGAGGCGCGGGTACATCATGGACAGCCACTCGGCGTCGCTTTGGCGGTCGGCAAAGACGAATCCCTGACCGGTGTTGTACGGGGGATCGATGTAAATCATGCGCACGCGGCCGGCAAGGGCAGGCTTGAGGAGTTTGAGCGCCTCCAGGTTGTCGCCTTCGACGAAGACGTGGCATGGGAGGGGTGGCGCCGCGGGCCCTCGCCCCGCCAGTCCCTCGCCCGGCGGTAACGGGTTTCCGCCTTCATCGACCAAGACGCCCCGGGCCGGGCGATGGGCCAAGGCCAACGCGTCGTCTTTGCCCGGCCAGCTCAGAAGCAACCCCTTCCCTCCCGCGGTCTGCCGCCTGCGGCACAACAACTATGCCCGATGACGTGCGTCACAAAATGCGGCAAATAAGGGAATATGTGGCGCCTGCGCCGGGGGCGTGCAGGTGGCCGCCGGCACTCAAGGGAATACCATGCGTGCACGGCAATTCCTGGCGAGCGCCGGCCGCAGCGGCCGGCGCGCGGCCGCGGGAAAGGAGAGTCGGCATGGTCCAGAGGCTGTTTGGTTTTGTCCTGGTAGCGGTAGGCCTTCTGTTTCTCGTCGACACCCTAGGGCTGGCCGAGGCCGGCGACATCCTGCGCGTTTGGTGGCCCCTCATCCTGGTGGTCGGCGGCGTCTTCGAAGGCCTAGGCGGGTCGTGGCTCGGCGGGGGCATCCTGATCGTTCTGGGCGGCGCCTTCATGCTGCGGAACCTCGGGCTTTTGCCCGGGGAGTTCGTCGCAGCCTTTTGGCCGCTGCTCATCATCGGGGTTGGCCTCTACCTCCTCTTTTACCGTCGCGACAGGGACGCTGCAGCCCACGGAGCGCCGTCGGTGCGGCTGTTTTCCATCTTCGCGGGCGCAAACCACCGCCTGGAGTCCCAGGAGCTCCGCCGGGCGGAGCTATCGGTCATGTTCGGCAGCCTGGAGGTTGATGCGCGCTTGGCCCAGCTGGCGACGGACGGCGCCGTGGTGGACGTGGGCGTGCTGGCCGGCAGCATCCAGCTGCGGGTGCCGGAGACGTGGCGCGTGAGCCCGGAAGCGCTGGTGCTGTTTGGCGGCATTGAGGACAAGCGCCCGCGGCCCAGCGCCCCGGCCCAGGACGCCCCGCGGCTAGTCATCCGGGGCTTTGTGGCCATGGGCGGCGTCGAGGTAGTGTCCTAGAGCAATAGCGACAGCAATAAGTACGTTTGAAATCGCAACGGTGCCAAAAAGGTGATGAACGTGAGCCAAGCGCAAGACGGCGGCGAACAAGGCGGCGGCGGACCAGGCGGCGGCGGACAAGCCCGGACCGTGCGCCTGGTAGGCCTCTTCCTGGGTCCGGCCTTGTGGGCGGTGATCATGTTGTTGCCCAACATGGGCGGCCTGGAAGGCGCCGCCCGGGCCGCGGTCGCGCTGACCG
>DATCLD010000186.1:0-5966 GCA_036564115.1 Limnochordales bacterium
CCGGGCGCCTGGGCGATCTCGTAGCGCCACAGGCCGCGCCACTGGCTGTCCAGGTGGAGGTCCTTCTGCCCCAGCCGGCCGGAGGTCAGCTGGAACGGCAAGCCCAAGGGCGCGCCGGCCATGAACAGCGTCTCGCCCACCCGCACCGCGTCGCTGTCGCCCAGCGGCACCCACGGGACGCCGGCAACCCGGTCCACCCGCACCAACGCCACGTCCATGTTGGCGTCGTACATCTCCACGTGGGCCGGGATCCAGAAGTTCTGGTCGGGCAGCACCACGACGCCCAGGCGGGCGCCCAGCACCCGCACCTCGGCCACTTCCCGCGCGCCGGGAGCCAGTTCCTGCCGCCAGTTGCGCACGACGACGTCGTCGGGCCGGTACTGCTTCATGATCTGGGCCCGCCGCTCGGGCAGGGCGTACTCGATGACGTGGTGGTTGGTGAGGATCAGGGTCATGACCCGCACCTCATTGCCCCAGTCCACCGTGCCGGAGAACACCACGGTGCCGCTGCCCGCAACCAGAGCCTGGTGCCGCTCCCAGTCGCCCACCTCGCGGATGAACACCCCGGGCTGAATGCGGGACTCCACGTACGCGACCTGCCGCACCTCGTAGTCGATCTCCGTCACGATCTGCACCACGGCGGGCATCACCCGCTCGTTGACCACCACCGCCGGTTCCAATTCAGCCGCGCCGGTCTCGGCGGCAACGGCCGCGCCCGCCCCCACCGCCACGAGCAGGGCGGCGCAAGCCAGAACCCAGAAGAGAGGCCGTGCCAATGTGCATTCCCACCTTTCCTCGCGTGTCGGACACGGTGCCCTCCTCCTCCCCCCATGCTTATGCACCAGCACAAAAAAAGCGCCGGGACGCGTGTCCGCGTCCCAGCGCGTCTGCGGCGGGGAAACCGGCCGGCGGTCACGCCGGCCTGTCGCCGGCATGCGGCCCTGGAGGAGCTAGGCGGCGCCCGGCGTCTAGCCCCGCGGCCGCCCGTCCCACTCCTCGATGTCGCCTTCGTCGATGCAGGCCCCCAGGCCCATGTGCAGCTTCAGAAACCGGGCATTCAAGGGCGCGGTGCGCACGTGGGCGGCAAAATGCTGCCGCTCCGCACGCGGCAGCTTCATCACGTCGGCCGCCGCCGCGTGAATCACGCCGGCGTCGTCCACAATGCCAAAGTCAAGGCGCCAGCCTTCAGGCGACTGCACCCGCCCGGCGCTCTTGGTGCGAAAGAGCGTGTAACCTGCAGCCCGGTACTTTTCCAGCACCGCCATGTCAAAGCAGATGGGCAGGGCGCCCGGGTCCTTGTTGACCAGCGCCTGCTCCACGTAGCGCACCACCAACTCGGGCGAATGGACCGGCGTCGTCTCCGCCACGGGTCAGCGCCCCTCGGCGCGGCTCGGGTTCTCGATGGGCGTGCCCACCATGCTGCCCCACTCGGTCCACGAGCCGTCGTAGTTCCGAACGTCCTTGAAGCCCAACAGCTCCTTCAGCACAAACCAGGTGTGACTGGACCGCTCGCCGATGCGGCAGTAAGTGATCACGTCCTTGTCCGGCGTGACGCCGACCTCTTCATAGAGGCGCCGCAGCTCGTCGGCGGGCTTGAACGTGCCGTCCTCGTTGACCGCCTTGGACCAGGGCACGTTGACCGCGGTCGGGATGTGCCCCGCCCGCTGCGCCGTCTCCTGCATGCCGGGCGGGGCCAGGATCTCGCCCCGGTACTCCTGCGGCGAGCGCACGTCCACGAGCGCCCGGCGCCCGATGCTCTCGAGGACAAAGGGCTGCTTGGCCCGCAGCTCCTCATGCACCTGCGTGATGCGGTAGTCGCTGGGCGCAGGCTGCGGGATGTCCTTGCTGAGCGGCCGGCCCTCGGCAATCCACTTCTTGCGCCCGCCGTTCATCAGGCGCACGTCGTCATGCCCGTACAGCTTCAGCTGCCAGTAGGCGTAGGCGGCGAACCAGTTGTTGTTGTCGCCATAGAGCACAATCGTATCGTCGTTGCGAATCCCGGAGCGGGACAAAAGCGCCTCCATCTGCTCCTTGTTCAAGATGTCCCGCCGCACCGGGTCCTGCAGATCGGTCTGCCAGTTCCAGCACAAGGCTCCCGGGATGTGGCCTTCCTCGTAGTAGGCCTCAGTCTCCACATCCACTTCCACGATCTTGACCCGGGGGTCGTTGAGGTGGTGGGAGACCCATTCGGTGTCCACCAGCGCCCGGGGATTGGCGTACTCGGTCACGGGACACACCCTCCTGTTATGCCAACGAAGTGGCCGTTTAGGGTAATTATATGAATTCCGGTCGGAACTATCAAGTATAACCCAGCAAACGCGGCGCTGCGGCCCCGCGGGCACCGTCCAAGGCTCAGCGGCCGTAAATGGCCCGCAGGGCAGGCCCAAGCTCTACGAAGCGGAACCGGTACCCCGCGGCCAGCGCCGCCTTCGGGATTGCCCGCTGACCTGTCAAAAGCATCTCCGCCATCTCGCCGAAAACGAGGCGCAGGGCGAAGGCCGGCGCCGGCAGCACCGCCGGGCGGTGCAGCACCTGGCCCAAGGTGCGGGCGAAGTCCCGGTTGCGTACAGGGTTGGGGGCCGTCCCGTTGACCGCTCCCCGCAGGGAGTCGTTCTCCAGGGCAAACCGGATCAGGCCCGTCACATCGTCGATGTGAATCCAGGGCATCCACTGCTGTCCCGAACCGATGGGCCCGCCGGCGAAAAAGCGAAACGGCAGGCTCATCCGGGCCAGCGCCCCACCCCGGCCCAGCACGAGGCCGATGCGTAAGCGCACCACCCGCACGCCTGCCGCTTCCGCAGCCGTCGCCGCGGCTTCCCACTCGCGGCAAACCCGCGCGAGGAAGTCGTCGCCCGGAGGGTCAGTTTCGGTCACGAACTCGTCGCCCCGGGGGCCGTAATAGCCCACCGCGGACGCGTTGACGAGCACCCGCGGAGGACTCGCTGACGCCCGCATCGCGTTCACCAGGGCAGCGGTGGTTCCGGTGCGGCTGGACAAGATCTCGCGCTTGGCCGCCTGCGTCCACCGGCGGGCGATGCCCGCCCCCGCCAGGTTTACGACCGCGTCAGCGCCGGCCAAAAGCGACGGCGGCAGAGGCGCGGGGGGCGACCACCGGCGTATCGTCACCGCCGGCGGGAACAGGCCCTCCTCCTGCGGGGCGCGCCGGGTAAGCACGACGACACCGTGCCCAGCTGCCAAGAGTTCTTGGACCAGCGCCCGGCCGATGAAGCCGGTGCCCCCAGCCACCAGCACCTGCATCGGCACCTACCCCCAGCGTTCACCGCGGCCGCCAGTAGCGGCGCACATAGCCACTGATGGTGAATCCGTGGCGCGCGTAGAGGCTCTCCAATTCGTGGGTCGTTCGCAAGGAAGCCAGGTTGAAACCGAGTCGTGCGGCCTCGTGGAGGATGTGTTCGATCAACGCGTAGGCCAACCCCCGCCCCCGGAAGCGCCGCCGCGTCGCGACGCTATAGATGCCGGCCACCCCGGCGAAAGGCCACAGGGCGGCCGTCGCGGCCGGCTCGCCTTGCACTCGCGCCAGGTACTGGCGGACGACGCCCCGGGGGCTGTAAAAAGCCGCCACGGACGGCGTGTCGCCAAACCCTTCCGCCACCACCGCAAGGGCCGCCTCGCGGTCCTCGTCCGCATCGGCGACGCCGAGACTAAGGCTGAGCCCGGCGGTGCGGGATACCACACGCTCGGCCTCGGGCCGGGGCAGCGGGCACGTCATGAGCAGATGCGTGCTTTCGCAACGAAAACCGAAGGCGGCCAGTGCCGCTTCCCACGGACCCGCTAGGGCGTCCGGCGGCAGCGACACGTAGATGGGCTCGTGCACGGGTCCCAGCATCTCCAGGGCCACGGCCAGCCGCTCGGCCGGTTCGCCGGGCCAGGGATCCGCGATCAGGATCATGGCCGGCAGCCGCTGGACGGCCTGCTGGTCTGGCCGGACGATGACCATCCCCGCGTGGCCAGCGACCTGATAGATCCCGCGGGCTTCAGGGGCCCGCCCAAGCGCGAGCCACCCGGTGCACTCCGTCCGCCATGCCCGCACCGCGGGTGCTTGCGTGTCCCTCTCCTGCCGTGCGTCGCCCGCCAGCAAGCCCATTCCCATAGCACTCGCCCTCCCGACACCTTGAGTGTGTGCCGGGCCTCAACCTGCGGCCCATGCGTTTGCGCCGGCCATGGGCCTATGCCCCAATCCCAAGGATCCAGCCGGCGACGGTAAAGTAGATGATGAGGCCGGACGCGTCGGCCAGCGTCGTGATCAAGGGCGACGAGGCCACCGCCGGATCCAGCCGCAGGCGCTTGATGGCTAGCGGCAAAAGGGCCCCTCCCACCGAGGCCACAAACACCACCAGCACCACGGTCAGGGCAACAGTGAAACCGATTTCCATCGGCGTGCCCATCAGCGACGCACGCGCCAGGGCCACCGCCGACATCACGACCCCCAGCGCCAGGCCCACCCCTGCTTCGCGGGCCAGTACTCGAAAAAAGTCGCCGAACTGCAGCTCGCCAACGGCCATGGCGCGAATGACGAGGGTGGCCGCCTGCCCGCCGGCGTTGCCGGCGGTGCCCGTAAGGACGGGAATGAATAAGGCCAGGGTAATGACGCTCTCAAGGGCTGCCTGGTAGTGGTTCAGGATGGTGATGGTAATCGACTGCAAGGCAAAGAGGATCAAGAGCCAAAGCACACGGGCCCGAATCAGGCTGAGGAAACTCGTCTGCAGGTAGGGCTGCTCCAAGGGTTCGGTGGCGCTCAGGCGGTGAATGTCTTCCGTCGCTTCCTCTTGCAGCACGTCGATGACGTCGTCCACCGTCACAACGCCGAGCAGGATGTTCCTGTCGTTGACCACCGGCAAGGCCAAAAGCCCGTAGCGCTCCAACACCCGGGCGACCTCTTCCTGGTCCATGTAGACGGGGACCGACACCACGTTGCGGTCCATCAAGTCGCCCACCCGCGCCTGCGGGTCGGCGATGACCAGCTTGCGCAAGGAGACGACGCCCGTCAAGCGGCCGCTTTTGTCCGTGACGTAGAGGTAGTACACCGTCTCGGCGTCGGGCGCCGCCTGCCGGATGGTATTCAGCGCCTCCGCTGCCGTCTGCGTCTCCTGCAGCCGCACCACCTCAGGCGTCATGATGCCGCCGGCCGTGTCCGGGTCGTAACGCAGGAGTTGCCGGATGGCCGCGGCGTCCTCGGGGATCAGCTCCAGCAGGGCCCGGGCGTCGGCCGCCGGCAAGGCCCCAAGCAGGTCGGCCAGGTCGTCGTGGGACATCCGGTCCAGAACCGCATGCAGCCGCTCGGCGCTCATCTGGCGCAGCAGATCCCGTTGCACGTCCAGGGGGGACTCTTCCAGCACCCGCGCCGCGGCGACCGGCTCGAGCAGCGCGAGCACCCGCCCCCGCGGCTCGCCCTCGGGCAACTCCGCCAGGATCTGGGCCACGTCCGCCGGGCGCAACGTCAAAAGCAGCGCCAGCAGGCCATCGTCGTCGCCGGTTTCAAGATGCTGGCGCACTTGCGCCAAAAGCTCCTCGTACTGCTGCATCGTTTCCAGCTGCATCGCACCAACTCCTCACTGCGGCCCTAGACCCGCAGCGCCACCACCAGACCGTCGTGCACGGGCAGGAGCGTCGCAATGAAATCCTTGTCGGTAAAAAGCTGCCGCGTCGCTTCCCGCACGCCTTCTGTGGCCTCGCTGGCGTCGTGTTCGTCAAAGATGCGGCCGTTCCAGAGCATGTTGTCCACGATGAGGACCCCGCCTACCCGCAGCTTCTCCTTGATGACGGGCAAGGACGCGGGGTACTGGCGTTTTACGATGTCGTTGAAGATGAGGTCAAAGGAGCCCCGCGCCTCCTGCAGCGCCGCCACGGCTTCCCCCACGTGGAAACGGACGATGTGGTCCAGTCCCGCCCGGCGCAAATAGTCTCTCGCGTCCCGGGAAAGCGCCTCGTCCCAAACCGTATGGTGC
>DATCLD010000187.1:0-4618 GCA_036564115.1 Limnochordales bacterium
AGACTATTCTCATAGAAGCTCAACGACAACTCACCCCTGAGTCATGATTACTCAGGGGTCGTTCGGCTATTCTTGTTCAAGGGATTTATCCGTTCGCGTGTATGAGCGGATAGCGTGGCGGAAGCGACGTATCACCAGCAGGCTGCGATGTGCAAGAAACAACCGCGAAGTTTTGCGCCTCATAGGTGATCCCCGCCGCATCCCTAAAGCTAACTTATCAACATGTAAACATTTTATCAAGGTAAAACGGTCATGAGATGGCGTCAAGCCACTGTCGCACGGAGTCTGAGTCAAGCCCTCCGGGGCGGGGAGCCGGTCTAGGGGATGACAGCCGATGGCATCACCCGCTGCGGGTGCGGGCGGACCACGGCGCGGCGCCGTCGTTAAACCGGCGGGCCCGTGATGACCAAAGCGGCCCCTTCCCGCAGTTCAAGGCGGGCCGGTCCGTCCAGGAACTCGTTGCTGATGGTGCGGGTGTCGCCCGGTGCCAGCTCATAGCCGGTCAGCTCCCACCGCAGGCCCCGGAGGGTTAGCCCGCGGCAGGGAGGGAGCAGGGCCAAGATGGAGAGGACGAAGCCGGGCGGAGCCGTGAGCTCCAGCCGGCCGTCCAGGAGATACAGCGCCTGTCGCCCGTCGGTGATGACGCCGCGGGCGCCGCGGCGGGCCAGCGCCAGCAGCAACTGGGCATTGGCCAGGGAGTGGTCGAAGCGGTTTCCAAGCCCGCCCGCGATGACGATCTCCCGTGCCCCTTGGGCCAGCGCCCACTCGACGGCCAGGTGGGTGTCGGTCTTGTCCTTGTCGGCGGGGTGGACGATGGCCGGAACGGACGCCAAGGCCAGGCGGTGGCGGGGCTCGATGGAGTCCATGTCGCCGATGAGGACCGACGGCCGCAGCCCCAGTTCCACGGCGTGGGCGGCGCCCCGGTCGACGGCGGCGATGTGTTCCCACGGACCCTGGAGCAGGTGGGCATGACCCCCGTCCCGGTGCAGTTCGCCGCCGGCTAGGATGAGGACCCGCCCGCCAGCGGGAGCGTCCGTGGAGGGCGTGCCCAGGGAGGCAGCCCCCGGGGATGGAGTGCCCAGCGAGGGAGCGCCCTGGGAAGGGGCGCCTGGGGAGTAACCGCCCAAGGAGTCAGCGTCCACGCCGGCCACCTGCCATGGCGCCCGGAGGCGGCCCTGCCACGGCGGGAGCGGATGGATCCTCCTCGCCGTTGCCCAGGTGGGCCAGCACGGCCCCCTTGTAGGCCGCGAAGGCCGGCGACAGGATGTCCCGGGGGCGCGGCAGATCGATGTCCGCCTCATACACCACCCGGGCCGGGCGCGGGCCCAGGACGACGACCCGATCGGCCAGGACCAGCGCCTCGTCCACGTCGTGGGTGATCAACAGTACCGTCCGCCTCATCTGCCGGTGGACGTCGGCCAGCCACACCTGCATGCGGCGGCGGGTGTGAGCGTCCAGGGCCCCAAAGGGTTCATCCAAAGCGATAATCTCCCGCTCGGTCAAAAAGGTCCGCAAGAGCGCCGCCCGTTGCCGCATACCCCCCGACAACTGGCTGGGATACGCGTCGGCGAAACCGTCCAGCCCGAAGAAGGGCAGCCAGCGGTGGGCCTCCTGCCGGGCCGCGTGGCGCGGCACGCCTTTCAGCTGGAGGGGCACGATGAGATTGTCGATGAGCCGCCGCCACGGAAAGAGCAAGTCCTCCTGGGGCATGTAGGCCACATGGCCCGGGCCGGTCACGGGCTTGCCGTCCACGGCCACGGTGCCGGCGTCGGCGGGCTCGAGGCCGCAGATGATCTCCATCAGGGTGCTCTTGCCGCAGCCGCTGGGGCCGACGATGGCCACAAAGGCGCCCGGCTCCACGGCAAAGCTGATCCCGTCCAGGACCGGCAGGCGCTGGCCCTCTTGGACGTAGGACTTGCTCAAGTTTTCCACCAGCAGCTTTGGCACCCGGTTTCCCCTCCCGGCAGGGCGCGGCGCTCCACCGCTATCCCTTCGCTCAAGGCTTGGGCAAGAATTCGTTGGTGAACGCTGCCCGGGCGTCGAAGGGCTCCCGGATCAGCCCGTTCTCGTACATCCAGTCACCGAAAGCCTGCCACACTTCCAAGCGCTGGTAGCCGAAGTAGGGGGCGTCGTCGATGTAGCGGGGACTCAGCCACCGCTGGCTCTCCCGCACCAGTTGCGGATCGTTTTCGGGCGCGTATTTGAGCAAGATCTCCGCTGCCTCGTCCGGGTGTTCCGCCGCGTACGTGTAGCCGCGCGCGGTGGCGTGGACCACGGCCCGCACCAGTTCGGGATCCGACGCGATGAGGGCCTCAGAGGTGACCAGGACGGGCGTGTAGTAATCGGGCACCGCGTCAAAGTACTGGTCCATCATCACCACGTCCAGCTGGACGCCCCGCAGGTGTGCGTCGATGCCTTGCCAGCCGTAATAAATCCATGTAAAGTCGATGTCCCGGGTCAGCATCGTCACCAGGTCGACGCTGCCGGGGATGGTGACGAACTCCACATCGTCCACATCCGCCCCGTCCCGTTCCATCATCGCCTTCAGGATGGCGCGTTCCATGGGGAAGCCCCAGCCGCCGAACCGCTTGCCGGCGAAGTCGCGCGCGCTCCGTATACCCTTGCCGATGGAGGCGAAGCCGGACGTATTGTGCTGGATGATGGCCGCCACCGACACGACGGGAATCCCTTCCGTCCGGGCACTGGTCATGTGTTCCTGGAAGCTGATCCCAAATTGGGCTCGGCCCGCCGCCACCAGTACAAGGGTGTTGGGGTCGGTGCCGGGCGTGACGACTTGTAGATCGACACCTTCCTCCCGATACCAGCCCTTATCCAGGGCAACGTAGATCCCCGTATGGTTCGTATTGGGCGTCCAGTCCAGCTGCAAAACAGCCCGGCGCTGGGCCGAGGCGGGCAGGGCTGCGGCAACCAACGCCCAGCAGGCCACCGCCAATGCCACACCCAACAGAAGCATCCGCCTTGCGCGTACCCGCATCATGAGGTTTCACCGGCTCCTTTCTTGGGATTTGGCAGACGACACCGGGATGGACTTTACGGCTTCCCCAGCGGCTCGCAGGTGGGCTTCCCAGGGCAGCACCCACCGGCGGACGAGGCCCACCAACAGAAACATAGCGATGGAATAGACCGTGACGAGAACGATCCCGGCGAAGACCTGCTCCGTCCGGAACGAGTTGGCGGAACGGACGATGTACACCCCGAGGCCCGCGTCGCCGCCGATCCACTCCGCGATGACCGCGGCCATGACGGCGTAGGTGGCGGCCACCCGCAGGCCCGTAAACAGGCTCCCCATGGCGGCGGGCACCTTGACCATCACAAACTGCTGCCACCCGCTGGCGCCCATGGAACGGAGCAGTTTCAGCATGCCGCGATGGGCGCCGTCCAGGCCGTCCACCACGGCGACGGCGATGGGGAAGAAACAGGCGATGGTGACCACCAGCAACTTAGGCAGCATGCCGTAGCCGAACCAGATGACCAACAGCGGCGCCAGCACGATCACGGGCACAGTCTGGGATACCACGAGCAGCGGGTACAGGGTTCGCCGGGCCCAGGCAGAGCTGTGCACCACGGTGCCCGACGCGATCCCGGCGATGAGTGCCATAAGCAGGCCCAAACCGGCTTCTGCCAATGTCACCGGGGTGTGCACCTTCAGAAGAACAGGCAAGGCCCCGTGCAGCGCCGCTGCAATGGCGGTGGGCGCAGGGAGCACGTACTTGGGCACTGCCAAGTGGCGCACCACGGCTTCCCAAACCGCCAGCAACGCGACCACCAAACCAATTACCGGCAGATGGCGCCCCACGACCGCCAGCGGCCCTTTCACGCGGCCGTCATCCTTTCCGCTTCGCTGAACAAAAAAGCCGCTTTCCCACAGGGGGAGAAAGCGGCTCCACATGACGAGAGTCCTTCCGACAGTCCTTCCCTGCGCCGGCATTACCCGGATCAGGTTCAAGGGGTCGACGGATCGGTTCCGTCCTCTCAGCCGGGCCCACCCAGCTCCCCCGGTGCAGGCACGGTGCTTGCCACCAGACAGCCGCACCATGCCCGCGTCGCTATTCAGTTGTTTTGCCGATCGCTTTCAGAGTAAACGCCTGGAAAACGGGTGTCAAGGCCTGCACAGCAGGTTTACGGAGAAACCGGCCCGCCTGATGGGTCCCACACGCCCCATCTTGTGCTAGACTTCATCGTGGCGGACGCGTGGTCTTTAGCGGACTCACATCGTCAGAGCAAAAGAGGTGAAAACCCGTGGACTCCTTGCTTGCGGCCATCGCGGCGAAGGCCCCTGCGTTGCGGGAGCGGGGCGCGGAGATCGAACGCCTGGGCCGGCTCCCTGAAGACATCCTCGAATGGATCTACGAGCACCGCCTGTTTAAGCTGCTGGTTCCCGAAGAGTTCGGCGGCCGGCCGACACCGCTGCCGGAGATGCTGCGGATCTTCGAAGAGCTGTCCGCCGTCGACGGTTCGTTGGGCTGGCTGGTTCATATCGGCGCGGCCGGCGGGTACTTCGCGCCTTCCTTCGCCAAGGAAACCGCGCGGGAGTTGTTCACGCCCCGGGAAGCGGTCATCGCCGGCAGCGGCTACCCGGCGGGCCGGGCCCGGCGGG
>DATCLD010000188.1:0-1838 GCA_036564115.1 Limnochordales bacterium
GAGTCCTACTGTCCCAAACCGGCTGAAAAAGCGGGACGCGCTCACCGTGCGGCCGCTGATGCGGCTGCGCAGGATGAACTCTGGGTCCGCTCCAAGGACCACTTCGCGGCCGGGGCTCTGGCCCAGCGCCGTCGCGCAGGCGTCGGTCACCGCGGCCACGTAGGTTTCCATGGCGTGGGCCCACCGGCGGGCCAGGCGGGCGTCCAGGGACGGCGCGGGCACGACCCGCACGACCGCCAGCTGGCCTGCCGATGTGACGCCGATGTCCACGGCGCCGAAGTGGAGCCCCAGCGCATAGCATGCCCGCCGCCCCAGTTGGCGGAGGCGGGCCAAAAGGCGCGCACCGCCGGAAATGGCGTGGCGCAGGCGCCGACCGGACCATTGCTGCACGGCCAGGGTGCGCAGGTCAAAGACGTGCACGCGCCAGCGGGGTTCGACGCCCGGAGCGGCTGGGAGATTGTTCAACCGCAGGATGGCGACGCCGTCGGGACCGCTGGCGTTCAGGATGGCCTCCCGGGCGTTGACGACCCACAGGCCGTCGTCGCGCCCGTGGGTGGCGCCCCAGCGGAAGACACACGTCCAGTCGTCCGGCTGGAGGTCCTGGGAAAAGACAAAACCGGGCAGACGCTTGGCCAAGGCTGGATGGGGCGACCGGTCCCCAATAAGTACGAGGCAGCGCAAAGGGGAGAACCTCCCCGCGTCGGGCGTGGTCGGTGGTACCACAATATGCGGGACGGCAGGGGGATGCAAATCCTGGGGCGCAGGGGACGCGTCCCCGGATGCAAGGGATCGCAGCCTGGCGTGCAAGGGATCGCCGCCCGGGCCAGGAACTTACTTGGCGAAGGAGGAGCAGCCTACGTGGACGCGTACTTGTTTGCCAACATCAGCCCCTTGGACCATCGTTACCAGGTGAGCGACCCGGAACTCGCGGCCGAACTGCGCCGGTACTTGTCGGAGGACGCCTTTGTCCGGTTTCAGCTGGAGGTGGAGGTCGCCCTGACGGAGGCCCTCGCAGCGCGCGGCGTCTGCAGCCCGGAGGTGGCGGCGGCGGTGCGGCAGGCCGCGGCGCAAGTTTCGCCGGCGGAAGTGTATGAGCGGGAGCGGCAAACCCGGCACAACGTGCGGGCCCTGGTCAATGCCATACGAGACCGGCTGCCCGAGGAGGCCCGGCCTTACGTCCATTTTACGGCGACTTCCATGGACATCATGGATACGGCGCGGGCCCTGCAGTACCGGGCGGTGACCCGCGGCGTGCTCCTGCCGCGGTTGGGAGCCCTTTTGCGCACGTGGATCGCGCTGGCCCGGCGGGAGGCGGAGACGCTCCAGATCGGCCGCACCCACGGCCAGCACGCGGTGCCCATCACCTTCGGTTTCGCCGTGGCTGGCTACGTGGCGCGGCTTGGGGAGCGGATGGAACGGATCGCTGCGGCGGCGGCCAACCTGCGAGGCAAAATGGCGGGCGCGGTCGGCGCTTACAACGCGGCGTCGCTGTTCTTTCCGGACCCCGACGCCTTTGAGCGGGAGGTGCTGGCGCGCCTTGGGCTTGAGCCGGGTGAGCACGCGACGCAAATCGTGGCGCCGGAGTACGTCACGGACTATGTGCACGCCCTGGTCAGCTGCTTCGGCGTCCTGGCCAACTTTGCCGACGACTTGCGGCACCTGCAGCGCACGGAGATCGGGGAAACCGGTGAGGCCTTCGATCCGCAGCAGGTCGGCTCGTCCACCATGCCCCACAAGCGCAACCCGTGGAATTTCGAGCATGTGAAGAGCCTCTGGAAAACCTTCATGCCGCGGATGATGACCGTGTACATGGACCAGATCTCCGAGCACCAGCGGGA
>DATCLD010000189.1:0-10135 GCA_036564115.1 Limnochordales bacterium
CCATGGAATCGGTCATCCGGCAGTACCTGGAGTCCGTGCGCCCAATGCACCTGGAGTTTGTGGAGCCGTCCAAGCGCTACGCGGACATCATCATCCCCGAGGGCGGCTTCAACGAGGTGGCCGTCGACATGGTCGCGACCAAGCTCGCGGCCACATTGCGGGACCGGCTGGGGCGGTAGGCAAGAGGGCACCCGGGGAGCAAGGTGCGGGACCGGCTGTAGGGAGGGCGTGCCTGCAGGCGTATCAGGCGGCGGGGGGCAGAGGCTCGCGCGGCCGGGCGAGGTACCAGGCGATGAACTCGGGCAGCTGCATGACGGCGACCTGTCCTGCCAGCCCGGCCTGGCGCACGCCGGCCAGCATCTGCAGGTGGCAGCCGGGGTTGGATGTGACAATGACGTCGGGCGGCCCGTCGCCCATGGCGGCAATGGCCGCCATTTTTCGTTCCAAGACCGCTGCCGACACCTGCGGGTGGAGCGCGTTGTAGATCCCGGCCGAGCCGCAGCAGGTCCCGCCGTCGGGCGGCAACGCCACAGTCACTCCGGGCAGGGCGCGCAAGAGCCGCAAGGGTGCCTCCGTCACCCCACAGACATGGGTCAGGTGGCAGGACGGCTGGTAGACGACGCGCAGAGGTCGCCGTTCGCCGCCTTGGACAGCGTCGCCCGGCGTCCAGCCGCGCTCCACGAGGATTTCCGCGACGTCTTTTGCCAGGACGCCCAGCCGCTCAGCGGCGGCGCGCTCCGGGGTGCCCGCAGGAAAAAGGCTGGCCGCCTCCTTGATCCACGCAAGGCAGCCCCCGGCGTTGAAGACGATGACCTCTGCGGGTTCCCCGCCGAGAAGCCCAAGCGCCTGCAGATTGCGTCGCAGCAGGGCCCGGGCGTGCTCCGGATCGCCCTGGTGGCGGTGCAGCGCCCCGCAGCAGACTTGTCCCGCCGGCACCTCCACTTGGAAACCGGCCGCGGCCAGCAGGCTGGCCGTCGCCGCATTGACCTGGGGAAAGAGTCCTGCTTGCGCGCAGCCCGCGAACAGCGCCGCGCGTGGCCCGTTGCGTCCGGGAGCGGTCGTGCCGGGCGCGGCGGCCGGCTCAGGCCGGCTGGCGCTCGGGAACGAAGGCCTTGCCGCCAGCGGCCCGCGGTGCGACGGCAGCGCCCGGGCGAAGGTAAGGGCCGCGGCCAGCCACGAGCCAGGCCGGCGGGCGGCCAGCCTTTCCAGCTGCCGGCCCGCAGCACTGTGCACAAGGCGCGCCGCCAGCCGGGAGGCGAGGCTCAGGCGGCGGGGGTAGGCAGCCACGTGGCGCAACGCCAATTTCAATAGAATATTCGCCGGCTGGCTCGCGCGGCTCTGGGCCAGCTCATCCCGGGCGGCTTCCAGAATGACGCCGTAGCGGACGTCCACAGGGCAGGCGGTTTCGCAAGCGCGGCAGCCGAGGCACAAGTCCAGCGCCTCGCTGAGACCTTCGTCGGCAGCGACGCGGCCTTCCGCCCACGCCTTCACGAGCTGGATGCGCCCCCGGGGCGAGTGTTTCTCGCGCCCCAGGACCTGGTAGGTGGGGCAGGCGGGCAGGCAGAAGCCGCAGTGGATGCAGCGGGCGGCCTCTCTTTGCGCCGCCGCCAGGCCGGTGGCGGTTTCCATGTGGTGCGGTTCCGCGGCCCTCACGCCGTCCGGCCTCCCAGCTGCGCTTGGTTCGCGCTATCGCCATTGTCTTGCGGCTCCGCGGCGACCTGTGGCGTGGCCGTTTGCCCGGTCACCGGCCGGTCCGCGAACGACCCCGCCGCGGCCCCGTCGGGAAAGACCTTGCCGGGATTGAGCAGGTTGTCGGGATCGAAAAGCGCCTTGAGCCGGCGCATGACGTCCAAGGTCTCGGGCGCGAGCGCCTTGGGCATGTAGCGCCGCTTGAGCAGCCCGATGCCGTGCTCGCCGCTTAAGGTACCGCCCCGGGCCAGGCAAGCGGCGAAGATGTCGTCGATGGCGGCCTGCACCCGGCTCATCTCCTCTGCATCCCGCTCGTCGCAGATGATGTTGGGATGGAGATTACCGTCCCCGGCGTGGCCGAACACCAGCAGGTGGACCCGGCGGCGCTGCCGGATCTCCTCGAGGTCCGCCAGGAACGCCGGGATGGCCGCGATGGGGACGGTCGCGTCCTCGGAGATTTTGGTGGGCTTGATGCGGGCGACCGCGGGGGACAAGGCTTCCCGCATGGCCCAGATGCGCCGCTGGGCGCCGGCGTCCGCCACACCGGAGACGGCTACGGCGCCGACGCCCCTGCAGACTTCCTCCAGCGCCCGGAGGCGCCCCTCGAGGGCCTCAGGCCAGTCCAGCACTTCGCACAGGAGCGCGCCCGCGACGCCCGGCGGGATTTCCGGCGGGCGGTGAGCCTCGACGACCGCCAGGCAGTGGCGGTCGACCATCTCCAGGCTCGTCGGCCGGGCAGGGTGCGCGGCCAGCGCGGCGATGGCGCGCCCGAGGGCCGTGAGGTCCGCAAAGGAGGCGACCAGCGTCCCCCGGGCCGGAGGGGGTGGGGGCAGGAGCCGCAGCGTCACTTCGGTTACGATCCCGAGCGTCCCCTCAGAACCGACAAACAGGCTCGTCAGATCGTAGCCGGTGACATTCTTCGTGGTCATGCCGCCGGTCTTGAGCACCGTCCCGTCGGCCAGCACGACCTCAAGGCCCAGGACGTACCGGCCGGTGGTGCCGTAGTGAAACGAGCGCGGGCCGCCCGCGTTTTCGGCCACGTTCCCGCCGATGGTGGAGATGCGGGCGCTGCCGGGATCCGGCGGGTAAAAGAGGCCTTCGGCCCGCACGGCTTCCTGCAGGTGGGCGGTGATGACGCCGGCCTGCACCCGGGCCAGCATGTTGTCCCGGTCGATCTCCAAGATGCGGTTCATGCGGGTCATCACCAGGGCGATGCCGCCCAGGGGCACGGACCCGCCGCTCAAGCCGGTGCCGCTGCCGCGGGTAAAGACGGGCACGCGGTGCGCCCGGGCGACCGCCAGCACCTGGCGCACCTGCTCGGTGCTGGCCGGAAACACCACGACGTCCGGGAGATGGGACAGGTAGGTGGCATCGTAGCTGTAGGTAACCCGGTCCGCGGGCGAGGCCAGCACCTGGTCGGCACCCAGGACGGCCCGCAGCTCACGGACGATGGCTTCGGTCATCCGGCTCGCCCCCCACTTGAGCCAAAGGCGGGTAGATGTCCGCACAGCGCTCGTCAAATCGGCGCAAGACGCCGGCGGCGTCGACCCGCGGCCGCTGGAGCTGCAGCTGCGGCACGATCAGGTTGAGATGGTCTATCTTACGATTGAGCTCGTCCAGCCGGCGGACCAGCTGCGCGCGCATGCGGCGGTGCCAGTCCAGCACCGCGGCCGGGGCGCGGCCGTCGGCGGGGAGGGGTTGGTGGCGGAGCCACTCCATGTGCCGCTCTTGAAACGCGGCCAGTTCCTCCCGGGCGGCGCGCAGGTCCCGGTCCAGCTCGATCCAGTCCGGGGCGAAGTTGGCGTCTTTGAGCAATTTATAGGCCAGGCGCAGCTCCGGCGGGGTATACGGGTTTTCCCGCAGGTCCAGCGGCTTGCCCTTGCCCGGCAGGTTGTCAAAGGCGCCCTGGGCCATGGCCTCCTGGATGCGTTCTTCCGCCAGCCGCCGCCAAGCCCGCTCCCGCAGGGCGGCTTCGTCTTCTTCCCGGTGCGGCGATGGGGGAACCCGGCTCACGCGGCGCGTCACCTCCCGGCCGCCAGCGACCCGTTTCGCGTGCAGTTCCACAGAGTATGCCCGGTGCCCTGCCGGGAAAGCCCGGGGCCCACCGGCAAGAGCCCCGGCGCCCGTTGGAGCCATCCTGGTCGGCAGGCAAAAACCGGAGCCCACGGGCAAGAACCCCGGCGTGCCGGCCCGCACCGGACAGGATGCCTACAGCCAGCGGCGAATGGAGTGAAAAACATTTCGAGGGACGGGGGAGGAGACGCTCGTATGTCGGCGTCGCTGGCGATCGAACGGGTGCGGGCCGCGCTCCGGGAAAAGGGGGTCGACACCGAGATCGTGGAGTTTGCCCAAAGCACCCGCACGGCGCAGGAAGCGGCCGATGCCATTGGCACCAGCGTGGCGCAGATCGTGAAGAGCCTCGTGTTTGTGGCCGGAGGGCAGCCTTTTTTGGCTCTGGTGTCCGGGGCCAATCAAGCGGATACCGACAAGCTCGCAGCGCTCATGGGCGCGCCCGTCGAACGCGCCGACGCCCGCATCGTGCGGGAAGCGACGGGTTTTGCCATCGGCGGCGTGCCGCCGGTGGGCCACGCCACGTCGCTGGTGACATTCATCGACGAGGATCTCTTGCAGTTTGAGGAAGTGTATGCGGCCGCGGGCACGCCCCACGCCATCTTCCGCATCACCCCGCAGGAGCTGGTGCGGATTACGGGCGGGCGCGTCGTGGCGCTGGCCCGCTAAACGCGGCGCCGGGTGCGCTCGACCTGGTGGCCCGCGCACCCGGTTTCCGCGGTTTCCGTAGTTTCCCGCCTCGCGGCCAGCCCGCGGAGACGCCCTTCAGCGGGCTGGCCGGGGAACTTGCGCTAGGTTTCCCTCACTGGCTGGCGCCAAGTTGCTTGATGGCCTCCAGCAGGCCGCTGTAGAGGCCGAAGAAGCGCAGCTCGTCCAGGTTGTCCGTGTGGTTCCAAGTGGCGCTGACGCAGTAACCCGCGCCGTTCGCGTCCACGAGGGCCGTGGTCAGGTTGAGCACGCCGGGCTCCGAGCCGCCCTTATAGGCGACCCACGCCCAGTCGTCCCGATTGGCCACGCCCGGGTTGATCGACATGAGGGGCAGGTCGTAGACCGCGCCCATCAGGCCGCACAGCTCGCGGGTGGTGAAGAACCACTCCACATCCAGCGCCCGCGGCGAGCTGAAGACGTCGGCCGTGGGCAGCGGCCGCTTCGCGGCCTCAGCCAGCAGCGCCCGGCGGCCGGCTTCGTCGGCGGCCCGCCAGCGGGCGAGCAGGTCCTCGTTGGCGGGGCTCTTGAGCACAAACGCCTCGCGGGTGGACAAGAACGGGCGGTTGCGCGTCGTCAGGGCTTCCACCGCGTCGCGGCCGACTAGGTTCAAGAGCGCGTCAGTGGCGGTGTTGTCGCTGAAGGAGATCATCAGCGCCGCCAGCGTGTGGAGGGTCATGGGCGATCCCGCCGGCCAATCTTGCAGGATGCCGCTGGGCAGACTCCGCCAGGTTTCGTCCAGGACGACCACCTCGTCCCACGACCGCTGGCCCAGGACGATCTGCTGCCTGAGGGCGGCAAGCACCGCCAGCTTGAACGCAGAACCAACGGCCAGGGACGCGTCGGGATTGAGCGCGGCCAGCTCCGCAGAGCCGCCCAGCACGAGGACGCTCACCTGGCCCGGCAGTTCCGCAAAGGGTGCGAGGGCTTCCTGAAGGCCGGACACCTTAGGCCGCGGGGGACCAAAGAAGAGCCGGGCGATGCGCCCTTCGGCGTCCAGCGCGATCTGGGCCGGCACCACGCCTTGCTCGAAGACGACCTCGTAGGTGACGCCGGACCCTTCGACGCCCACCAGTTGGCCGAGCCCGGCCCTGAGCTGGGCGACGATCCGCTCCACCTGCTCGACAGAGACTTGGGCCAGGAACACGGGCGCGAACCAGTCGGCCGCGACGGTTTCGGACACAAGCAGCCGCTCAAGAGCCGCGGCAGGGGTGATGTCGGCCTGGGCCAGGGCATCGGGGGCGCCGGCCGCGCCTGCCCACAGGGTGAACGCCAGGGCCAAGGAGACGAGGGACGCGGCGCAAGCGGCCATCCCGCTCCGGGGGGGCGTGTGCAAGCGTCGATACATTGGGCTTTGCATCCTCCCAGGTGTAGTGCAGGTTGCTCCTGCCCACTTTTTCCCCAGCTAGTCCCCGGTTTCCTCCGGTAGGGAGCTGGTTTCCGGTTTCCTCCCCCGCGGATAGGCGTAGGAAAAGGGGCCGGGCCGGTCGAATCGCCCGGTGGTGACCGGTGATGATCGGGTGAAGAGTCTACGTGCGGGCGGGCGGCTGCCCGTCCTGCTTCCGGGCGCGGCGGAAGGCGCGGCCAGCGCCGCGGTGTACGGCTATGGGCCGTTGTACATGCGACAGGTGCTGGGTGAGCCCCGGCTGACGGTGACGACGCTCATGCTGGCCATCGCCGCCCTGGCGTGGTTTTTCGCCGCCGGGGCGTGGGGACGGGTCGGCGACCGGGCCCGCCGGCCGCTGGTGCTGGTGGGGTGGGCCCTCATCTTGAGCGCGGCCGTGCAGGCCGCGTTGCCCTTTGTTAGCGGTTCCACGGCCTTCATCGCGGCGGTCGTCGTCTGGGCGTGCCTGTTGGCGGCCATCGCGCCCTTGAGCGTCAGCTGGCTGACCTTACAGGCGCCGGACCGCCCCGCGCAGGAGGCCGCCGGCTTTTACCGCATGCGGTCGGTCGGTTGGACCGTCGGGAGCATGGGTGCAAGCCTCCTGGTCAGTCTGATGGACCTGGGCGGCATCCCGGCAGCCATCCTCATCACTGCAGGTACCAGCGCCGGCGTGGGCGTGGCTGTGCTCGCGGCCTTACGACCGAAAATTGATACGGCCGCGGGGGCGCGCACGCGAGCAGGGGCTGCCACATCCCCCGAAACCGGGGCCTCACGGGAACCCGACCCGGCCCGGGAAGCCGGGCCGCGAGGCGAACCTGCGCCGCCGCGGGAACCCGGGTCGCCAGGGGCACCCGAGCCGGCCCGGGAACCCGGGTCGCCGGCGGGCGCAAGCGTCGCAGCCCCGGCAGAGCGAGACGCAAGGACGAGCGGCCCCATCTGGCGGTTCCACGCCGTGTCGACGCTGGCGGCCGTCATCTTGCTGACCGTCACGGGCAATGAGGCCTTCTTCGCCGTCCTGGGGCCGTATCTGACGGAGTACCTAGCGGGGTCGCTGGAGTACGTCGGGATAAGCATGGGCGTCGCGAGTTTCCTCGGGATCGTGGTCGTGGGACCCCTGGGGCGCCTCGCAGACCGTTGGGGTGCCGAGCGGGTGCTCATGCTCGGGTGCATTGGCTATGCGGTCATGTACGGCCTAGTGGCGGTCTGGCGGGATCCCCTGGCCACGGTTATCCTTTTTGGCTTGCCGGTGTTTCCTTTCATGTCCACAGGTGCCACCGGCACCTTGGCCCGGCGCACGCCGGCACGCCGCCGGGGCGAGGCGATTGGGGTGTATGAGGGCACCTCCGCCCTGGCTGCGGCGGTCGGGAGCGTGCTGGGCGGCACCGTCGCGGACGCGGCCGGGCTTGCCACTGTGCCCGTCATGTCGCTCCTGCTCGCCGTCGGCGGCCTGCTCGTTGCCTGGACCCGCTTGCGGCCGCGCGCGTTGAGCGCGGGGGCCGGCCGGGCGTAGCGCACGGCGGGACCGCTCGGCGTGGTGCGCGACGGGGTTGCTGGGCGTAGCGCGCGGCGGGGCTGCTGGGCGTGGCGCAGGGTAGGGCTGCCGGGCCTGGCGCACAGCGGGGCCGCTGGGCGGCTGGCAACGCCGCCCGCGAGTTTCCGTAAGATGAGGCGAGGACTTTCCGGTCCGCTTGGTGAAACTACCATGAATTCGGTTTCAAGGAGCACCGGCAATGAACGCGGACCTATCCTACGTGACGCTATGGCACCTGTCCATTACCCTCGGCCTTGGCCTACTGGTCGGGTTTGAGCGGGAGCGGGCCGGGAAGGAAGTAGGCCTGCGCACTTTCTCTTTCACGGCGCTTCTAGGCTTCTTGTCCTGGCAGATGGGCCTGCCCTACGCCGTCGCCACGCTGGCCTTCATCGCCGTCATCGTGCTCATTTTTAACGTGAACGCGATGCGCAAGCAGAACAGCGTGGAAGCGACCACGTCGGTTTCCCTCTTCTTAATGGCCTTCGTCGGGATGCTGGTGGCGCAGGGACATCTCTTCGTCGGTGTGGCGGTTACCGTCCTCATGCTGATCCTTTTGAGCTGGAAGGAAGAGCTGGTGCTCTTTACCCGCCACCTCCAGCGCCACGAGGTGCATGCGGCCATTACGCTGCTGCTTTTGAGCTTCGTCATCCTACCGGTGCTCCCCAGGGGGCCGGTTGATCCGTGGGGCCTGTTTGACCTGCGCAGCGTGTGGACCATGGTCGTCTTGATCAGCGCCGTCAGCTTCGGCAACTACATCCTGCTCCGGCTCTACGGCGCCCGCGGCATCACCTTCACGGGGTTCTTCGGCGGGCTCGTCAACTCGGTGGCCACTAGCATCGCCTTGGCCCAGAAGGCTAAGGACGGGGACCCGGCCGTGGAGGACCTGGCGTTCCGGGGCATCATGCTGGCCAAGACGGCGTCCTTTCTGCGCAACGGCATCACGCTTGCCATCTTCGCGCCGTCGGCCTTGCCCGCGGGCATCCTGCCCGTGGGCTTGATGATGGTTGTCACCCTGTTTTTCGCCCTGCGGGGCCGGCGCAAGGCCATGGTGACGCCGCCGGCCATCCAGGTAGAGTCGCCTTTCTCCCTGGCCTCGGCGCTCCAATTCGGGATGCTCTTTGCCATCATCACCATCGTCGGCGCGATCGCCCAGCAGCTTCTGGGCAGCCTGGGCTTCTATGCCGTCAGCTTCGCGGGCGGCCTTGTCTCGAGCGCCTCCACGGCGGCTACGGCGGCCAACCTAGTGGCCTCCGGCCGCCTCGAACCGATTGTGGGCGGCTCGGCGGTTGTACTGTCCAGCCTCGCCAGCGCTCTCGTCATCCTGCCCTTGATCTGGCGCGGCTCGCAACGGGTTGCCCTGGTGCGGCGGGTGGCCCTGGCCTTGGCGCTGGTGGTGGTGGCCATCGCCATTGGCATTGCCTTGAATCCCGTCTTCCTGGAGCAGTACATGTCGGTCGACGCGTGGCTGCGGAACAGGAACTGACGCAGAAGGGGGTCCCTGCCGGGACCCCCTTTGCCACTTCCGGTCGCAGGAGCGTCGTTTCGTCGCCTGCGGCACCTGTGACCTTGCACCGAGGCCTCAGGCTGACGTGCAGCCTCAGGCTTACGAGGTGCCGCCCACCAGGCCCTGCCGGCGCCACTTGTTGAAGATGTTGCGGATCTGGGTCGCGGCCTCGTCCAGCGCGTCCTCCGGCCGGTCGATGCCCTGCGCGACGCGGGCGAACATGACCGGGATGATGAAGGTGTTGAACACCTCGTCGATGGCCGCGTTGGCCGGCCCCGGCCAGCCCACGTGCAGCGCCCAGTCCATGGCCGACTCGACCTTCTCCAGCTTGTTGGGCCGGTCGCCCGTCGCCGCCGCAATGGGGGCGTAGATCGGGTCGTTGCGCAAGTACTCCAGGCGCTTGGCCTTGGGGATGGCGTTTTCGAAGGTCGGGTAGTCGTAGCCCTGGCTGGCGATGAACTTGCCCGGCCCCCAGCCTTCGGCTTCGGCCACGTCGGGGTCGAAGCTCTGCACCAGGTCCAGCAGGAACTGCTGCGCCGCGTCGATAACCCGCGTGTTGCCCGTGTCCCAGATGGAGTAGACGCCCATGACGTGCTCGAGGCCGCGCGCCGCCTCCGGGCCCGCTGGCGCCAAGGCCGTGATCTCGGTGTTTACCGCGAACTGGATGGCCGGCGACGTTTCGGGGTTCTCGCCCCGCTCCAGCGCGGCCAGGGCGTTGAAGTGGGTGACCCGGGCGATGGAGATGGCGTTGGCCGCCATCGACAGGCGCCCCGCCAGGTACTCCTCGTTGTTGCTCGCGGCCGTCCAGGCAAAGACGCCCGGGAACATGGCCTCCTCGTACAGCTGCTTGACGAAGCGCAGCACGTCCAGGGTCTTCTCCCGGTAGGGCGGCTTGTCGAGGATAACGTTGCTGTTTTCGTCCTGTACGGCCGTACCCCACGAGTACATGAGCGCCCGCAGGATCATGTTGCTGTCCAGTTCCTGCGAGAGGCCGAAGCCCACCGGATGGCCCATGCGCTTGAGCACCCGGCCGGCCCGCAGGATGTCGCGCCACGTGACCGGCCCGCCCTCGGCGTGGACGCCGTCGAAAGCGTCGAGCTGCTGGGCCGCTTGCCGCCACAGGTCGGCGCGATAGTGCACCGGGTCCGGTGCGAAGTTGTCGGAGAAACCGAAGTACTTGCCGGTCACCGGGTTGTAGGTGCTCAACTGGGCGAGGCGGATGTAGTTGCCCACGCCGCCGGGACGGGCCGGG
>DATCLD010000190.1:0-2671 GCA_036564115.1 Limnochordales bacterium
ATGGGGATCACCGCCGAGCCGCGCCTGGCACGGGTTTACCGCTGGGAGCGGGCCATGCCCCAATACGAGGTCGGGCACCGGGAGCGGGTGGCCGCCATCGAGCAGGCCGTCGCCCAGCAGCCGGGCCTGGTGGTGGCGGGAGCGTCGTATCACGGCGTGGGCGTGCCCGACTGCATCCGGCAAGGCCAGGAAGCGGCGGAGCGCGCTTTGTCCTACATTTTCCGAAAAGGACGGCAGCACCCCAGCGTAGAATAGCGGTGGGCGGTACTGCGTTCACATCTTGGAGGGGGTGCCGCTGTGAACCGCCTGGCCGCGCGCATGGGGCAACTGGGGACGGAGACCGCTTTTTCGGTCCTGGCCGAAGTGAAGCGCCTCGAGGCGCAAGGCCGCTCGGTGGTCAACTTCGCCATCGGCGAGCCCGACTTCGACACGCCCGAGCACATCAAGCAAGCGGGCATTGACGCTCTCCAGCGCAACGAAACCCACTACAGCCCTTCCGCAGGGATCATGCCCCTGCGCAGCGCCATCGCCCGGCACGTGGGGGAAACCCGCGGGATTGACGCCCGTCCCGAGCACGTGGTGGTCACGCCAGGGGCCAAACCCATTATCTTCTACTCGATACTCGCCTTGGTGGAGCCGGGCGACGAGGTGATTTACCCCAACCCCGGCTTTCCAATTTATGAATCGGTCATCCGCTTCGCCGGCGGCCGGCCGGTGCCGGCGCCGCTGTTGGAAGCCAAGGGTTTCCGGCTGGACGTGGACGCGGTGGCGCGGCTGGTGACCGACCGTACCCGCATGATCATCATCAATTCCCCGCACAACCCGACAGGCTCGGTGCTCACCCGGGCGGACCTGGAGGCCCTGGCGGAGCTTGCCCGCCGGCACGACCTGTGGGTGCTTTCCGATGAGATCTACTCCCGCATCGTGTTTGACGGTGAGTTTGTGAGCATCGCCTCGCTGCCGGGCATGCAGGAGCGCACCATCATCCTGGACGGTTTCTCCAAGATCTACGCCATGACGGGTTGGAGGCTTGGGTACGGCGTGATGCCCGAGTTTTTGGCTGAGGCCGTCGCACGGCTGGTTACCAACTGCGAATCGTGCACGGCTACCTTCACCCAGTACGCTGGGATCGCCGCGCTGACCGGGCCGCAGCAACCGTCGCTGGCGATGGTGGACGAGTTCCGCGCCCGCAGGGACATGATCGTAGCGGGCCTGAACGCGATCCCGGGCGTGACGTGCCACCTGCCAGGCGGGGCGTTCTACGTGTTCCCCAACGTGACGGGCCTTTGCCGGCGGCTGGGCCTGCCCGACGCGAAAGCCTTGCAGGAGCGGCTGCTTCAGGACGCCGGCGTGGCCGTATTGGCCAGAAGCGCCTTCGGCGCGCCCCTTGAGGACGAGAGGGAGCAGTACGTCCGGTTTTCTTACGCCACCTCGCGGGAGAATATCGCCGAAGGTTTGCGGCGCATGCAAGCCTTCGCAGCGGGCCGCTGACGGGCCAACGTTGGCCGCCGCTGACCGGCCAACGTTGGCCGCAGGCCGACGCCCGGCTTCCGGCCTCGCAATCGTCCTGGGAACGTTTGGGGGGCGCCAGCGTGCACATCAGCATCATCGGGGTCCCGATCGACCTGGGCGCCAACCGGCGCGGCGTGGATATGGGCCCGAGCGCCATGCGCTACGCCGGGCTACACAGGGCGTTGGCAGGTCTTGGGCATTCCGTTTCGGACCTGGGCGATGTCGTGGTGCCAGGTCCCGAGGCGAGCGACCCGGGCGACCCGCGGGCGCGGTATCTGCGCCAAATCGTGGACGTTTGCCGGGAGCTGCGGGAGCGGGTCGCGGCCGCAGCGCGGGCGGGGTCGTTTCCCTTGGTCTTGGGCGGCGACCACAGCCTGTCCGTGGGCACCGTGAGCGGCGTGCGGCGCGTTTACCCGAACACCGGGGTCATCTGGCTTGACGCGCACGGCGATTTCAACACCCCTGAAACGACGCCGTCGGGAAACGTCCATGGCATGCCGCTGGCGGCCGTCCTGGGACTGGGCGCAGCGGACCTGGTGGCCTGCATGGAAGGGCGGCCGGTCCAGCCGGAGCAGGCCGTGCTTGTCGGCGTGCGGGACCTGGACCCCGGTGAGCGGGAGCTCTTGCGCCGGACGGGAGTGCGGGTGTTTACCATGCAGGAAGTTGACCGGCACGGCCTCCCGGCGGTCATGGAAGAGGCCCTCGGGCTTTTGCGGCGCCATGTGGAGCACATTCACCTCAGTTTGGATTTGGACGTCTTTGAACCTGACCTCGCGCCCGGGGTCGGCACGCCCAAGAGCGGCGGGCTGACGTACCGGGAAGGGCATCTGGCCATGGAGATGATCGCTGAACAAGGGATGCTGGTCTCCATGGATCTTGTGGAGGTTAATCCCATCTTGGATGAGGCCAACCGCACGGCACAGCTGGCGGTGGACATGGTCCGGTCGGCGTTGGGGGCACGCGTCATGTAAAGGTGAGCCGGGGTGCCGTGGCGGTGGACGCTCGCTGCGGCCGTCCTGGCCTCCGCTCGCTCGTGCCGAGCCGCCTCCGCCTTCCTGGCTCCAGGGGCTCGGGCAACGCCCCCGCCACGGCACCCCGGCTCACCTCTTGGTTGCTGACGGCGTCGGTTCCGGCAGGTCGACGCTCGCTGCGACTGTCC
>DATCLD010000191.1:0-4133 GCA_036564115.1 Limnochordales bacterium
GTACAGGGTATGCCGTGGGCTCATGAAGGGCTGAATTTCGACGTCGTAGCCAAGCTCCTCAAGCCGCGCCGCAATCCACTGCGCGGCCTGCCGCTCCCCTTCGGTGGCGGACCCGCGCGGGCCGAGGCGGCAGAGGCCTTCTAAATAGTGCCAGGCGCCCATCCCCTCACCCCCGTGCGGGAACCTTTGCCGCTTCGGGACGGATTCCTCTTGCGACCGCGGCCGTCCTTTTGCCACTTGCAGGAGATCGACATGGCCGGTGGAATAGTACGACTCTAAGCGCAACTCCAATCCTACGCAGTGATGAGGAGGACCGAGCCGATGCGCAAGTGGACCAAGGTATGGGTCGCGGCGTTCCTGCTGATCGGGATCGTGGCCGGCGCGGCCGCGGCCCAAGAGATCGTCGTCGGGCTCAACGCTGAGCTTACGGGCAGCATCCCCGTCGTCGGGCAGTCGAGCCGCAACGGCGCCCAACTGGCGGTCGACGAGATCAACGCTGCGGGTGGGCTTGAGGTGGGCGGCCGGCGCTACACCATTCGCCTCATCGTGGAGGACAATAAGGACGATGCGGCCAGCGCCGTCGCAGCCACCACCAAGCTGATCACCCAAAACCAGGTGATCGCAGTCATCGGGCCCAACGCCAGCCGCAACGCGGTGCCGGCGGCGCAGATCGCGGAAAACTTCCGCACGCCCATGATCTCCCCTTGGTCCACAAACCCGACGACCACCGCGGGCAAGCAGTACGTGTTCCGGGCCGCGTTCATCGATGACTTCCAGGGCGAGGTCGTAGCCGCCTTTGCCCGCAACAACCTGGGCGCCCAGACGGCTGCGGTGTTGTTTGACATCGCCAGCGAGTACAACAAGGGAATCGCTGAGGTCTTTCGCCGGTCCTTTGAGGCCCTCGGAGGCCGCGTGGTCGCTTGGGAGACCTACACCACCGGCGACCGCGACTTCTCGTCGCAGCTGACCAACATCCGGGCGGCTAACCCCGATGTGTTGTTCCTGCCCAACTACTACAGCGAGGTGCCGCTGCAGGTGCAGCAGGCCCAGCGGCTGGGCATCAAGGCCACCTTCATCGGCAGCGACAGCTGGGGCTTCGCTGAGCTCTTGACCTTGGGCGGGTCGGCGCTGGAAGGCAGCTACTACACCACCCACTACGCGGCGGACATCGCGACCCCCAAGGCCCAAGCCTTTATCGCCGCCTACGAGGCCCGCTACGGCAGCAAGCCGGATGACGTGGCGGCGCTGACCTACGACTCGATGCACATGCTCTTCCACGCGCTGCAGAAGGCCGGCCGGGTGGACCGGGAAGCGGTGCGGAACGCCCTGGCCAACATTACCGACTTTGAGGGCGTCACCGGCACCATGCGGTTCGAGGGTACCGGCGACCCGATTAAGAGCGCGGTGGTCGTCCAGATCAAGGACGGCCAGTTCCGGTACTTCGACTCCGTGGCCCCGTAAGGGGTTTTAAGGCTCCAACTGGCTAGAGGCCGGCTTGCCAGCGGCCGCCGACTGCTGTCGCAGGCGGGCAGCCTGGGCTGTGCCGCCACCGCCCAGGCCCGTCGGAAAAGGTGGGGCCGGGTGCGGCACCCGGCTCCACCCTGTTTTTGCAAGGGTTCAGGGGAGGTTTCAGTTTGGAGTTTTGGCTGCAGCAAACGCTCAATGCCCTGCAGCTCGGCAGCATCTATGCCCTGATTGCGCTGGGCTATACGATGGTCTACGGAATCCTGCGCCTGATCAATTTCGCCCACGGCGACATCTTCATGGTGGGTGCTTTCATCGGCCTCGCCGGCGCCGTCTGGCTCAAGCTGCCGATAGTCCCGACGCTGCTGTTTACGATGGCGTGCACGGCGCTCCTGGGCGTCACCATTGAACGCCTCGCGTACAAGCCGCTGCGCAACGCCCCGCGGGTCTCGGCGGTCATCACCGCCCTCGGGGTCGGCATCTTCCTGGAGCACTTTGTCCTGGGCACCGTCGGCGCGCAGTCGCGCGCTTTTCCCGCCCTCATTGCGGCGCAGCGATTTGACCTGCCCGGGGGGCTCACCATCTCCTCGGTGCAGCTGCTCATTATCGGCGTCTCCGTCCTGCTCATGCTGGCCCTCGACTGGTTCATCCGCGGGACGTTGACCGGCATGGCCATGCGGGCCATTTCCTGGGATCGGTCGGTGGTCCCCTTGATGGGCATTTCCGTCGACCGGATCATCTCCCTCACCTTCGCCATCGGGTCCGGGCTGGCGGCGGCCGGGGGTGTCCTGTTTGGACAAGCGTACCCGATCATCGATCCCTACATGGGCATCCTGGTCGGCTGGAAAGCGTTCATCGCGGCGGTGGTAGGCGGCATCGGCAACGTCCGCGGCGCGATGCTGGGCGGGTACATCCTCGGCATGACCGAGATCTACGTCGCGGCCGTCCTGCCCAGCACGTACCGGGATTTCGTCGCCTTCACGCTCTTGCTCTTGCTGCTGGTATTCCGGCCCACCGGGATCCTCGGGCGCGTCCAGGCGCAGAAGGTGTGAGCGGGCGCCGACCGGGCCCGGGCGGTGGATGCAACAACTGAGAGGGGCAACATGCAGGTGCAGACATCGCGTTGGACGTCGCGCTGGGCGATGCCGCTGCTGGTTGCGGCCGGCTTTGCGCTCGCCTGGGCGATCCCCCGGTATGAGCTCATCAACCCGTACTACGACCTGATCCTGATGTACATCGGGATCAACATCATCCTCACGGTCAGCCTCAACCTGGTCAACGGCTACATGGGCGAATTCTCCGTCGGCCACGCGGGGTTCATGGCCGTAGGGGCCTATGTGGCATCGGTGCTCACCATGCGCGTCATCCCGTGGGACATGGCGCCGTACCTCTTCCCGCTGGCCCTCATCGGCGGCGGGATCGCCGCCGGGATCGTGGCGCTGCTGGTGGCCATCCCGTCGTTTCGCACCCGGGGCGACTACCTGGCCTTGGTGACGCTGGCCCTCAACATGATCGTGAAGAGCGTCATCGAAAACATCGACGCCATCGGAGGGCCCCGCGGGTTCCTGGTGTTACTGCGCTTGACCAGCTTGCCCTGGGTCTATGTTTGGGTCGTGATCACCCTGTGGGCGATCCGCAACTTCATCTACTCCAACCCCGGCCGCGGGGTGCTGGCCATCCGGGAAGACGAGGTGGCCGCAGAGCTGGTCGGTGTGCGTACCCGCGAGGTCAAGCTGCGGGCCTTCATCATTTCCGCGTTCTTTGCAGGCGTGGCCGGCGGCCTGTACGCGCACCTGCTCCAGTTTATCCACCCGCGCAACTTTGACATCCTTAAGTCCACGGAAATTTTGATCATGGTTTACCTGGGCGGAATCGGCAGCATGATGGGCTCCATCCTGGGTGCGAGCATCTTCACCGTGCTCCTGGAAGCCCTGCGTTTCATGGGCGTGTGGCGCATGGCGCTCGCACCGCTGCTCTTGGTGCTCCTCATGATCCTGCGGCCTACTGGGATCATGGGCCTCAAGGAGTGGCGTGGGCTCATCCCGCTGGATGAGCGGTTGCGGCTGGCGCGGCTGGCGGTGCGGAAGGGGGGACAGGCCCGTGCTTCTGGAAATTGAAGACCTGAACCTCCGGTTCGGCGGGCTGCACGCCGTCCGCGACGTGCGCCTCCAGGTCCCCAAGGGCGCCCTGTACGGGATCATCGGCCCCAACGGCGCCGGCAAGACGACTGTTTTCAACCTCATCTCGGGCGTCTACCGGCCCGACAGCGGCGACATCCGCCTGGAGGGCAAGTCCCTGGTGGGCCTTTTGCCCTCCCAAGTCGTGGCGCGGGGCGTCGCCCGCACGTTCCAGAATATCCGGCTGTTCAAGGACTTGACGGTGCTCGACAACGTCCGCATCGCCCACTACCAGGGCGCGGGCTACGGGCTTTGGCCGGCGTTTCTGCGCACACCGGGCGTGCGCCGGCGGGAAGACGCCATCACCGAGCAGTCCATGGCGCTGCTGGAGGTGTTTGATCTGGCCGATGCAGCCCTGGAGCCCGCCCGCAGCCTGTCCTACGGCAACCAGCGCAAGCTGGAGATCGCGCGGGCGTTGGCCACCTCGCCCAAGCTGCTGCTCCTGGATGAGCCGGCGGCCGGCATGAACCCGGCCGAGGTGGTGCAG
Organism: Limnochordales bacterium; assembly: GCA_036564115.1. Taxonomy (GTDB): domain Bacteria; phylum Bacillota; class Limnochordia; order Limnochordales; family ZCTH02-B6; genus ZCTH02-B6. The sequence continues at coordinate 4,129 of DATCLD010000191.1, forward strand.
TTGGC
>DATCLD010000192.1:0-17838 GCA_036564115.1 Limnochordales bacterium
GCGCAAGGTCTATGAGATCTTGAAGTCCCGCGACGCGACGCTGGTGGAGATCAACCCGCTGGCGCGCCTGGCCGACGGGCGCCTGGTAGCTCTGGACGGCAAGATGGAGATCGACGACAACGCCCTCTTCCGGCAGCAGCAGCTGGCTGCCCTCAAGGAGGCCGAGGGCGACCACCCGCTGGAGCTGGAAGCCCGGCGGCGGGGCCTGGCCTACGTCAAGCTGGACGGCAACGTGGGCGTCATCGGCAACGGCGCCGGCCTGGTCATGACGACCCTCGACATGATCCAGCGCAACGGCGGCAAAGCCGCGAACTTCTTGGACATCGGCGGCGGCGCGAAAGCCGAAGTCGTGCGCAACGCGCTGGAAGTGGTGCTGTCCGACCCGGACGTGAAGTCGGTGTTGATCAACGTGTTCGGCGGCATCACCCGCTGCGATGAGGTGGCCCGGGGCCTGCTGGACGTCATGCGGTCTATGGAGGTCAAGGTCCCAGTGGTCGTGCGCTTGGTGGGCACGCGCGAGGAGGAAGGCCGTCGGCTGCTGGAAGGCACAGAGCTGACCCCGGCCGCCACGTTCCAGGAGGCTGCCCGCAAGGCAGTCCTCGCGGCGCAGGGCTAACGAGGAGGACGCACCCAGATGAGCATTCTCATCGATCGCAACACGCGCGTGATCGTGCAGGGAATTACCGGCCGGGAGGGCCAGTTTCACACGAGCCAAATGCTGGCCTACGGCACCCAGGTGGTCGGCGGCGTAACGCCAGGCAAAGGCGGGCAGCAGGTGCTGGGCGTGCCCGTGTTTGACACGGTTAAGCAGGCCGTGGACGCGACGGGCGCCAACTGCTCCATCATCTTTGTCCCGGCGGCGTACGCGGCGGAAGCTGTGCTGGAGGCGGCCGACAACGGCATCGAGCTCATCGTGTGCATCACCGAGGGCATTCCGGTGCAGGACATGATCGAGGCGGTGCAGTTCGTCCGGCAGAAGGGCGTGCGCCTCATCGGCCCCAACTGCCCCGGCCTCATCACCGCCGGGCAGGCGCTGGTCGGCATCTTGCCCGGCCGCATCTTCATGCCCGGCCCGGTGGGCCTCGTCTCCCGCAGCGGCACGCTGACCTATGAGGTCGTCAACGAGCTCACGAGCCGCGGCATCGGGCAGTCGACCTGTGTCGGCATCGGCGGCGACCCCATCATCGGCACCCGGTTCATCGATGTCCTGCGCATGTTTGAGGAAGACCCCCAGACAAAGGTCGTCGTCATGATCGGCGAGATCGGCGGCTCCGATGAGGAGGAGGCGGCCGAGTACATCAAGCAGATGAAGACGCCGGTCGTGAGCTTCATCTCCGGCCGTACCGCGCCGCCCGGCAAGCGGATGGGTCACGCGGGCGCCATCATCTCCGGCGGCCGTGGCACCGCGCAGTCCAAGGTGGCCGCGTTGGAGGCGGCGGGCGTCCCCGTGGCCGAGACCATCAGCGACATCGTGGACAAGGTCGCACAGCGCCTCGGGCGGGCCTGAAAACCCGCGCCCGCTGCCGCCCCGGCGGCACGCTTATGTTGTTGGATCGATAACGCCCTCCTGATCAAGGTAACACCCTCCCTGATCAAGGCAGCGAGGCCGGTCGTTACCGGCCTCGCCGCCAAATCACGATCACGGTCCTTCCCCGGCGCTTGAGCACCGGATCAAGCACCAGTTTCAGCGCACGCAAGACGACCCCCACGGTTTCCACCCCCGCCAAGCTCCTACCCAGTATATCCCCGGACCAGCAGGGGTGTGCCGGAGCCTAGGCGATTGGCCGGCGCCCCGGCGACCGGGACCAGGACGCCCGTCAAGCTGGATCGGCAGACGACGTGGCCGTGTCGATCTGCGCCCGCTGCAGCTTGCCCGAGTAGTCGATGTAGATGGCCTTCCATTCGGTGAAGGCTTCCAATGCCTGCACGGCCGCTTCCCGGTGGCCGTTGCCCGTGCCGCGGGTGCCTCCGAAGGGCAGGTGCACCTCGGCGCCCGTGGTGCCGTGGTTGATGTAGACGATCCCTGTCGTCATGTCCCGGGCCGCCCGCATGGCCTTGTTGATGTCCCGGGTGTAGATGCTGCTCGAGAGGCCGTAGGCGGTGTCGTTGTTGATGCGGATGGCCTCCTCAAGGCTGTCGATGGGGATGATGACCGCCGTCGGACCGAAGATCTCCTCCTGGGCGATGCGCATCCCAGGGTGGACGTCCGCGAACAGCGTCGGGCGGTAGAAGAATCCCTTCGCGCAATCGCCTTCCTTGTAGATTTCGCCGCCGCAGAGCAGGCGCGCCCCTTCCTCAATCCCCACGCCCGTGTAGCGGTGCACCCGTTGCAATTGCTTTTCGTTGACGATGGGCCCGACCTGGGTCGCGTCGTCCAGCGGGTTGCCGATGCGCAAGGCTTGCGCCCGCTCCACCAGCCGCGGGACCAGTTCGTCCATGACCCGGCGATGGATCAGCAGGCGGCTGGCCGCGGTGCAGCGCTGGCCGGTGGTGCCGAAGGCGCTCCAAAGGATCCCTTCCAAGGCCAGGTCCAGGTCCGCGTCGTCCATGACCGTGATGGCGTTCTTGCCGCCCATCTCGAGTAGCACCCGCTTGCCGCGGCGGGCGCCTTCGGTGGCGATCAGGGTGCCCGTCTCCGTGGAGCCGGTGAAGGCGATCACCCGCACGCCGGGATGCTCCACCAGGGGCGCGCCCGTATCGGGCCCGGGCCCCAGCACGACGTTGAGCACGCCCGGCGGCAGCCCGGCTTCCTCAAGGATTTTCGCGAACTCCAGGGACACCAGGGGCGTGTCCTCCGCCGGCTTCCAGACGATGGTGTTGCCGGCGATCAGCGCCGGTGCCAGCTTCCAGGACGGCACCGCGATGGGGAAATTCCACGGCGTGATCAAGCCTACGACGCCCACGGGATCCCGCACGCAGCAGGCGAACTTGTTGGGCATCTCCGAGGGCGTCGTGAAACCGTGCAGCCGGCGCCCCTCGCCGGCCATGAAGTAGAACTCATCGATCGCCTCCTGCACGTCGCCGCGCGCTTCCAAGAGCACCTTGCCCATTTCCCGGGACATAAGGTGGGCCAACTGCTCCTTGCGCTCCGCGATGAGCTGCGCGGCCCGGAACAGGATTTCACCCCGCCGCGGGGCCGGCATGGCGCGCCAGGATTCGAAGGCCTGCTGGGCTGCCTTGACCGCGCGGTCCACCTCAGGAGCGCCGGCGACCGAGATCTGTCCCAGAAGCTCGCCCGTAGCCGGGTTGATGTCGGGATACAGCTTGCCGGTGGACCCTTCGACCCATTGGCCGGCGATATAGCTCTTTATAATGGGCGCTTCCTGCTGTGAGGTCTTGTTCGCCGCCATTGTGCATCGCCTCCTGGCCTCGTAGTCCGGCGGCCCCTTGGCCAGTGCCGCCGCGCTATAAACTTCGGAAAAGGCTGAGTCATTCCTTGCCCGCTCCCTGGGCCACGAAGGAATCCCCCGGGGTTCAGCAAAATAGAAGAGGGGAGGGTTGCGCCGATGAGCGACAACGGGCCGGCGGGGAAGCGCACCCCGCTATACGAGGAACACTTGGCCGGCGGGGCGCGCATGATCGACTTCGCCGGTTTCCGTATGCCTGTAGAGTACAGCGGTATCCTTGAGGAACACCGGGCGGTGCGCAGCGCCGCGGGCCTGTTTGACCTGTCGCACATGGGCGAGATCAAGGTCGGTGGCCCCGGCGCTGCCGCGTTTTTGGACTGGGCCATGACCAACCGCATTGCGGACATGGAACCCGGCCAGGCCCGCTACTCCCTCATGTGCAAGCCCGACGGCGGCATCGTGGACGACGTGGTGGTCTACCGCCGCGCCGGCGATTTCCTCGTCGTCGTCAACGCGGCGAACATCGCCAAGGACTTCCAATGGCTTGACTACCTGCGCCGGGCGTGGCCGGGGGAGGGCGGCCCGCCGGTCCGGCCCGAGGACGTGATCCTCGAGGACCTCTCCGACGACACCGCGTTGCTGGCCGTGCAGGGGCCGCGCTCCGAAGAGATCCTGTCTCGCTTGACCGACGCCCCGCTGGCGGCGGTGGCGTCCTTCCGGTTCATCGAGGGCAAGGTCGACGGCCACCCCGCGCTGATTTCCCGCACCGGCTACACCGGCGAGGACGGGTTTGAGTTGTATGTGGCGCCGGAGGCGGCGGTGCCCCTGTGGCGCGCGCTGCTGTCGGCCGGCAAGGATCTTGGCCTGGTGCCCGTGGGGCTCGGCGCCCGGGACACCTTGCGGCTCGAGATGCGGTTTCCCTTATACGGCAACGACATCGACGAGAGCACGACGCCGCTGGAGGCGGGCCTGGGCTTCGCCGTCAAATTGGACAAGGATGCCTTTGTGGGCAAGGAGGCGCTCGTGCGCCAACAGGCCCAGGGCGTCGCCCGGCGGCTCGTCGGCTTCCGCATGATCGGCCGGGGCATCCCGCGCCAGGGGTATCCGTTGCTGGCCGGCGACCGCGAGGTCGGGCGTGTGACGTCCGGCACCATGTCCCCAACCCTCGGGGAACCTATCGGCATGGGCTACGTCGCGGCGGAGTACGCATCGCCGGGACAGGAGCTCGCGGTCGAGATCCGCGGCCGTGCCATTCCCTGTCAGGTCATCAAAGGCCGCTTCGTGCGGCCCGCAAAGTAAGGCGGCACCAAAGCACCGGTGTCGGCGGCACCAAGGCACCGGTGTATCGTGTAGAAGGGGGCCCGTCCATGTATCCCGAGGATCTGCGCTACAGCAAGGAGCACGAGTGGGTCCGGCAGGAAGGCAACCGCGTGCGGGTCGGCATCACGTACTACGCCCAGCATGAGCTGGGGGACGTGGTGTTTGTCGACCTGCCGCAGGAAGGAAGCCTCTTCCAGGCAGGGGAAGCCTTTGCCGTGGTGGAGTCGGTCAAGGCGGTGTCCGACATCTACGCGCCCGTGAGCGGCCGCGTCGTCGAGGTCAACCGTGAGCTGGCCGACCGGCCGGAGCTGATCAACGAGGATCCTTACGGCGCCGGCTGGATCGCGGTGCTGGAGATGGAGAACCCGGCGGAGCTCGAGGACTTGCTGGATGCCGAGGCCTACCGGGCCCTCGTGGAAGGATAAAGGGGGTCCTTCAGCATGACGTTTGCGCCCATGACCGACGCGGAACGGGAGGCGATGCTGGCGGCCATCGGCGTGAAGAGCGTCGACGAGCTCTTTGCCGACATCCCCGCCGAAATCCGGCTCAACCGGCCGCTGGATCTGCCGCCGGCCTTGAGCGAGGCCGAGGTGCGGCGCCATTTGAGCCAGCTGGCGGGACGCAACGCGGATGTGGACCGCTACACGTGTTTCCTCGGCGCAGGCGCCTATGATCACCTGATCCCGGCCGCCGTCGGGCAGTTGGTTTCCCGCTCCGAGTTCTACACATCCTACACGCCCTATCAGCCCGAGATCACGCAGGGCGTGCTGCAGGCGACGTACGAGTACCAGACCATGATCGCCACCTTGACGGGCATGGACCTGGCCAACGCGTCCGTCTACGACGGCGCCACGGCCCTGGCCGAAGGGGCGCTCTTGGCCTGCGCCCACACAGGGCGCGACAAGGTCGTTATCCCCACGGCGGTGCACCCTGAGTACCGGCAGGTCACCCAGACGTACCTGCGGCATCAGGGGCTCGCAGTCGTGGAAGTTCCCTACCGGGACGGCGTCACGCCCTTAGATGAAATCAAGGCGCGCGTCGACGCCCGCACCGCGGCTGTCGTGGTGCAGCAGCCGAATTTCTTTGGCAGCATTGAAGACGTGGCGGCCATCGCGGAGGTCGCGCGGGAAGCCGGGGCGCTGATGATCGTGGCCAGCGCGGACCCGCTCACCTTGGGGCTGCTGAAACCCCCGGGCGCGGCGGGGGCCCAAATCGCGGTGGGCGACGGCCAGGCCTTGGGCAACAACTTGAGTTTCGGCGGGCCGTACCTGGGCTTTCTTGCCGTCCGGCAGGAGCTGGTCCGCCGCATCCCGGGCCGGATCGTCGGGGCGACCGTGGACAGGGACGGCAACCGCGGCTTTGTGCTGACGCTGCAAACCCGCGAGCAGCACATCCGCCGCGAAAAGGCGACTTCCAACATCTGCACCAACCAGGCCCTCAACGCCCTCACGGCCGCCGTCTACCTGAGCCTGCTGGGCAAGCGGGGCGTGCGGGACGTGGCCACCCAGTGCGTGCAGAAGGCCCATTACCTCCAGCGAGCCATGACGGCCCTGCCCGGGTTCTCGCCCGCCTGGGGGGCACCTTTCTTCCATGAATTCGTCGTGCGCACCACGGCGGACCCGGAGGAGCTGTCGCAGCGGCTGCTGGATCACCAGATCATCGGCGGGCTGCCGCTTGGGCGGTTTTATCCTGAGCTTTCCGACTGCATGCTCTGGTGCGTGACCGAAAGCCGCACCCGGGAAGAGATGGATCGCCTCGTGGCCGTGCTGGAGGGGTTGACATGACCGGCTACTTGCTGAAAGGCAGCTTCCCTCTGATCTTCGAACGGGGCGCCCCCGGGCGGCGCGGCTGGCGGCTGCCGGCCTTGGACGTCCCGGAGCAGCCGTTGTCCGATCTTATCCCCGAAGGCCAGTTGCGTGCGGAAGATCCGGCCCTGCCCGAGGTCAGCGAGCCCGAAGTGGTGCGCCACTACGTGGGCCTCTCCCGGCGCAACTACGGTGTCGACGTCGGCTTCTACCCCCTCGGGTCGTGCACGATGAAGTACAACCCCAAGGTCAACGAGTGGGCCGCCGCCCTGCCCGGCTTCGCCCGGCTGCATCCGTATCAGCCTGAGGAAACGGTCCAGGGGGCCCTCGAGCTCATGTACCGGCTGGAGCGGTACTTGTGCGAGATCGCGGGCCTGCACCGGGCCACGCTCCAGCCGGCGGCCGGTGCTCACGGCGAGCTGACCGGCCTCATGATCATGCGGGCCTACCACGAGAAGAACGGCGAGGGCCACCGGCGCACCGAGGTGATCGTGCCCGACTCGGCCCACGGCACGAACCCCGCCAGCGCGGCCATGTGCGGTTTCCGGGTCGTGGAGGTCAAGTCCAACGCCCGGGGCAGCGTGGACGTGGACGCCCTGCGGGCGGTGGTCAGCGAGCGCACGGCCGGCCTGATGCTCACCAACCCCAACACGCTGGGCCTCTTTGAGGAGGACATCGTGGAACTGGCCCGCATCGTCCACGAGGCGGGGGGGCTGCTGTACTACGACGGGGCCAACGCGAACGCGATTTTGGGCATTTGCCGCCCCGGGGACATGGGCTTTGACATCGTCCATTTCAACCTGCACAAGACGTTCTCGACGCCGCACGGCGGCGGCGGGCCGGGGGCCGGGCCCATCGCGGTGCGGGAGGATCTGGCGCGGTTTCTGCCGGTGCCGACCGTGGAGTGGGACGGCGAGCGGTACTACCTCGACTACAACCGGCCCGACGCGATCGGCCGCGTCAAGGGGTTCTACGGCAACTTCGGCGTGCTCGTGCGGGCCTACACTTATATCCGCATGCACGGCTCCGCTGGGCTCAAGGCCGTCAGCGAGCAGGCGGTCATCAACGCCAACTACCTCATGCGCCGGCTGGCGCCGTTGTTTGACCTCCCCTACGACCGCCACTGCAAGCACGAGTTCGTCCTGTCGGGCGGCCGCTACAAGCGCCTGGGCGTGCGCACCCTGGACATCGCCAAGCGGCTGTTGGACTATGGGCTGCACGCCCCGACGATCTACTTCCCGCTCATCGTCGAGGAAGCCATCATGATCGAGCCGACGGAGACCGAGACCAAAGAAACGCTGGATGAGTTCGTGCGCATCATGGAGACCATCGTGCAGGAAATCGAGCGGGACCCGGAACTGGTGCGCACCGCGCCCCACGAAACGCCCGTGCGGCGGCTGGACGAGGCCAGGGCCGCGCGCCAGCCCAACCTGTGCTGGTGCGCGCCGGTGCCGGCGGATGCGCCCGGCGGGGAGTCGTAGCTTCATGGGCGAACAGCGGCAAGGAGAACAACCGCTCGGCGAACAACGGCGCGTCGGGTTTCTGGGACCGCGGGGCACCTTCAGCGAGGAGGCGGCGCGGCTTTATGCCCGCCGCCTTCCCGTAGATTTGCACGTTGAGCTTGTGCCTGGCCGGGGAATCCCCGAGCTATTGCTCGCGGTCGCCGGGGGCGACCTGCACGCGGCCGTGGTGCCAGCGGAAAACTCCATCGAAGGCACGGTGGCCGTGACCTTGGACACCCTCGTCCACGACGTCGATCTGCCCATCGTGGGCGAGGTGGTCATCCCGATCCGCCATCATCTGCTGGTGCGCCGGGGCCACGAGGGCGCGCCGATTACCACGGTCGTCTCCCACCCGCAAGCCCTGGCCCAGTGCCGCCGTTATCTGCAGGCCCGCTGGCCAGGGGCCCAGGTGCAGGCGGCGTTCAGCACCGCCGAAGCCGCCCGCCTGGTGGGGGAAAGGCGTGAGCCGGGCATGGCGGCCATCGGCAACGCCCTGTGCGCGGACCTGTATGGGCTCGTGGTGCTGGAATCGGACATCCAGGACGCGCCGGACAACGCGACGCGGTTTTTCGTCATCGGCAAGGAGGAGCCTGCCCCCTCAGGCCGCGACAAGACTTCCATCGTCTTTGCCTTCGCGATGGACCGGCCGGGCAACCTCTACCACGCCTTGGGCGAGTTTGCCCAGCGGGACATCAACCTGACGAAGCTCGAGTCCCGCCCGGCCAAGCAGCTCCTGGGCGACTACATCTTCTTTGCGGACCTCGAGGGGCACAAAGACGATCCCGTGGTGCGGGAGGCCCTCGTGGGCCTCAGGCGCCGCTGCGCGTATGTGCGGATCCTCGGCTCATATCCGCGGGCGGACTATCCCCGGGGCGAGGCTGCGCTCGGCCCCTCAAGCTCCCAAGGCGGATAAGCTGGCCGCAAGGCGCGCTGCGGGACAGCCGTTCCGGACCGAGCAGCCGCCGCACCCTGCTTTGGCGGTGCCGTCCGCCGTCCCGCAGCCGCCTGCCGCACCGGGCGTCCGCTGCTTCGTCAGGCCCGCGAGGCGCATGTACTCCTTGGCCTGCTCGTTCATGGCGCGCCGCCGCCAGGCGTAGGCCTCAAAGTGGTAGCACGAAGTCGCCTGGCAATCCAGGCAGCTCGTCCCCTTGAGATCCGCACAGTCCCGCAGCACGCACTCGCCCTGCTCAAGGCTCGGGCAGCCGGGACAAATCCCGGCGATGTACGCGCTGCACGTGTTGCACAACAGCCCGCACCGGGACACGATATCGCCCGGTTTCAGGCCGGGCGTTATGCTCGCTTGTCCACTCGCCAGCATCAAGGCGAAAGCCCCCTGCGTCTTGCAGGATGTCTTCAATATAACAGAAACTTTTCACCGGGGAAACCCGCGGTCCAATGTCACCAGGTAAAGCAGGGTGGCCGTCGCCGGGATGAGGCCGGTGGCCGCGGCGACGACGCCCGAATCGTTGGCCGCCAAGGCCACCAAGCTCGCGATGACCGCTCCCCGCACGCTCCGTACCAGGTGGGGGTGGCCTCGCTCCAGGCGCCGGATCAGCTGGCCGGGCCTGTGCAGCGCCACCGCGGAGATGGCCAGGCTCACCACCATCACCTGGGCCCAGATGGTCCAGTTGAGCAGCCGCACGTTCATCTGCACCTTGCGCACGGCGATGTTCCAGAGCGTCCCCAAGTCTCCCTGGATGAGCAGGAGAGCGGCCCGGCCCAGATGGGACGGCTGTGCGCTCGCGGCCACGTCCACCCACGCCGCCGCCGCCAAGACCGCGGCCACGGACAGCACGGCCAAAACCGCCGCTCGCCACGCCAGCCGCCGGCGCCACAAGAGCAGCGCCGTCACGCTGAACCCGCTCACCGCCGCTATGGTGCCTCCCACGTTGACCCCCAGGCCGGGCGCGGCCAACACCATGGAAACGAGGGCATAGACGCCCAGGACCGCCCAGCGGAGGCCCGTTCTCCCCGGAAACCGGTCCAAGAGGCCCCCTGTGCCCACCAGGGCGGTGCCGATGAGCACCCCCATGTACTCGTTGCCGATGCCGTAGAAGCGGGCGCCGGTAATCGGGTCGTAGCCTAGGATGGACGACTTGATCAGCGGCGCCCCCAGGATCACGTCCGCCACCAGCGCCGCCACGGTGGCCAGCGACAGCCAGGCAAAGGGCCCAGTTCCGTCCCGCCGCCCCGCCGCCCAGGCCGCCGAGGCCAGCCCCGCGGCCAATAGCCCGATAACGAGCATGCGGGCCCCCGGTGCCTGCGGAGGCAACAGCGGATCCAAGAGGGGAGCCAAGAGGACGCCCAAGGGCACGGCGAGCAAGAGCAAGAGTAACCAGCGCCAGGCTCCAAGGCGCGCCTCGGGCCCGGGAACGTTGGCCAGCGCGGCCCAGGCCAGCCAGGCCGTCCAGGCGACAAAGACGGCGATGGCCAGGCCGATGAACGCCCGCACCACCGGCGGGCGCAGGGTGTGCACCACCGTGGTCCGTTGGTAGATGAGCGCGACGGCCTCCCACGGGTCCGCGGGCACGGCCACGGTCCGCGGCAGGTCCCGCCGCAACGCGGCTAGATAGACGCCCGCCAGGGGCCGGCCGGCCATCCCGGGTGGCGGCGCCACACCCAGCGCCGTCAGCACCGTTGGCGCCACGTCGGTGTTGGCGACGATGCCGGCGCGGCGGGTCGTGGCGGAGGTGGCCAGCTCAGGCCCGGCCGGGCCGCCCGGCGTGCGCTGCGGTCCTGCCAAGGGCTCCCCCGCTGCCCGCCTTGGTCCCGCCGTGGGCTCCCCCGGCGCCGGCGCCCCTTGCTCGCCAAGAGCTCGGGTGCCCAAGGCCGCCCCGGTGCCCAGCGGCGCCCAGGCGATGGGGGTCAAGAGGTGATTGTTGCGCAGCGCCTCGGCGGGAGGCGTCGGCACGGCAACCATGAGGAAAGCGCCGGTACCTGTCCCGCGTGCCCACGCGTCCAGTTGGCCGATGAGCGCGTCTATGCGCGCGATGGTCCGTTCCTGCAACATGCGCCGCCGCTCAGGCGCGAGGAGCTCCCTGTACGCGTCCAGGCGGGCCAAATCGCCCAGCTCGATCACGATCAGGCCCGCGTGCGGCGCAACGGCAAAAAACGCGTCCCAAACGGCGTCGTAGTCGGTGCGCCAGCCGAAGGGCCAATCCGGATCTTCGGCGAGCGTGCCGCGGCCGACGGTACCAAGGCCGACCCGCCCCGAGCCGTCCATGGCGATGAGGGCGCCGTGCCGGCGAAAGGCGTCGTGGAGGTCGGCGTTGCCGATCACGGCGGTCTGCCGGCCCGCGTCCCGCACCGTCTGCCCGAGCAAGCCTGGCACAACCCGGTCGGGCAAGTCCATGTTGCGCGCCAAAAGCTCCGGTAGCCCCAGAAAAAGCACCTGGTCTTGGCCCGGCTCCAAGCCTGTCAGGGTGCGGTAAACTTCCGCCGCGGGGCGGTCGCGATACACGCCGTCCGCGTCAAAGGCGAGGCCGGCGGCTGGGCCGGCCCGGGCCCTGGCCCCGGCTCCCAGGGTGGCGTGCGCGGCGGCAGGCGCCGCGGTGCCCGCCGTGCGGGCGTTCATCAGCCCGATTACGCCTCCCCGGGCCATGACCGCCCGCAGGTGGGACCAGGCGGGGCTCGTGAAGTCCTCGACCGGCAGGGCATCGATGACCAGCAGGATGGCGAGTGCCGCGGGGTGGTTTGCCTCCGCGGCGGCCGGGCTTGCCTGCGCGGCAGCCGGGCTTGCCGTCCCAGCGGCCAGGGCGGCGGAAACGGAAAATGCTGCCTGGGCCAGCAACAATACTGACCCAAGCAGCATCCCCTGCAAGAGAACCGGTGCCCGGCGGTGGGCCGGGCACAACCGGGCGTCACCGGGCGTAGAACTCGACGATGAGGGTCTCGTTGACCTTGACCGGGATCTCCTCGCGGCTAGGCATGCGCAGGAGCTTGCCCGACCGGTTTTCCTTGTCGACCTCCACGTACGGCACACTCGGCGGACCCGCCTCCAGCGTGGCGACCACCAGGTCCAGGTTGCGGGACTTCTCGCGCATGCCCACCACCTGGCCCGGCTGCACCTGGTAGGATGGGATGTCCACCTTGCGGCCGTCCACGGTCACGTGGCCGTGGGTGACCAACTGCCGGGCTGCCGGCAACGTGGGCGCGAGCCCCAGGCGGTACACGATGTTGTCCAGCCGCGTCTCCAAGAGCTGCAGCACCAGCTCGCCGGTGCGGCCGCGGTAGCGGGCTGCCTTGCGGAACAGGTTACGCAGGTACGTCTCGGAGACGCCGTAGATCGCCTTCAGCTTTTGCTTCTCCAACAGCTGGCGCCCGTATTCCGACAGCTTGCGCCGGGGTCCCCGTCCATGCTGGCCGGGGGGATAGGGCCGCTTTAAGGCCGGGCACTTGGGCGATCCGCAGATGGGTTCGCCAAGCCGCCGGCAGATGCGGTGCTTCGGTCCGGTGTTTCTTGCCATCGTCCTTCGATCCTCCAGTATCCGCCTGTGATGTTCGCCAGCAGCCACGGGAACACACGGGGATTCACTCTTAATAAGGTATACATTCAGCGGCCGCGCATCAAGGGCTTTTTGCGCCATGGCCCGTCCGCAGCCGCGGGGCAGGAGGCGGGGCGCGCGTCAAGAAGAGACTCCCATGCGCGCCCTCTGCAAGCCCTCGTGCAGCAGGGCCCGCACGTCTCACGGGTGGAGGTCGGGGAAGAGCCGTGCCGCAGAAATTTTACCTTGGCGATGTGGTGCAAATGCGCAAAGCCCACCCGTGCGGCAGCGACCAGTGGGAAGTAATGCGCACCGGCATGGACTTTCGCATCCGCTGCCTCGGGTGCGGGCGCGTCGTCATGCTGCCCCGGCGCCGCTTTGAACGGCAGGTGAAGGCCATCGTCAAGCGCGTCATCGAAGAAGAGGGCGCGCCGTAACCCCCGTCCGTTCCTCCAGAAACGCGGATTGCCGGGGGTTGGGCCCGGTGCTATAATACGGAGGCGGTATCCCTGCTCCAGACCCACTGCGTCTGGGGCCACAGTCCATAGGGAGGAGGTGAAGCCGCGGTGCGACCCTACGAGGCCATGGTCGTGCTGGAGCCCGGCTTGGCTGACGACGCCATGGAGGCGGTGTTCAACCGCATTACCAGCGCCATCACCAGCCAGGGCGGGGAAGTGACCCATCTTGATCGCTGGGGCAAGCGCCGGCTCGCCTACGAGATCGGCGGGCATACGGAAGGCTACTACGTCCTGATCAAGTTCCAGGGCAACCCGGCGGCGGCCATCGAACTGGACCGCATCTTGCGCATCACCGATCCGGTCATGCGTCACCTGATCGTGCGCGAAGAGACGGGGCGCCGCAAGTCGGCGGCTGCGGCGGCCCAGGCGCCCGCGGCCCCAGCAGCGGAGGTGGCCAGAACCGCGACGGAAGCGGAGGCCAAGGCCGGTGCTGAGGCGGGCGAGAGCGCGGGCGGCACGGAATCCGGCGCCCAGTCCGAGTAGGACAGGGCGGCGGGCCGGCAACGGCTCACGGCTGCGGGGCCGGGCAGTGGCCCTGGCCGGCGGCTGTCGATGCGGAGGAGGGAACCTGCTTGCTTAACCGCGTGATTCTGATCGGCCGCTTGGTGGCCGATCCGGAGCTGCGCTACACCCAGGCGGGAGTGGCGGTGACCAACTTTCGCATCGCCGTGGACCGGCCCTTCAGCAACCAGCAGGGCGAACGGGAAACCGATTTCTTTCCCGTCGTAACCTGGCGGAAGCTCGCGGAGACGTGTGCGCACAACTTGAGCAAGGGGCGCCTCGTGGCCGTGGAAGGCCGCCTGCAGAACCGCTCCTTCCAGGCGCAGGACGGTACGACCCGCTGGGTCACCGAGGTGGTGGCGGACAACGTCCGCTTCCTCGACTGGCCCAAGGACGGCCGGCCTGACGCAGGCGCGGCGGCGGACGCCTTTGACGGTTTCGAAGAGGACGAGGTCCCCTTTTAGACGGGAGGGACATGCATGCGGCGCGATCGGAAGCGCAAGAAGAAGGTCTGTGCTTTCTGCGTAGACAAGATCGACTACGTCGACTACAAGGAAACCGGGCGCCTGCGCCGTTACTTGACCGAGCGGGCCAAGATCCTGCCGCGGCGCATCACCGGCAACTGCGCCCGGCACCAGCGCCAGCTCACGGTGGCCATCAAGCGGGCCCGGCAGCTTGCCCTGCTGCCCTACACCACCGACTGAGGGGGAGCCGGTTTCACCAAAGCAGCAAAGGGTGGGCCTTGCGGTCCACCCTTTGTCGCGTTGCGGTCGATACCGGATGTGGCTTCTTTCAATTTCTGTTCCCCAAGTTTCCACTCCCCGGCCCCGTGCGCCAGGTGAAGGAAGGCGAAGCTCCGGCGCCGAAGTTGGGCCGGAAGACGGAGGTGGTGGCGGTGCCGGGTGTCGCCGCCCCCTGCCAAGGTATGTTCCACCATAAGATCGCGGCCGCCGCAGGAGCGCCGGCCGGCGTGCACGGCGGCGCCTTTCCGCTGGACGTTCTGCGCATCTCTTCTGCCGGGATGGACAGGGCGGGGTGAACGGCATGGATCCGGAGCGGCCGTCCGAACAGGGGCGCGCCGCGGACGGCGCTGTGCTGGCCGTCCTCACCGTCCTGATGGCGTTGCTCGGAGCTCTTTTCCCGCTTCCCGTGTGGCTTGTGGCCCCGGTTCCGGTAGCCGTCCTGGCCTATCGCCACGGCTATGGTCTCAGCGTGGGAACGGCCGCGCTGGCCGTTTTGCTGGTGGGGTGGGTGGAACAGCAGGTGTTCGCGGGCCTCGCACAGGTACTGCCCGCGGCGCAGCTACGGTATTCGCTCTTAGGGGTCATGATCGCACCGGTGACCTTGGGCCTCATCGGCCTCGTGATCGGCGGGGCGTGGCGGGAAGGGGTCGGCGCCGGCCGGACCCTGTTGATGACCGTGCTGGCGGCTGTGCTGCCGGGCGTCGCCATCTGGCTGTGGGTGCGCCTGGTCTATGGGGTCGATCTTTTGGCCGTCTTCATGGACAACTCGCTGCTCTTGGCCAGGACCCTGCTGGAGCAGGTCGCCCAGAGCGCGCCGGAGGCGGAAGCGTTGGCCGACTGGCGGCTCATGATCGCGGAGGCGGAGCGTACCTTTCCTCTGGTAAAGCCCTTTGTGCCGGGCATGGCCGTCGCGGCCGCGAGCTGCCTCGCAGCCGTCAACATGGCCCTCGCCCGCGCATTCCTGGTACGGCTCGGGGACGAGCCCCCGTGGTTTCCGCCCTTCGCCCGGTGGCGGTTTCCGTGGGCCATGGCCCTCGGATTCATCGCCGGCCACGGGCTGTTGCTAGCCGGGTCGGCCGCGGGCCACTCGGGTTTGATCATCGCCGGGGAAAACCTGCGGGTCATGTTTCACCTGCTTTTCACCGTGCAGGGCCTGGCGGTTGGGTGGTATTGGCTTGCACGGCGCGTGCCGCCCGCGTTGCGGGTGCTGCTTTTGGGGCTCGTGGTGATCGTGGTGCCGGCCGTGGCCGCATGGACCGGCGTGCTCGATACGTGGTTCAACTTTCGCCGGCTTCCCCCGCAGGACGAGGGGGAGGAGCCGGATGCCGGGATGTAGACGGGGCGCCCCGGCGGCGCCTGGAGGGAGACGGGACCGGTGAAGGTCATCCTGCTGAAAGACGTCAAGAACCTGGGCAAGAAAAATGATGTGGTCGACGTGGCCGAGGGCTACGCCCGCAACTACCTGATTCCCCGGGGGCTGGCCGCGGAGGCCAGCGCCGGTATGCTGAGGCAGCGGGAGCAAGAGCTGGCCACGCAGAGCCGCAAGCGCCAGCGGGAGGAGGAGCAGGCCCAGGCCATCGCCCAGAAGCTCGCGGGCTTGCGGTTGCAGATCAAGGTGAAAGCCGGCGAAGGCGGCCGCCTGTTCGGTTCGGTGACCAGCGCGGACCTGGCCAAAGAGCTGGAGCGGCATGGGATCAGCGTCGACAAGCGCCGCATTGAGCTAGAGGAGCCCATCAAGCAGGTGGGCAGCTACGAGATCCCGGTGAAGCTGCACCCCGGCGTGCAGGCCACGCTGGCGGTCACCGTGGTGGGAGAAGCCTGATGAGCATTTTCAAGCGGCCTCGCGCGGAGGGGCAGGCCGCGGCGCCGGACCTTTTGCGCCGGGCCGGGGAGGAGGCCGTGCGCCGCCGCATGCATGCGTTGTGGGAGCTGTTGGCGCGCATTCACGGCTCCGACCGGCTGGTGCTGAAGGCCGGCAAGCTCAATGCCCTCCAGGACATGCGGGCGGACGATCCGGGCCGGCAACTGGTGGCGCTCCAGCGCCTCATTTACGAGGACCCGACCATCGACCAGCCGCCCGCACCGGACCAGCTGGCCGATACCCTCGATGAGCTGGAGGAGGCCGTCGCGGACCTGCTCGCCCGCAAGCACCTGGAGGCGCAACTCGAGCAGCGGGTCGCGGAACGCATGCAGGCCCGGCACGAGGAGTACCTTCAGGAGCTGCGGCTGCAGGTGCTCAAGGAGGAAACCGGGCCCGACAACGCCCACACGCTCAAGAAACTCGCGGCCCTGGAAAAGCTGGACCAGCGCCGCCTGCCCCGGTCGGTGGCAGAGGCGCTGCGGCCCCGGTCGTTGAGCGAGGTCGTCGGGCAGGAGCGGGCCATCGAGGCGCTTATGGCGAGGGTATGCTCGCCGTTCCCGTCGCATGTGCTGCTCTACGGACCGCCGGGTGTGGGCAAGACGACGGTGGCGCGCCTGGTGCTGGAGGAGGCCAAGCGCCGGCCGTACACCCCCTTCGGCGAGGACGCGCCGTTTGTGGAGGTCAATGGTGCCACCCTGCGCTGGGACCCGCGGGAGGTCACCAATCCCTTGCTGGGTTCCGTGCACGATCCTATCTACCAGGGCGCCCGCCGGGAGCTGGCCGACAGCGCGGTGCCTGAACCGAAACCAGGCCTTGTGACCGAAGCCCACGGCGGGGTGCTTTTTATCGACGAGATCGGCGAACTGGATCCGCTTTTGCAGAGCAAATTGCTCAAGGTGCTCGAAGACAAGCGGGTGTATTTCGACTCCGCCTACTACGACCCCGACGATCCCAAAGTGCCCCGCTACATCCGCAAGCTGTTTGAGGAAGGAGCACCGGCCGATTTCATTCTGATCGGCGCCACCACCCGCTCGCCTGAGGAGATCAACCCGGCCTTGCGCTCCCGCTGCGCGGAGGTGTTCTTTGATCCGCTGACCGAGGAGCAGGTTTGCCAGATCGTGGCTCAGGCCGCCGAGCGCCTGGGGGTGGAGCTGGATCCGGACGTGCCGGCCCGCATCAGCCGCTACACAGCGGAAGGCCGCATGGCGACGCGGCTTTTGGCCGACGCCTACAGCCTCGTCCTGCACCGCACAGGCGGCCGGCAGCCCGTGCGCATCCGCGGCGAGGACGTGGTCGAGATGGCGCAGCTGAGCCGCCTGTCGACCCTGTCGCCGGTGCAGCCCGGCGCCCGGTCGGAAGTCGGGCGGGCGCTCGGTTTGGGCGTCAGCCGCTATGTCGGTTCGGTGGTCGAGATCGAGGCGGTGGCCTTCCCGGCCCGAGAGCCGGGCAAGGGGAAGGTGCGCTTCAACGAGACGGCCGGGACCATGTACCGGGACTCGGTGTTCAACGTCGCATCCGTGATGCGCAAGGTGGCGGGCATCGACTTGTCCGACTGGGACGTGCACGTCAACGTGGTCGGTGGCGGGCGCATCGACGGCCCGTCGGCGGGCGCGGCGATCTTCGTGGCGGTTTTAAGCGCGATCCAGGAGCGACCGGTGCGCCAGGACACGGCCCTCACGGGTGAGGTGTCCATCCAGGGCCTCATCCGCCCCGTGGGCGGGGTCTACGAAAAGCTCCACGGCGCCCGGCGGGCCGGC
>DATCLD010000193.1:0-4377 GCA_036564115.1 Limnochordales bacterium
TCACCAGTCGTTCCTCCAGTCGTTCCGCGGCGCGCGGATCGCCTCCACGGACCCGCTGGTCATCGAGTACTACAGCGATGCCTTCGGTCTCGACGCCGAGTGGAGCGTGACGACGCTCTACCCGTACTACGACTTCGGTCCCGGCGCCTGGCACAACCTAGCCCTCGGCCTCTTGGCGGAGGCCACCCAGGAGACCGCCTTCACCTCCGCCAAGGCCGACCAGCTGGGCGTAGAGTACCTCAACATGATCGCCGGCGAGACGGTCGGCATCCTGGCCAAGTACCTGCAGCAGGCCACTGCGTCCAATTACATTCCTTACGCCCCGACGCTCGGCCAGTACATCTCCGCTGACGAGGCGCGGGAGCGCTGGAGCAACCTGAGCCGGTGGTACCAGGAGAAGGGCCACTTCTGGCTCGGTACGGGCGTTCTGTACCTAGAGCGGGCCTACCCGGTGGAGAAGACCGTCCACCTGAAGCGGTTTGAGCTCCATCCCGACCCGGCGACTCGTTGGGACATCTTTGCTGAGCCCATGATCGCCGAGGCGGATGTGGAAGGCCCGGCCCGGGTGACCATCGGCAGCCGGGCGCGGTTCGACGTCTGGGTGACCTTCAAGGGCGAGCCGTATCCGGGCAACCTCATCAGCGAGGTCAAGTACCTGGTCATCGATTCTCGCGGTGAAGTGGCCCTGGTCGGCACGGCGGACTTCGTCGCCGACGGCCTGTATGAGGTCAACCTGACGCCGGAGCAGACCAGGTTGCTGTCTGCCGGGTCCAACCGTCTGGAGGTCGTGGTGGTCCCGATCCCGGTGAGCATCCCGACCTTCGAGTCGGCCACCTTCGTCACCACGCCTTAAGGCGAACCACGGGCGGCCGCAGGGGCTTTGTCCCCTGCGGTCGCCGCCGTGCGTAGCTTATTTACCGTCAGGTGACCGAAGGAGGTCGGCTATGGCCGTTACCCAAGCGCCCAGCATGCATTCCCCCGCGTCCGTCGGGGCCCAAAGCCGCACGACAACCGCATGGCGGCTTGTCCGGTACACGTTGACGCGGTTCGTAGTCCTGTTTCTCACCACCGTCGTCGGGGTGTACCTGACCATCCTCATCGCCAACATGGGGGGTCACGTGGACGAGATCCGCAAGGCCACCATCCGGGAAGGCATCGCCACATTCGTGGCCATGGCCCAGGAGTATGCGCATCTCACGCCCGCCGAGCGGCGGCAGTTGGTAGAAGAGCTGGCCCAGGTCGAGATCAGGCGTTTGGGACTGGACCAGCCGTTTCTCGTGCGCAGCTTCCGTTACCTAGGAAACGCCCTGATCCTGAACCTGGGCCGGGCCGAGCAGCTGACCAGCGACAGCGGCTCACGCCAGGTACGCAACATCATCGTGGAACGCCTCGCACCTACGCTGCTGCTCACCGCGACGTCGTTTTTGTTCCTGTTCTTCGTCTCGATTTTCGTGGCCCTGGGGTTGTCGCGCCGGTACGGGAGCTTTCTGGATCGCTTGAGCGTGGCACTGGCCCCGCTGTCTGCGGCACCCTCGTGGTTTTACGGCATCTTCCTGATCCTGATATTCGCCGCGGTGCTTGGCTGGCTGCCCTTCGGCGGCATGGTCGACGCACCGCCGCCGCCTACGCGCTGGGGATACTTCCTCAGCCTCATGAAACACCTGATCCTGCCCGTTGGCGCCATCGTCTTGAGCTCGATTTTCATCAGCATTTATAGCTGGCGGACGTTCTTCCTCATTTACTCGAGCGAAGATTACGTCGACATGGCCCGGGCCAAGGGCCTCCCGGCGCGGGCCATCGAGCAGCGATACATTCTCCGGCCGAGTCTGCCCTACATCGTTACATCCTTCGCGCTTTCCGTCATCGCCTTGTGGGGCGGTTCGATCATCTTGGAGCTAGTCTTCAACTGGCCGGGCCTTGGGCGGCTTTTCTACCAGGCGGTCCAGCTGTATGACACCCCCATCATCGTGGGCAACACCATCATCTACGCGTACCTGCTGGCCGTCACGGTGTTCGTACTGGACTTTGTCTATGCCCTGGTAGATCCCCGGGTCAAAGTCGGCGACACAGAGGGTCGATCGGCATGAGGTGGTTCCGAAGCAACCTGAAACTCCTGGCCAGTTATCCGTCGGCCGTGGCCGGCATGGTGATCATCCTCCTGCTGGTGGCCTTAAGCATTTACGCGATGGCCACCATGCCGCTGGCACAGGCCATCACCCTTTGGCGAGCGGGCGAAGGGATCTGGCAAGACACGCCGCGCAACGCCGCACCGGCGTGGCTCAACTGGTTCCGCCGGGAAAAGCTCCCCGTGACGCAGGTGTTTGACAGCACCCAGCTGCCCGAGAGCAAGACCCGGCAGGACCTGGGTGGGGGCTTGACGGAGATCCGCATCGTCTTCCCCTTCGAGTTCTACTACGACGCATTTCCGCAGGAAATCAACATCTTCACCACGGCCAGCTTCCAGCAAGCACGTCCGAATCTGAACATGACATGGATCACCCCCGACGGCCGCGAGATCCCCTTGGGAAACAGCACCTTGCGGGCCACCGAGTCCTTCCGCCTCGCTCAGGACGCGCGCCTTACCCGGCGCTTGGGCGGCCGATCGGCGGAGGTCGGGCTGTTTGCCGATCCGAACTCGTCCACGCCGCGGGTTCTCAAGGGCACCTACCAGTTGGTTCTCGAAGGGCTGGTGTTTGAGGAAGGGGCCGACATCGACGCGAAGCTGGTGGTCTACGGGCAACTGCACGGGCTCGCCGGCACCGACCACCTGCGCCGGGACCTCATGGTCTCGTTGCTCTGGGGTACACCGATTGCTCTTGCGATGGGTTTTGTGGCGGCGGTCGGCTCGACGGTGACCACGATGATCATCGCCGCCATCGGCGCCTGGTACGGCGGATGGGTGGACGGGCTCATCCGGCGCGTCACCGAAGTCAACCTCATTTTGCCCGTGCTGCCGATCCTGATCATGGTCGGGACGCTGTATAACCGCAGCCTCGCGGCGATCATGGGGCTGTTCGTGCTGCTGAGTATCTTCAGCGGCAGCATCTTGACGTACCGGGCATTGTTCTTGCAGATCAAGGAAGCACCGTACATCGAAGGCGCGCGTTCCTACAGCGCGAGCAACCTGCGCATCGTGTTCCGGTACATGGTGCCACGGGTCATGCCTGTGCTGCTCCCACAGTTCGTGACCTTGATCCCCTCCTTCGTATTCCTGGAAGCCAACTTGGCTGTGCTGGGGTTGGGCGACCCGCTCCTACCGACGTGGGGCAAAGTGCTCTTCGAGGCGGAGTCCAACGGGGCCCTCTTCAACGGCCATTACTATTGGGTGCTGGCCCCGTCGGTGCTCTTGCTCATCACCGGTCTCGGCTTTTCCATGCTGGGCTTCGCCTTGGACCGCGTCTTCAATCCGAGACTCAGGGGACTGTGATGATGGAAGCCAACGTTGTCTTGCGTATCGAAGACATGATCCTGCACTTCCGCACATCGCGGGGCACCGTACAAGCCGTGGATGGCGTGAACTTATCCCTGGCCCGCGGCCGCACCCTGGTCATCATCGGTGAATCCGGTTCGGGCAAGAGCTCGCTGGCCAAGGCGATCCTGCGCCTCCTGCCCCGCAACGTGCAGAGCTACAAGGGCCGGGTCATCCTCGACGGCCAGGACGTGATGGCGTTGAGCGAGGAGCGTTTCCGCCGCGAGGTGCGCTGGACCAAGATGGCGCTGGTCCCCCAGGCGGCGCAGAACTCGCTGAATCCCGTCCTGCGCATCGAGGACCAAGTGTCCGAACCCCTGCTGACCCACAACCGTGTCCCCAACCGGGAGGCTGCCATTGAGAAGGTGCGGGCGGCGTTCCGCTTGGTGGGCCTGCCGGTGGACTTCCTGTCGCGCTATCCTTTTGAGCTGAGCGGTGGGATGCGGCAGCGGACCGCCATCGCCATGGCCCTGGTGACCGAGCCCGACCTGATCGTGCTGGACGAACCCACTTCGGCCTTGGACGTGCTGACGCAGGCCAACCTGATGAACGTGCTCAAGCGCATCAAGCGGGAGTTCGGCACGACATTCATTCTGATCACGCACGACATCGCCACCGCCAGCGATTTGGCCGACGATGTGGCGGTCATGTACGCAGGCCAAGTGGTGGAATGGGCCAGCGCGGACCGCTTTTACCGGGAGCCGTTGCATCCCTACTCCAAGAAGCTGATGGCCAGCGTCCCGACGCTGAAGCAGGACAAGCAGCTGGAGTTCATCCCCGGGCGGCCGCCGAGCCTGATCAACCCGCCCAAGGGATGCCGGTTCGCCGACCGGTGCCCGGCCCGCTTCGCCCGCTGCGCCGAAGATCCGCCGCTTGTGGCGGTAGACGGCCGGCAGGTCAAGTGCTGG
>DATCLD010000194.1:0-2969 GCA_036564115.1 Limnochordales bacterium
GGCGACGTCACCACCGCCAAAACGCGCCCGGGGCCGATTAGGTACCCCTGCCAACTGCGGCTGTCGCCCCGGGCGCCCTTCACCTTCCATCCTTCCGGAAGCGCCTTGAGGAGCGCCTCCAGCTCCCGCAGCGCTCCCTCCAACTGCCAGCTGGTGAGCAGCTGCGTCGCCAGCAACCCCATGACCGCAATCCCAAGGGTGCCAAACATGCGGAACAGCCCCACGCCGAACTCGTTGGCCATCCGAAACAGGCTGCCGACGATGAACGCCACCACCAGCAGCGGGACTACCCGAGCCACGGGGCTGTCCCCCTATTCCTCATTGCCGGCCTAGCCGCGCCAGCCACCGGACGAGAATCGCGCGTTCCTCGTCCGTCATGGGCATAGGCGGCATTTGGGTGGGATTGAGCGGCACCGGGTTCGGTAGCGGGAGCTGCTCCCACACCGCGGCTGTGTCATCGCCCAATTCGGTGACGCTCGTGCCGGTCCCCGTCTGCACCCGTGCGGCCTGTGCGCCCGCTGTCCGCGTCTGGGCGGATCCGGCTGCGGCGTACGGCAAGGGCCCGGTGTAGTTGGACCAGTAGACCGGCGCCCGGTTTTGCATCGCCGGCGGGTTCTGGACCCACGCGTACAGGAACTCTTCCCACTCCTGCACGGGCGTCAGCTGGGTCCAGGCGCCCACCTGGGTCAGATCTGGCCCAACCTTCCCGCCAACCCCATTCATGCTGTGGCAAGCGATGCAGCCCCGGTCCACAAAGACTTCCTTGGCCCGCCGGCTCTCCTCCGGCGTCAGGCCCGGAGCGTCGGGCAGGCGGCTCATGAGCACCGCGCGGTCCGCCGGGATGTCTGCCGGCGGGATGTAGGCCGAAACCTCGCTCCAGTCGCCCATCATGATAAACGTCGCCACGGCCCGCAAGTACAACTCATTGAGCGGACCGCCGTGCACCGCGCCGAAGCTGGGCATCGCCGTGTAGGACGCCCACTCCCCGGTCACCAGCCGCTCCCAGCGCGGCGTGGTCGTACCCGGCCGCCCGTCCCGCACCGTCTTCACGATAAATTCAAAGATATCCTTATCCTCGGCAGGATGGCCCCGCAGCTCCTCCCGGTTGAGCGGAGGCCCGATGAAGCCCTGGCCTGCGGCCCCGTGGCATACCACGCAGTTCTCGGCAAAGGTGACCATCCCGCGATGGACCAGGTCCTCGTAGTGCTCTTCCTCGGCTCTGGCCATGCGGGTGCCCTCGAAGGCGAGGTACAGGCCCCACGTAAGGATGAGTGCCCACACAAGCACGAGGACGACGATGTACCTTCTCCCGCTCACAAGGGAACGACTCCTTTCACCCTAGGCCTGAGCCGTCAGTCTTCGTCATCCGCGGCCCCTTCGTCCCGGTCAATCCACTTCTGTGCGAAATACATGATCGCTAAAGTTAGAAAGAACGTCGCAAACACAATTAAAAGCTCGACCGCGTCGGATACGTGATACACCCTCCAGCCCTCCTTAAACGGGCGTCACGTGTTCGGGAAGATGGCGGTCCCGCTGGCGAATGTCGCCCGTGTCCACGAACAGCCGCCCGCCGCGGATCTCCACCCGCATGATGTCCAGCGGACGCGGCGCCGGGCCGGCAATGTTCTGCCCTGTCGGCTCATACACCGAGCCGTGGCACGGGCAGATGAAAAGCTTCTGGTTTTCATTCCACGGCACCGTGCAGCCCAGGTGCGGGCAGCGCCAGTAAAGGGCCAAAACCCCTTCGGGCAGCCGCGAGATGTAAAACCGCCCGTCCCGGATCCGGGTAACCGTACCGACCGGGTACTCCTCGATGGGCCCGGCGTCGATCACCGTACCGAACCCCTCGACTTTGCGCGGCCAGAACATGGCCAAACCGGTCACAGCCGCTTGCGCCGCGAAGATGCCCGCGGACGCCCACATCACGTTGCGCAAAAGGCCGCGGCGGCTCATGGCCGCTTGCTTCTTCTTTTCTGCCTGCTGCTGTTCCTTGCCCTCGGCCTCCGCCATTGGCACGTTCACCTCTTCGCCTTACTCTTTGCCATGGGGCGGGTACGGAATGTCCCACGGCCAAGACAGCGCCATGCCCTCACCCCGGAACGCTGTACCGATGATGGTCAGCACGATGAAGGAGGCGAGGAAAAAGGTATACATGGCAATCATACATTCCCGCATGTCCGCCTGCCAACGCCGCTTCACGATCGTCCACAGGGAGAACGGAATGAACGTCATGAAGGCAATGGGCACAAAAATCTCGGCGAAGGCATCGGGAAAGCCGTGCATCTTGAGCCACGGCGCGATGCCGGTGGCGCCGCCCGCCGGCAAGTACTCATCGACCAGGATCAAGCCCACGTTCCAAATCGTTGTGTAGATCGCGGAGAACACCGCGATGGGCACGCCCTTCTTGCTGTAGAACCAGATGCCGGTGCCCTTCTTGCTGCGATCGATATAGGGGATCGCGGCCAAGAGCACCAACACCGCGGTGGGCACCACGACGCCCGCGAGGGCCGGGTGCATGTGCAGGAGCAGCTCCTGCAACCCCAGGAAGTACCACGGCGCCTTGGACGGGTTGGGCGTCAACTCCGGGTCAGCCATCCGGTAAAAGGGCGCCGCCACGAAAATGGCCATCAAGGACAAGAGCAGCGTGATGGTCAGCGCCCCGATGAGCTCGATGCTGACCAAGTGGGGCCATACATGCACCGGCTTAAGGTCTTTCTCGTCCACCCGAAGCAAATCGTCCTTGCCCTTACCCGCGGGGCGCTGCTGCACTTCCGTCGCCATGGAAACCGTGTCCCTCCCTACTCAGCCAGCTGCTGCTGCCGCCGCGCCTCCACGGCCCGCAGCGTCTCCTCGTCATCGTCCTCGTAGACGGGCGTGGAGATGTTGCCGTCCTTGCGCACCCGCCAGAAGTGGGTGGCCATCAGGAGGATGCAGGCCAGGGGCAAGAAGATCACGTGCAGCGTATACCA
>DATCLD010000195.1:0-2665 GCA_036564115.1 Limnochordales bacterium
TCCTTGCGCAGCTGCATAACTTCCTTCTTGGGCAGCCGCTCAAAGGACCCGTCGGTCTCCATCTGCTCCAGTTCCTTGAGGCGCTGGATGCGGGACTTAATGGTCTGGAAGTTGGTCAGCATGCCGCCCAGCCAGCGCTCGTTCACGTAGTACATCCCGCAGCGCTCGGCCTCTTCCCGAACCGTGTTGTGAGCCTGCTTCTTGGTGCCCACAAACAGGATCGTGCCGCCCTGCTGGGCCAGGTCCCGCACGAAGCGGTAGGCTTCCTCCACCTTGCGCACGGTCTTCTGCAGGTCGATGATGTAGATGCCGTTGCGCTCGGTGAAGATATACGGCGCCATCTTGGGGTTCCAGCGGCGCGTCTGGTGGCCGAAATGCACGCCTGCTTCCAGCAGTTGTTTCATGGAGATGACGGCCACATCTCCACCCCCTTCCTCGTGGTTTTTCCTCCGCCTCCATCATCCCCGCCGCAACCGGCAAGCCGGCACCCGCGGCCAGGTCCAAAGGCGTGCGTAGTCACACCAATCGGTAGTATAACACAGGCCCCCTGCCTCATCAACCACGATCTGGCTCTGGGAGCCTGAGGATAAGCTCCACCTCGCCCCGCCCGATCCCAAGCCGGTGCGCAATGGCTGTGGCGTCCAGCCCCCGCGCGGCCAACTCCCGCACCTGAACCGCCTTGGCGGAAGCATTGCCTGTTATCCGCACCGTGGCCGCTCGTCCGGGCGCTCCGGCCATCTCAGCCCGGCCAGAAGGCTTTAAGCCGGCCGTCCCCACTGGCCCCGCGTCGGCGTTTTCGTGCGCGGCGCCGGCGGCGGCCTGCTCCTGCCAGCGCCGCAAGCCTTCCTCGGCGGCCGCGATGCGGGCCAAGACGGCTTCGCCCTTGGCCTCGATCTCGTCCAACCACGCGTCTTTCAGCAGTTCCTCATCGGTGCCGCGGGCGACGCGCCCGTGGCGTTCTAGGGCGCGCCGCAGCCGCACCACTTGCCCGAGGGCGACGCCCGCCACGGCCAGCGCTGCCAGCGCCGCCAACAGCGCTGCTGCTGCCATACCTCTCTCCCGCCTAGCCGCGCACGTCCAAATGGCGGCCGAGCTTGCCGGAGTCTGCCGGGCGATCCTCGGTCTCGGCGCGCGCCCTGCGCTCGGCCGTCCCCGCCCGCCGCGCTCCTGCCCCCCGGAAGGTGTCGGAGGAGCGCAGCACCCGCTGCCGGTCGCGCTCAGCTTGCACCTGCGCGGCCATGGCCAGCGCCTGCTGCTGGGCATCCACCTGGTGTCCCGCGGGCGGAAGGCGGCCCATCTCGGTCACCCGTGGCAAAAGCACTTGCAGGTCGGGAAAGTTCACTCCCATGCCCATCCCTCCGCCGCAGCCGGCGTGCTTGCCAAGTCTTTTCCCAATTGTACGCTCGAAGGACGAAACTGGTCAACTTACGAGCGCGTCGCGGAACCGCATAAGGCGGGCCCGCAGCCGCATCAACGCCTTCGTATGCAACTGGCACACCCGGGATTCGGAAACACCCATCACTTGGCCGATTTCCTTTAGCGTCAAACCTTCGTAATAATACAGGGTTACGACGAGCCGCTCCCGCTCAGGCAAAGACTCGATGACCTCTCCCAGCAGCCGCTCCACCTCCGCCGCTTCCAGCGCCGCCCCCGGCGGCTCGGCCGCGGCGTCCTCCAGCATCTGGCCAAGGCTCAGCGGGTTCTCCTGGTCCGGATCGTTGCCCCAGAGTTCTTCCAGCGACACCAGGGCCGCGCCCCGCAGTTCGGACAACAGCGCCGCGTACTGCTTCCCATCGATCCCGAGTGCGGAGCAGATCTCCTCCTCCGTGGCGGACCGACCCAGCTCCGCCTCTAGCTGCGCGATGGTCTGCTCCAGCTGCCGGGCCTTCTGCCGCACGCTGCGGGGGACCCAGTCGTTGGCCCGCAGGCCGTCGATCATGGCGCCGCGAATGCGGGCAATGGCGTACGTTTCAAACTTCACCCCGCGATCGGGATCGAACTTCTCCACCGCGTCCACAAGGCCAAAAATGCCGTAACCGATCAGATCGTCGGTATCGATGGTGGGCGGCAGGCCAACGGCGACGCGCCCCGCCACGTACTTGACCAACGGCGCGTAGTGGATGATCAGGCGCTCGCGGGCCGCCTGACTGCGGTGCGTCCGGTACTCCACCCAGAGCCTTTCGATGTCCGACCCGCCCGTCTCCACCTACGCCAATCCTTTCTTCCGAAGCTCGATCTGGCGTTTCAGGGCAAAGCGGATAATTGCGTCCCGATCCCGCTCCGCGATCTCCGTGAAAGCGATGGCCAAAGACCAGAGACTGTCCGGCCCCTCCTCCGGCTTTTTCACCCGCTTGACCGTTCCCTTGGCGTTGATGCGACGGTCAGGGAGGGACAGGCTCAGTTCCACGGTTTCGCCAACCCTGAAAGGCTGCCCCAGCAAGAGGAGGCAGCCTCCGCCGCTTATATCACGGGTTTGCCCGATCAACCACGGCGCGCTTTCCTCGTCCGCGGCGCGGATTTGTACAGCCAAGATGGCCGGGACCCGGAAAAACTCTCGTGCCTGGACGCGCTGCCACGACTCCGGCTTCTGCAAATGGACGAAACCAAGTTCACCGGGATCTTTGCCCAGCACAACCGTGACAGCCCGGTACAATCCCTGGCCGGG
>DATCLD010000196.1:0-10435 GCA_036564115.1 Limnochordales bacterium
GTTCTCGTTGACCCACTGCATGAACTGCGAGTAGGTGACCTCCTGCCGGCGCTGGTGCGTCGGATACAGGCTGCTGACGATGGAGACCGCAATGACCGCGATCAGCAGGTAAAGGCTAATCCCTCTTAGAAACCGATTCAAAAGGCAACCTCCCCTCGCCGGGCGGGAAAAACAAAGCGCGCCTCCCGAACCACTGCAACAGCCGTGCCGGCGCTGCGTGGACGGCTTTGTCAAGGCGCGGTCCGTTCGGAACGGTGTACACCAAATCTCGAGCCTTTAACCGGTCTTAGTGCCCGTTTATTATAGCATGGCCTGCCGGGCTTTACAACAATAGGGGCAAGTGTCACTTCACGCGCCGGGCTTTCAGCCTCAGTACCCGTTCCGTCTTCTCCGTCACGGCCGCGCGCTCATCCACCCGCAGCCCCGCGACCCACAGGATACCCGCCTGGTCGGCGACGATGGGCATCCGGCCCCGCTGATGCACGGGGACTTTTGCGTCCACAAAGAGGTCCTGCAGCTTCTTGGACCCCGCCAGCCCCAGAGGGCGCATCCGGTCCCCCGGCTGCCACGAGCGTACAACCAACGGCGGCACGACGCGATCCCAATCCAGCACGGCTTCCTCCGGCCCGCTGAACGCCCGGGGATCCGCCACCAGCTCTCCCGACGCCGGCGGCTCCACGATCTCCGCCTGGAGGACAAGCCCCATCTGGGGCACCCTCGTCTCGCCCGGCACGGCCAGTTCCGCTTGGAAACCGGGGCCGCGGGCCGCCGCCTTGACTGTGCCCAACGCGGTTCCGCCCGGCCTCCGATCCGCCGACTGCTCCGGCAGCAACTGTTCCGGCAGCAACCGTTCCAGCACCAGCCGCTCGCCGTCGCGGCGCACGCGCACGCCGCCCGGCACCGTCACCGCGCCGCCCGCGTCGAGCAGCGCGAGGATCGCCGCCACATGCTCCGCGGTCACGGCGGCAATGTTGACGCCTGCCATTCGGAGCGCCCGGCGCACGACCCGGCGCGCCAGGGGCACGGGCAGGCGGCGCAGGCCTTCGACGGGCAGCGCCGGCGGGCCCTGCCGCCCCTCGCGGCCGCTGGTGAGGCGCCGGTACGCCCGCAGCGCCAGGGCCTCCAGCAGATCG
The DNA here is from genome assembly GCA_036564115.1 of Limnochordales bacterium. Classification (GTDB taxonomy): domain Bacteria; phylum Bacillota; class Limnochordia; order Limnochordales; family ZCTH02-B6; genus ZCTH02-B6. The sequence goes on from DATCLD010000196.1 coordinate 1,134, forward strand.
TCTTCTTCCCTCACCAACGTGGCCGTGCGGCTGAGCACGGCCCGGATGTTGGGGTTGTAATCCCGCTCAAGCAGCGGCAGCAGGTGATGGCGGATCCGGTTGCGCAGGTAATGCGGCGACCAGTTGCTGGGATCAAGCCTGGGCTCCAGCTGGAACTCGCGGCAGTAGGCCTCGATCTCGGCACGAGTCACCGCGAGCAGAGGCCGGACAAATGGCCCCCGGCGGGGCCGCATACCGGCCAAACCTGTCGTCCCCGCGCCCCGCAGGAGGCGCATGAGGACCGTCTCCGCCTGGTCGTCGGCTTGGTGGCCCAAGGCGACGCGCGTCGCCCCCACCGCCCGCGCGTTCTCCGTCAGGACCCTGTAGCGCACCCGTCGCGCCGCCTGCTGCAGCGACTCGCCCGCTTTGCGCTCGGCCCGCACGTCTACCGTCGCGACCGTGACCGGCACACCCCATCGCCTGCCCACCGCTTCGACAAAGGCGGCGTCCTCGGCGGCTTCCGCCCGCAGCCCGTGGTTGACGTGGAGTGCGTGCAAGGTGAGCTGCCACGGCTCCCTAAGCCGCGTGAGCAGGTGCAGCAAGGCCAGGGAATCGGGACCCCCGGAGACGGCCACCAGCACCTTATCGCCCGGCCGCAGCAGCCGGTGGCGTTTGATGAACTTCTCCACCCGGTCCAGTAAGTCCAGCCTGCTCCCTCCGGTCAACGGCACTGGCAAGGCGGCCGCCCGCGGGCCCTGCTCCGGAGCGCAAGGCGGCGAGCGGGCGGGCGCGGCGCAAGCACCCGCGATCCGGATGCTAATCTGAAACTGAACTGTATCAATGTATCAATCCGGTGGACAACCCCATTGCTGTGGGAGCGCCACGGCGCGCCAGTAGATCCAGACGTCCCGGGCCGGCGGATGGTTCGGCCTCTCCTCCCATCAGCTTGGGGACCGCTTTCATTTTACCCGGTCCGCGAAGAAGTGATCATTGGCGTCGCCACACGCGAGCCTCTATCACTCACTCGTACCGGCTGGCCGCCAGCAACGCGGGTTTCTCCTTGGGGATGGTCCTGGGCGGGGCGCTCACGGCCTCAAGGGGCAGGTTTCAGCAACCGGCTGGACAACATGGTCCTGACCAATGCCGGCTTTCATGCCGTTGTCCAGGCTGGTCTCTGCCGTTGCCCAGGCTGGTCTCTGCCGTTGTCCAGGCTGGCCTCGGGGTCGTTCGTCGACAGCGTGTCGTTGGAGGAGCTCATGCTCATCACAGCGTGTCGTTGGAGGAGCTCATGCTGGTCACAGTGTGTCGTTGGAGGAACTCATGCTGGTCACTGTGGCGTTGAAGGTCGGGCAGACTCCTTTGACCCTGGCCAATCGGCATCTTCGGCTGGCCGGCGCGCCTGCCGGCGGCCCGGGCGCCAGTGCAGCCGCGGCTCCGCCTGCCGGGACGGGCGCCGGCCTCGCTCGGTCAACTGGAAAGCGACCACGGTGATGTCGTCCTCCGCGGGATTTGTGCGGGAGCGCAGGCGCGCGCTCAAGAGATCGACGACCCGCTGCACGTCGGGGGGGTCAACCCGCTCCACGGTGCGGCGGAAGGCTTCTTCCCTGTCGCCCTTGGCCCGCCACGCCGACAGTGCCCCGTCGGTGACCATCACCACCATGTCCCCGGCCTCAAGACGCCGCGTGACCACCTCGGTTTCGACGCGCGCCAGGATCCCGACGGGCAGGTTGGCCGCCCGCACTACCTCCACTTCCTGCCCCCGCCGCACGAAACTGGGCGCCGCCCCCACTTTCAGCATCTGCACCGTGCCGTCGGTGAGGTCCACGAGGCAGGCGTCGAGGGTGGCGTACGTCTCGTCGCTGGAGCGCAAGAGCAGCACCGAATTGATGGTGTTGACGGCAAACTCGAGGTCAAACCCGGCCTCGAGAAACCGCTGCAGCATGGCCACCGCGGCTTGGCTCTCCGCGGCGGCGCGGGGACCGGTGCCCATGCCGTCGCTCAGGAGAAACGCGACCTTGCCTGGTCCCAAGTCCACCCGCCGGAAGCAGTCGCCCGACACGCTGTCCGAGTCCGGCGTCGTTTGCAGGACGCTGACTTCCACGTCAAACCGCGGCGCCCACGCCTGCTCCTCCTCGGCGGCCGCCGCGGGCGGCGCGATGCGCTCCATCTGGTCGGCGACGCCCGCGATGATGCTGGCGATCCCGGCCAACTGGCGGGGAACCAGCTCCCGGGACGCTTCCAGGCGGGTGCGCCAATAGGTCTCGACGCGCATGGCGTCGACGACCCGGGCGACGGTCTTGGCCAGCTGGGGCGGTTTGATGCAGCGCTGGCGCAGGCCCGCCGGCAGGTCATGCATGGAGAGCTGGCCGTCACGGCCGGCGGCGCCCGCCGCGTCCAAAACATCCCGGAAAGTCTCGTACCCGTGTCGCTCCCAGCACAGGCGGTACTGGGAGCAGCCGCGGCAGACCCCGTCGATCACCCGGGCCACGAAGCGCTCGACGGCCTTTTCCTGGTCAGGTTCCGCGCTGTCCTGGGGCGCAAAGGTCTGGCTCAACTCGGCAAACACGGCCGCCACCCGCTGGAGCTGCTCTTCGGCCCGGGCCCGGGCTTCCCGCTGCCCTTCCCGGTGCAGGCGTTCCCGCTCGGGTGTGCCGGGGAGCCGCCCCGCCCAGCGGCGCAGCACCGTGGCGGGCACAAAAGCGACGCCTCCTGCGGCCGCCAGGCACTCAAAGATGGCCCGGCCGATCTCCGCGCCGCTGCCCGCCAAAGGCGTGAGCAAGAGGTGGCCGACCAACAGCCCCGCGGCGGCGCCCGGTTTGCCGCCCAAGGCGCCGAGGCCGGCCAAGAGCCCGGCGGCCGGCAGCACGGCGGCCGCCCACACCCACTGACCGGCCGGCCCCACCGGTCCCCCGGCGAGAAAAGCCGCGATGCCAAGACCCGCGCCCGTGGCGGCGCCGAATCCCGGCCCGCCCACGATGCTGGCCAGAAGGACCAGGGCTCTTGCCAGGAGATCAGCCAAGGCGAAGCCATGCCAGCCGATGCCCTTCAATCCAAGGAGGCAAAACCCGGTGAGGGCCACGAGAGACACGACCTGCCCGTGGCTCAAGGCCCCGGGGCGCGCTCCGAAAAGCCCGGCAGCGGGCAAGAGCGCCAGCGCCGCCGCGATCTCCGCGGCGGCCGTGATACCGCCAGCCAGGAGATCACCCCCGGACAGCAACACGAGGCATACACGCACAGCTCCGGCGGCGCACGCCCCGGTCAAGGCGGCAAGGCCAGGCCAGCGCCGCCACTGGAGGGCTGCGGTGGCCAGCAGCATGCCGATGACAGGTACCGGCGCCGTCCACGGCGCGCCGGGCACGTTGACCGCGACTGAGGCCGGGATAGCCCATCCCCCGATGACCGCCCCTATGGCCGCGGCCGCCGCCCGCCGGGCGCGCCCCCGCGCGGCCAGGGCAACGCAAAACCCGCTGCCAAAGGGTACAAGCACCCCAAATACCGCTGCGCGTCCCAAGGCGAAACCGATCAGCGCGGGCAACCACCAGATGTAGGCCGCCGTGAGCAGGCGGATCCAACCCGTTTCAGGTGCGTCGACAGCCGGTCCGCCCCGGCCGCGCCGCCACCACGCGACTCTCCCCCGGGCCAGCGGTATGGATGCCCTATCGATCATCCGCTTGTCCCTCCTTGGCGGTAAGAGTCGCAAAACCGACTATACCGGACGGGAGGCAACCGGTCTGTCGAGCCGGGCAGGCGGGCACACCAGACTTTCAGGCGTTTTCCTGCACAATCGCGCCGTATCCGGCACGCTTCGGAACCTGCCCGCGCCGCGACGGGGGGCTCCGGCCCGTCGCGACGCTACCCCCATCCGTTGCGGCGACCGGCCGCCGGGGCACGTGCGGGGCAACGAATCCGGCCGTTATGGACACGCCGCATGAGCAGGGATACAATAGCGGCAAACCTTTTTGCCAAAAGCGGCGACTCTCGTTGCCAAAGCGGCAAGTCTCTCGCCATTAGGGCAAGCATGGCCTGCGAGAGCAGGAGGAGGTCACCGGTTTCCATGGCTAACGAAACCGCGGCCCGCGGCCCGCAAGTTGACAAGAAGAAAATCGAAACCGCCGTCCGCATGATCCTGGAAGCCATCGGCGAGGATCCCGAGCGCGAGGGTCTCTTGGAAACGCCGCGGCGGGTGGCGGAAGCGTACGCGGAAATGTGTGCGGGGATGCGGGAGGACGTCGAGCGCCACCTAGAAGTGTACTTTCAAGAAGAGCACGATGAGCTGGTGCTGGTGCGGGACATTCCCTTCTACTCCCTCTGCGAGCACCACCTCCTGCCCTTTTTCGGCAAAGCCCACATCGCCTACATCCCCACCGACGGGCGGGTGACGGGCTTGAGCAAACTCGCGCGGGTGGTGGAGGCCTACGCCCGGCGCCTGCAGATGCAGGAGCGGATGACCAAGCAGATCGCTGATGCGCTCATGGCCCACCTGAAACCGCAAGGGGTCGCGGTCGTGCTGGAAGCGGAACACCTGTGCATGAGCATGCGGGGCGTCAAGAAGCCGGGTTCGAAGACGGTGACGTCGGCCATGCGGGGAGTCTTCCGCAAGGACCAGAAAACGCGTGCCGAGGTACTCGCCCTTATCTTTGGGCACGGCATCGCCGTGTGAGACACGGCGCGCCGCTGCGAGACAAGGTGCGTACCTGCGAGACAAGATGCACGGCGAGGGTCCTGAGCGTATACCAGCCATCGGTGAACCAGTGATCAGGGATCCAGTATTCCGCGATCCAGTGTTCCGGGAGCCAGTGATCACGGAGCACCAGGAGGCGCGGTTAGCCAGCCGTCAAGCGGCCGGTGAGCGGGGCGGCGTGCCAGGGGGCGGAGGCGGCGTATCGTCGTCGTCTGGCCGCAGGCGGCGCCGACCGGCGTACCCTTCGTGCCACGAATGGTAATACATGACCTCGGGCTCGCCGAGCCGCCAGCACAACAGCACCTCTTGCCCGTTGATGACGGCCGGGAAATCCACCAGGCCGAGCTCGACGCTTTTCAGCTGGCAGCCGGCCCGCTGGATGCTGTCGATGATCTCGTTGGCCTCGCTGACCGCGGCCCGCAGGCGCCCCTTGGCCTCCCGGTGGTCCGCCGCCATGATCAGGGTGCCGTCGTCACGGCACCCGACCGCCTGGATCAGCTGCAGCTCCCGCTGGCGCGCCCGGGCTTCTTCGAGCAGCTCCTGCAAGCGCTTGAGCAGCCGCTCCAGGGTGGGCACCATGGCGTTGGCCTCCGCCACGCGAAAATGGCGGACGGTCAAGTCATCCACCTTGGCCCGCTCCTTCCCCGGCGCCGGCACGGCGCTCCCAGGCTTCCGGGTTCACCAGGTTCGGCGGCCGCCGGCCCGTGACGCCGGCCACAAGGTTCTCTGCCGCCACCACCGCCATCCGGGTGCGGGTGGCGATGCTCGCGGAGCCGATGTGCGGCAGTGCCACCACGTTGGGCAGCGCGAGCAACGGGTGGTCCGGCCCGACGGGCTCCTTCTCCCATACATCCAGCCCCGCCGCCCAGATCCAGCCTTCCGTCAGTGCTTTGTAGAGGGCTTTCTCGTCCACCACCGGGCCGCGGGAGGCGTTGATCAAGATGGCGCTGGGTTTCATGCGCCGCAGGGCGTCCTCGTTGATCAGGTGGCGGGTTTCCGGCGTGAGGGGCACCAGGACCACCACAAAGTCCGACTGCTCCAGCAGCTCATGGAAACCCGCGTAGCGGGCGCCCGTCTCCGCCTCCAGCTCCGGGCGGCGGGTACGGTTGTGGTAGAGGATAGTCATGTCAAATCCCCGCGCCCGCCGGGCGACGGCGCTGCCGATGCGCCCCGCGCCGATGATCCCTAAGGTTCTCCCGTACACGTCCTGGCCCGTCAGGAACATGGGCGACCACGTGCGCCACTCGCCCCGCTCGATGACCTTCTGGGCTTCGACGATCCGCCGGGCGGTAGCCATAAGAAGGGCCCAAGTGAGGTCGGCCGTCGTCTCCGTCAACACCCCGGGCGTGTTGGTGACCAGCACCCCGCGGCGCGTGCAGGCGGCCACGTCGATGTTGTCATACCCGACGGCCATGTTGGCCACGATCCGCAGCCGCGGCGCCGCGGCCAGCACCTCCTCATCGATGCGCTCGGTCAAGAGGACAAAGGCGCCCTCCGCGTCGGCCAGTTCTTTCAGGAGGGTCTCCCGGGGCACCGGTGTTTCTTCATGGTCGAAGACGCGGCAGTCGCAGTGGGCCTCCAGGACCGCCATGGCGTCCTCCGGGATGCGGCGGGTGACGTAAACCTTTGGTCGCGGCACCGGCTGTCCCTCCAGAGTGGCAATGAGAAATGCGGCGTCACCTGCTCGGACTAGGCAAACATTTCTTACAAGCAACCGGTGAGCGGTTCCTGCAACAAAATGCATGTGGCCGAAAGGGACATCTGTCCCTTGACGCCCCGCGGGAGTCCTAATAGACTCTGGCTTGGATCCGGACACTTACTCGGGATGAAAGGGGTAATTGCCATGCCGAAGCGGCGCATTTGGGGCGCGCTGGCGGCTTTGCTCGTGCTAGCGGTGCTGCTTGCGGGCTGTGGCGGGGGCGGAAGCCGGCAACAGTCCCAGGCCCCCTCGTCGAGCGGCGGCACCACCACCAGCCAGGCCGCGACGCGTGAGATCACCATTGTCTTGAGCGACTTCAAGTTTGAGCCCGCCGAGATCACGGTCAAGCGCGGCGAGCGGGTCCGCCTCGTGCTGGAGAACAAGGGGACCGTCGCTCACGACTGGACTGTGCGGGACCTCAACCTGGCTTCCCCGCGGGTGCAGCCCGGTCAGACGGCCACCTACGAGTTTAGCGTGGATCGCGTCGGCACGTTCACCTCGGTGTGCGTGGAGGCCGGCCACGAGGCTCTGGGCATGACCGGCCGTCTCATCGTCGAGAACTGACCTCTACCGGACCGGTCCGGTTCCACATAAAAAGGACCGCTGGCCATTGGCCAGCGGTCCTTTGTCTTTCCCTACAGCCGCAGGGTCCCGGCATCGATCACGGTCCGCCCGTCGACCACCAGCGTCGGCCGCTCGATGAAGAGGTCCCAGTGGAAGTCCGCCGCGTTGTTGCCGCCGAAGTAGCGGTTTTCACCCAGGCTTAGATGCACGGTCCCCCGCCGCTTCTCGTCGGTGGGCCCATAGCCGCAAAACCGGTCCACGCCGGGATTGAGGCCGATCCCCAGCTCCCCGATGACGTCCACATCGCCGTGGCCCATCGCGAGGACTTCCCGGAACGCGCAGCCGCCCTGTGCAGTCCCCTGGAGCGTCACCCGGCCCTGCTCGACGGTGAGCTCGAGCCCCCGCATGGTCTGGCCGTTGCGGTAGGCAAAGTCGATCACGACCCGGCCGTGGACGGACGTCTCTACCGGGGCAACGAAGACTTCGCCTGCCGGCAGGTTGACGGCCGTGTCGCCCTGTTCCACGTCGTCGTCGGACATGACGCCGTCGTCCACCAACACTGGCCGGTCGCCGACCGTCAATGTCAGATCGGTGCCGTTGTCCGACAGGAGCCGGACCTCCGTCGCGCCTTCGAGGGCTGCCGCCACGGCGGCCGCTTCCTGCTGCATGGCCTCGTAATCCACATCCACAGCCCGCCAAAACATGGTCCAGAGGTTGGGAAACGTGATGGGCAACCCCGCCCGGGCGGCCGGCGTCGGGTACGGCACATACAGCACCCGCAAGCCCCGCTCAAAGATGTGCCGCTGCACGGCCTCCGCCGCCGCCTCGGCGGCCCGGCGCCGCTCTTCAGGCACGCTCAAGGCGCGCCTGGGATCCGCCACCGAATCGGTGACGATGAGCGCGTCCACGTCCTCCAGCCACTTGAGCCGGTGGCGCGGCACCATCTGGAGGTACTCAAGCGGCACCGTCGTCAAGGTTTCCAGCTGCAGGTCGTCGGAAGTGACGTTGAGCTCGGCAAAGGCCCCGGCGCGCCGCACCGCGGCCGCCAGCGCCCCCACAAACGCGAAATTGTGCACGCCACCGCCGATCTGCACCACTTCGCCCGGCCGAACGCGCAGGCACGTGCCGACGATCTTGTCCGCAATCGCACGGAAATCGACGGCCGGGCAGTCCGGCGCCGTAGGATGGTCGTGTTCAGCCATGGAGTCTCCCCTCCGCCGACCGTTGGCTCTTGTCACCGCGTATTCCCTGCCTGCGGTGCATTCCCTGCCCGGTATGCGGGCAACCTACCGGTGTCGAGGCACGGCGAACCCAGCTTTGCGCTTAAGACAGGAGGTGGGCCTTGTGCCCGAGGTCCGCTGTACGGTCAGCAACTGCACTTACTGGTACGAAGGCAACCGGTGCAGCGCCGAAACGATCCTGGTCATCAGCGACGCCGCCATCGCCCGCATGGGACAGCCCGGCGCCCGTTTGCACGACGGGGGCAAGCACGATCAGGAAATCGGCGAGATCGGGCAGACGCCGGCGCGGGTTTCCACGGAGACGTGCTGCTACACTTTCCGACCCCGGGATGCAGCGCAGGCACAAAAAGACACGCCGCAAGCACAACAAAGCCATACCGGGCAACAAAATCCTCGCTAGAAAGAGTTTGACCAGAAAACGCCCGTCTGAGTGAGCGCGCGACGGGATGTCCGGCTGTTCGTCGGACATCCCGTCTTTCCCCGCCATTTACCCCCTCGATCTCCTACATTTTGTGTGTTACAATTGGCAAGCCACAACATGTAGTGGCCCGGTGGCGCATGGGACCAACCGGGACGCCACCGATACCCAACGCAAGGAGGCTCGGGTATGGTCCAGCAACCCAGCCGGACAGTGCCGGCGCAAGATCGCGGCCGACGCTATCGTTGGAGCTAACTCCAGGAACTGATTTTTCTAGATCGTTATGCGCAAAAGGGCTCCCGCGCCGACATCACCGTCGGCGACACCGTGGTCGTCATGACCAAGGAGCACCCCAAGTACCCGCAAAAGGAAGTCGGCGTCGTTGAGGCGGTGAACGGCGACGACATCACGGTCCGCCTGCGCTCAGGCGAGGTGATTACCCAAAAGCGCTCCCGCATCGACCGGCCGTTGGAAACCCGGCCCGAGGACATGTGGGACCGGATGGCCAGGGCCATCGTCGCGGTAGAGCCCAAGGAGAAGCGCAAGGAGCTCGAGAAGGAGTTCCGCTGGCTGCTCCAGGACTGGCGCTTCGTCCCCGGCGGGCGCATCAACGCCATGCTGGGCACCGGCCAGAACCTCACAGCCTACAACTGCTACGTGATCCCCATCCGGCCCGACGACCCGTCCTACGGCAACGACAGCCGGCGGGCGATCATGGAC
>DATCLD010000197.1:0-4755 GCA_036564115.1 Limnochordales bacterium
TGGGCCCGCAGCGCGACGGCGGTCGCCGGCAGCAGCGTTGCACAGGCGCTGTTGAGGGCGAGGAACGTGACCATCGAAGGGGTGACGGTGTCCGGCCGGGGGTTAAGGCGCTGCAGCTCCTTCATGGCCTGCAGGCCAAAAGGGGTAGCGGCGTTGGCTAGGCCCAGCACGTTTGCGGCGATGTTGAGCGCCATGGCAGTCAGGGAAGGATGCCCCTGGGGGATGTCGGGGAAGAGCGGCCGCAGAACGGGGGCAATAAGGCGCGCCATGGCGTCCAGAAGCCCCGCCCGGGCTGCGACGCGGCTTAAGCCGAACCATACCGTGATGATGGCCAGGAGGTTGAGAGCGACGGCGAGGCCGCTCGTGGCTTGGGAGAAAATGGCCGTGGTCACCATGCCCACGTTGCCCTGGACCGCGGCGAAGACGATGCCTGCCAGGATCATGGCGGCCCAGATGGTGTTGACCATGTGCCCGCTCCCTCCTCGTCCCCGTCGCGCCCGGCCCCGGCCGGGCGCAAGCCGGGGCCCCGGCGGTGCGCTTTACGTCTATGCCGGGACGCGGGGGGAAATGTCCGGCGCGGCAGGACCCGGCGAAGTACTCGAGAGCGGGGCCAGGAGCGCTAGAGGGGCGGGAGTTCCGGCAGGATTCCCCGGGCGGGGCGAGAAGGAAGCCCGGCGGAGGGATGGCAGTTGGGCGGATTGGCACGTGCCTTTTGGACCGGGTGGCGCCTGCGCTGCCCGGCCTGCAGCGACGGAAGCCTTGAAGCGGGCGGGCAGCTGCACCCGGCTTGTCCCCGGTGCGGGTGGCAGTTGACTAAGCCTGGCGAAGGCGACTGGCTCGTAACATGGCTTGTGGCCTACACGGTTGGTTCGGTGGCGCTTTTGTTGTCTTTGCTGGCGTTGTACCTCTTCAGCGGATTTGGGATTGGGACGCAGCTTATCATCAGCAGCGTCGTGGGCGTGGTGGCCACGGCGGTTACGTTTCGCCGGGCCAGAGGAGCGGCTGTCGGGATCCTCTACTTCCTGCGGCGCCACTGGGAGGAATAGGCGGGAGAAGAGGTGGGAGAATAGGCCGGAGAATACGCGGGAAAACAAGAACACGCCCCGCGCTCCAAGAGAAATATAAGAAAAAACGCCGAATTCCGCTATTCACATGAATTATTGAGGCCTCCCGGCTTGAACGCTCGGGAGGCCTCCTGTATGCTGGTGCCGAAGGTGGGATTCGAACCCACACGGGCGTGGTGCCCACTGCGCCCTGAACGCAGCGCGTCTGCCAGTTCCACCACTTCGGCCCGTCGGCAATCCTTATCGTAGCAAAGGCCTCGGGCTGTGTCAAGCGGCTCCTGCAAAGTGCTGCGCAGGAGGCGACGTAAAGCGGTGAGGGCCTTGGAGCCAGCCTGGAGCGCCAGACGGCCGGGTGCAACCGTGAGTGACATCGCGCCTGCGGGGGCCTCTGCGTGGGCGGACGGGTGGGAAATCCGTGCCTCGGATTCTGACATCGTTCCGCGATTTTATAGACATCGTCGAAGAATTTTCAGGATGATGCAGGAGAACGTAGTATGGTGTCGTATACAATCACTTTGGGCGGGACAACCCTGCGGGCGTTTGCTGGACACGGCAACCGACGGGCGCAGTTGGGGAAGCGATCCGGCAGCCACACCGAATTTTCCTTGCACGCCGCAACACAATACCGTACGATGTTACGCTGGGGCAAAAAATTCGCGGCAAATGACCGCAGGGTTGCCCGGCCGGCGCCGCGGGAGGGAGCCCGCAAATGCGCTTGTGGAAGGCTTTTGCGAGGGATTGAGAAAGGTTTCACGAATGTGTTGACAAGCTCCTCCGCGGGCGGGTATAATGTGAACGAAAGTTCAGTTTTGTGAATTTTGGATCCCGGTTCCGTGTTTTCGCGGGGAAAGTCGTGGGGGAGAGGCCCGTCAGGCGATTGGGCGCTGTCCGTTGCGGCGTTAGCACTTTGCGGGCAAGGTTGGGAAAGCTGCAAAGAGTGGGAAGACTAGCCGGTTGAACTTGGCGGACCATACGACAGTCTGTAGCAGCAGGTACCGTTGTTTGAATTGGACAACAACCACCGCGCGTGAGCGCGGAAGAACAAGAAAGGATGATGTGGCGTGGACCTGTTTAAGAAGGTCTCGAAAGTCGCCCAGTTGATGCAGCGGGAGGGGAACAACGTCAAGTTCGCGGACGTCGCGGCTACGTTGCGCGACATCCTCCCGGACACGAGCGTCTACGTCGTGAGCCGCAAGGGTAAGATCTTGGGCTATGCTCTGGCCGAGGGGTTTGAGACGACGCCCTTTGACGCCGAGTGGCTGCACACCGGCCGCATGCCCGAGGATCTGGCCACCTCGCTCCTGAAGGTCGGGGCCATTTCCACCGGCCGTGAGGCGGAGCGAGTCATCGGCGAGCCCCATGCATGCATTGTGCCGGTGGTGGGTGCCGCCCGGCGCGTGGGCAGCCTCGTGCTGGTGCGCCTCGATGGCGACTTCAGCGACGAGGACCTGGTCCTGTTTGAGTTCGTCGGCACCGTGGTCGGCATGGTGATCGCCACGGCGATCGACGACGCTGAGGAGGACGAGGCGGAGGAGAAGCGCATGGCTCGTTCGGCCATCCGCAGCCTGTCCTACTCGGAGATCTTGGCCATGCAGCACATCTTCGACGAGCTGGAGGGCGACGAAGGCCTGCTGGTGGCCAGCCGCATCGCGGACCAGGCCGGCATTACCCGCTCGGTGATTGTCAACGCCCTGCGCAAGCTCGCGTCGGCCAACGTGATCGAATCCCGCTCGCTGGGCATGAAGGGGACCTACCTGCGCATCCTCAACCCCGAGGTGCGTAAGGAGCTGGAGCGCCAGCGCTACCCGTACCCCTCCAACGGCGGGCTCATGAAGCGCCAGGCGTAAGCCGGGATACGCGGATTGCAGAGCGCAGCAACCAAGGCGGCCCGCACCGAACGGTGACGGGCCGCCCGCTTGTATGGTAAAATACAAAACGGCGTGTTAGTCGCGAAGCAAGACGGCCCTTGTCCCCAGGTGGGAAAGGGCCGTTTCGCGATGGAGCGGGCCCGCCCGCCGCTTCCCGGCCACGGCCGGCGGCCGGGCGCTGCCACGGGACAATAGGGGTGAAGTCATGACCTCAGGCCGCGGGAAGCAGACGGGCGAGCGAGTGCTCTTGATCGGCGTCGACGATCGGCTGGACGAGTTGGCGGAACTTGTCCGCAGCGCCGGCGGGCAGGTGGTGGGGAGCGTTATCCAGCGGCTTGACAGGCCGCTGGCCGCCACCTACATCGGCGTCGGTAAAGCCCGGGAAGCCAAGGCTCTGGCGTGGGAGCTGGGCGCGGACCTGGTCGTCGTCGACGACGAGCTGACCCCGGCACAGGCCCGCAACCTGGAGGAGCTCCTGGAACTGCCCGTCGTCGACCGGACCCAGCTGATCCTGGACATTTTCGCGCAGCGGGCCCGCACCAAGGAAGGCAAGCTTCAGGTGGAGCTCGCGCAGCTCACCTACCAGCTCACGCGCCTGGCAGGATCCGGTACAGCGCTGTCGCGGCTTGGCGGTGGCATCGGTACCCGCGGTCCCGGTGAAACCAAGCTGGAAACGGACCGGCGGCGCATCCGGCGCCGCCTCGCCATGATCCGGCGGGAGCTGGAAGAGGTGCGGCGCACCCGGGCGGTGCAGCGGGCGGGCCGCCGCCGGACGGGGCTGCCGGTCATCGCGCTCGTCGGATATACCAACGCCGGCAAGTCCACCTTGATGAACGCCCTGACCCGCGCCGGGGTGCTGGCGGAAAACCGCCTGTTTGCGACGCTGGACCCGACCATCCGTCGGGTGACGCTGTCCCCGGGCTGTGATGCGCTGTTGACCGACACCGTCGGTTTCCTGCGCAAGCTTCCCCACCAACTGGTGGCGGCGTTCCGGGCGACGCTCGAGGAGGTTGCAGAGGCCGACATCCTCGTGCATGTGGTCGATGCCAGCCAGCCCGACGCGGAAGAGCGGATGGGCGCTGTCGAAGCGGTCTTAGATGAGATCGGGGCCTTGGGCAAGCCGATGGTGATCGCCTTCAACAAGCTGGACGCCGTGCCCGATCCCGCACAGGTGGAACAGTGGGCCCGGCGCACGCCTGCCGCGGTGGCCATTTCTGCAAAGACCGGAGCGGGCCTAGACCGGCTGCGGGCGCTCTTGGCGGCGCAAGTGGACGAGCTCAAGGGGAGGTCCGACCAGTGAACTGGTGGGACCAGGTGCGGCACAAGCTCGCCCAGCTTTTCGGCGGCAGCCGGTTTCTGTGCGACACGTGCAAGTACAACTACGGAAGCGCCTGCTGGCGGCCGCAGCGGCCCAACGCGACGCGGTGTCCTGACTACCGCCGGCGGTGAGCCGGGAAAGAGGGTATCGGGATGAAAGATTCGTTTTTCTACGGCGGCCAGGCCGTCATTGAAGGCGTGATGATGCGGGGCCGGCGTGCGCTGGCCATCGGGGTGCGGCGGCCAGACGGGTCCATCGCCGTGCACGAGCAGGCGCTGGCGCCCTGGTCCCAGCGGTATCCGATCCTGCGGCGGCCTTTGCTGCGCGGCGCGGTGGCGTTGGTGGAGGCCTTGGTCCTCGGTATCCGGGCCCTGAATTTTTCGGCTGCGCAGGCCACCGGTGGCCAGGAGGAGCCCTTAAGCGCCAGGGAACTGGCCTTGTCCCTGGCGCTGGCCGTCGGCTTGACGGTGGGCCTGTTTGTGGTGCTGCCGGCTTACGTCATCCG
>DATCLD010000198.1:0-4727 GCA_036564115.1 Limnochordales bacterium
TGATCCAGCCCGGGGCCGTGTGGGAAGCGGGGGAGAGCGCGTGAAGTACGAAAAGGTCCTGACCAAGGGCATCGGCGAGGTGGACCTGACCCGCATCGAAAACTACGAGGCCCAAGGGGGTTATCAGGCCCTGCGCAAGGCCCTCAAGAGCATGACGCCGGCCGATGTGCACGCGGAGGTCAAGAAGGCGAACCTGCGGGGCCGCGGCGGCGCGGGCTTCCCCGCGGGCCTGAAGTGGGGATTCCTCCCCGACGACGGCCGGCCGCGGTATTTGTGCTGCAACGCCGACGAGAGCGAGCCGGGTACCTTCAACAACCGCATGTTGATTGAGTACAACCCGCACCTGCTCATCGAGGGCATTTTGCTCGCGGCCTACGCGGTGCGGGCGGCCCGTTCCTTCATCTACATCCGCGGCGAGTTCCGCAAGGGCTACCGGGTGCTGCTGGACGCCATCGAGCAGGCCCGGGCCAAGGGTTACGTGGGCGACCGCATCCTGGGCACCGACTTCTCCCAGGAGATCGTCGTCCACCGGGGCGCGGGCGCCTACATCTGCGGCGAGGAAACCGGGCTCCTGAGCTCCCTGGAAGGCGGCCGCGGCGAGCCCCGCAACAAGCCGCCCTTCCCGGCGGTCGCGGGCTTGTACGGCATGCCGACGGTCGTCAACAACGTGGAGACCTTGTGCAACGTGCCCTTCATCATCGACCGGGGCGCGGACTGGTTCCTCTCCATCGGCACCGAGAAGAGCCCCGGCACCAAGATCTTTTCGGTGAGCGGCGCGGTCAACCGCCCGGGCAACTACGAGCTGCCGCTGGGCGTTACCCTGGGCGAGCTCATCGAGGTGGCCGGCGGCATGAAACCGGGCTCCAAGCTCAAGGCCGTGCAGCCGGGCGGCGCGAGCTCGCCGGTGCTTTTGTCCAACAATCTGGACCTGCCGCTGGACTTCGACTCGGTGCAGCAGGCCGGCTCGATCCTGGGCACCGCGGGCGTGATGATCTTTGACCAGCATGTCTGCATGGTGCGGACGGCCTTGTATTACGCGGACTTCTTCTCGCATGAGTCGTGCGGCCAGTGCACGCCGTGCCGGGAAGGGACCGCCTGGACGGCGCGCCTGTTGCGCAAAATCGAGCGGGGCGAGGGGACGCCCGAGGACATCGAGGTCCTCAAGAGCCTGCGCGGCACCATGAGCGGCACGACCATCTGCCTCTTGTCGGACTTCTCGATTACGTTCCTGCAGTCGGTGCTGAAGCATTTCGCCGACGAGTTTGAAGCCCACATCCATGGGCGCGCCTGCCTGGCGGAGCGTCCACGGGAGGTGCGTAGCGCATGAGTGACATGGTCACCTTGACCATCGACGGACGCCAAGTGCAGGTGCCCAAGGGAATGGGCCTGGTGGAAGCCGCCGCCTTGGCCGGCGTCGAAATACCGGTGTTTTGCCACCATCCGAAGCTGGAGCCCGTCGGCGTGTGCCGCATGTGCCTGGTGGAGGTCGAGGGCCAGCGCAAGCCCGTTCCCGCCTGCACGACGAAGGCCGCGGAAGGGATGGTCGTCAAGACCGACACGCCCGTCATCCGGCACCTGCGCCAGGGCGTCCTTGAGTTTTTGCTGCTCAACCACCCGCTGGATTGCCCGGTGTGCGACAAGGGCGGGGAGTGCCCGCTGCAGGACAACACGTTCAAGTACGGCCTGCCCACGAGCCGCCTGACGGTGCCCAAGATGAAGAAGCGCAAGGCGGTGGACCTGGGCAACTTCATCCTCCTGGACGAAGAGCGCTGCATCTTGTGCCGCCGCTGCGTGCGGTTTGACAAGGAAATCGCCCTAGAAGGCAATCTGGTGGTCGTGGAGCGCGCCCACGAAAACCTGATCCGGACCGCGACCGGGGAGGCCTACAATTCCTACTTCAGCGGCAACACCATCGAGCTGTGCCCGGTGGGAGCGCTCACGTCCAAGAACTACCGCTTCAAGGGCCGCCCCTGGGACATGTCGCCGGCGCCGTCCATCTGCACGGCGTGCCCGGTGGGCTGCAACGTGCGCCTGGACTTCCGCTTCGGGGAGCTGGCGCGGGTCGTCTCACGGGAGCACCCGGACGTCGATGGCGGCTGGCTGTGCGACCGGGGCCGCTTCAACTACCAGTACGTCAACGAAGAGAACCGGATCACGCAGCCCCTCATGCGCCGGGGCGACCAATTGGTCCCCGTCAGCTGGACTGAGGCCCTGATGGAGATCGCCAACCGCCTCCGCACCATCACGCGGGACCACGGCGCCGGGGCCATCGGTTTCATCGGCGGCGGCCGCCTGACCAACGAGGAGGCGTACCTCTTCCAAAAGCTGGCCCGCGACGTCGTGGGGACGCCCCACGTGGATCACCGGGTCGGCCGGCAGCAGGTGGCCTCTTGGGACAAGTACGGCGGGCGGCTGGTGGACCTTGATGACGCCGACGTCATCCTGGTGGTGGACGTCCTGCCCGCGGAGCGCATGCCCGTGGCTGACCTGCGCATCCGGCGAGCCGCCCAGCGGCGGGGTGCCTCGCTGCTGACCATCGGTGCGCGGCAGCAGGAGTACCTGGTGCCCCACACCCGCGTCCCGCTTCTGCCCGCGGAAACCGCGGCCGCGCTCCGGCAGGCGGCGGCGGCTTTGGCCGGCGGCGACGACAAGCCCGGGGCTGCGGCGCCGCTGGTGGCGGCTTTGCGCCAGGGCCGCAAGGCTGTGGTCGTCTGGGGCGGCGAGGATTTGGCCGTCGGGCAGGCCCTCGCGGAACTCCTGCAGGTGTTTGTGGCCCAGGGCGGCGACCGCAGCGTCCGGGTGCTCATCCCGGGCGAGCAGGCCAACAGCCGCGGCGCGGAGGCCATGGGCGTGCGCCCGGACCGGCTGCCCGGCCACCGGCCGGTGGCCCCGGACCAGGCGGGCATGGACACCGGCCGCATGCTGCAGGCGGCCGCCGCCGGGACGCTCCGGGCGCTTTACATCGTCGGCGCCAACGTGGCGGAGACGTATCCCCACGGGGCGCTTGTGGACAAGGCGCTGAGCCAAGTTCCGTTCCTGGTCGTCCAGGACATGTTCTTGACCGAAACCGCACGCTTCGCCGACGTGGTGCTGCCCGCGGCACCGTTCGCGGCCAAGCGGGGGACGTACACCAACATGGAAGGCCGCGTGCAGGAGGTCAACCCGGCCATGCCCCCCGGCGGCGAGAGCCGCACCGACGGGGACATCTTCCTGGCCATCGCGGACGCCATGGGCAAGAAGCTCATCCCCTCGCGCCGCGAGTTCAGGCAGGAGATGGAGCGTCTCCTGGGCGAGCTCGCTGCGGACGGCTTCTTGGCCGGGGCGCCGTGGCCGGCGGAGGCGCCGGCTCCCGTGGCTCCCGCGGCCGCGGCGGACGGGGGACTGGTACTGGTAGCCGTGGACCGGCTTTACGGCGGCGGCGGCACCGCCCGTTTCGACCCGGGCTTCCGCTCCGTGCAGCCGAAGGCCGAAGCCCTGCTCCATCCCGCGGACGCGGCGACCTTGGGCCTCAAAGCCGGCGACACGGTCACCTTGCAGGCGGCGGGCGGCGCCCTGTCCCTGCCAGTGCGGATCAACGCGGCGGTCGTTCCGGGCACCGTGCAGGTGCCGTGGGGCGCGCCTGACGGCGCCGTCAACCGGCTGCTCGAGGGGGCCCTGTGGGCCAAGGTCCAGGTGCGCAAGCGGGTGTTGGAGGAGGTCGGCTGATGGACACGGTCGGGTTGGTGCTCGTCCGCAGCGTGATCTTGGCTGTGAGCCTCGCCAGCCTGTTTGCGGGCATGACGCTCATCGAGCGCAAGGTGCTGGGCTACTTCCACCTGCGCTGGGGGCCGACCCGCACGGGGCCTTGGGGCCTTCTGCAGCCGGCGGCGGACGCAATCAAAGCCATTGTCAAAGAGGACATCATTCCCAGGGACGCCGACCGCCTCGTGTTCCGGCTGGCGCCCATCATCAGCGTCTTTACGGCGCTGGCGGCCTGGTCGGTCATTCCCGTCGGGCCGCCGGTGCAGGTCGGTGGGATCACCATCCCGTTGGCAGTTGCGGACCCGCCCGGTGGGGTGCTGGTGGCCGTGGCCTTCGCGGCGCTGAGCGTGTACGGCGTCACCTTGGCGGGCTGGTCGTCCCAGAGCAAGTACTCGCTGCTGGGGTCGCTGCGGGCGAGCGCTCAGCTTATCAGCTACGAGCTGGCCATGGGCTTGAGCCTGCTCGGCGTGTTGACAATGGCCGGATCGCTCAGGTTGACGGAGATCGTGGCCGCCCAGGAACGGCTGCCGTTCATCTTGCTCCAGCCACTGGGGTTCGTGATCTACTTCATCGCCGCGCTGGCCGAGTCGGCCCGGGTGCCCTTTGACCTGCCGGAGGCCGAGACGGAGCTGGTGGCGGGCTACAGCACAGAGTACAGCGGCATGCGCTTCGCCATGTTTATGATGGCCGAGTACATTCACATGATCACGGCCTCAAGCTTGGTGACGCTCTTGTACCTGGGCGGGTGGAACGGGCCGGCGTTCCTGCCGCCGGTGGCTTGGTTCCTGGTGAAACTCGGGTTCCTGCTGTTCGTGTTCATCTGGCTGCGGGCGACCCTGGTCCGGCTCCGTTACGACCGGCTCATGGATTTGGGCTGGAAGGTGCTGCTGCCGCTGGCCATCCTCAACCTGGTGGCGACGGCGGTCATCACGGTCTTTGTGGCCTAAGGCTGCGGCAGTGGCCTGGGCGCTGGCGAGGCGAGGAGT
>DATCLD010000199.1:0-3956 GCA_036564115.1 Limnochordales bacterium
CTGGATCGCCTTTTCCACAATGCGCCGGGCTTCCCTGGGGTGCTCCTCCAGGTAGGTGGCGAGCCCCTCGGCCACCACCGACTCCACCGCACCCCGCACCTCGCTGTTGCCCAGCTTGGTCTTGGTCTGGCCTTCAAACTGCGGCTCCCGGACCTTGACGCTCACGACCGCGGTCAGGCCTTCCCGCACGTCCTCGCCCGTCAGGTTCTCCTCGCTGTCCTTGAGGAGGTTGAGCTTGCGGGCGTAGTCGTTGAGGGTGCGGGTCAAGGCGCCGCGGAAACCGGTCAGGTGGGTGCCGCCCTCATGGGTGTTGATGTTGTTGCAGAAGGACAGGACGGTTTCGTTGTAGCCGGTGTTGTACTGCAGGGCGACCTCGACGCCGATGTCGCCCGCCATCTTTTCCACGTAGATGACGTCGGGATGCAGCACTTCCTTATTGCGGTTGAGCTGCTGCACAAACGACTTTAGCCCGCCGTCGTACTGGAACTCTTCCCTGCGCCCGTCCCGCTCGTCGTACAACGTCAGGCGGACGCCCTTGTTGAGGAACGCGAGCTCTTGCAGGCGATGCGCGAGGATGTTGGCGTCAAAGTCCAACGTCTCAAAGATCTGCGGGTCAGGCTTGAAGGTGACCCGGGTGCCGGTGCCCTCGCACTTCCCCACCACCTCAAGCTCGGTGACGGGCGTCCCCCGGGAGAAACGCTGGCGGTAAATCTTGCCGCCGCGCTTGACCTCCACCTCCAGCCACTCGGAGAGCGCGTTGACCACGGACACGCCCACACCGTGCAGGCCGCCCGAAACCTTGTACCCGCCGTCCTCGCCGAATTTGCCGCCGGCGTGCAGCGTAGTCAGCACGGTTTCCACCGCGGGGCGCCCGGTCTTGGGATGGATGCTCACGGGAATGCCGCGGCCGTTGTCGATGACGGTCAGCGAACCGTCCTTGTGCACGATGACGTCGATGCGGTCGCAATAGCCCGCCATCGCCTCGTCGATGCTGTTGTCGACCACCTCTACGAACAGGTGGTGCAGCCCGCGCGCGTCGGTGCTGCCGATGTACATGCCCGGCCGCCGGCGCACGGCTTCCAGGCCTTCGAGGACCTGGATCTGCTCGGCCTCGTAGGCCTGTTGGAGCCGTTCTCTTTCCAAAGCCGGAAACCCCCGTTTCCAGACTCAAATCCTGAGTTATTATAGCACAACCGCCGGAAAATCCCTGGACAGGGTAAAGACGGGCACCCGGCGCCGATGGGCCACCCCTGCTGGTCTCTGCGCCCCTTGTCGCCCTTGGCGCCTAGATGCCCGCTGCCGGCCTTGGGCGTCAGGCCGGGCGGACCGTGCCGGCCTGTACGTGGAAAATGCGGGCCCGCTCCCGCAGGGCGGCCGGCAGAGGCTCCAGGTGGGCCGTGGTGACGAAGGTCTGCACGGTGTCGGCGACGACCTCCAGGAGGTACGCCCGCCGGCTTGCGTCCAGCTCGGAAAGAACGTCGTCCAAAAGCAGCACCGGGTACTCCGCCGTCTCCTCCCTCAAGAGCTCCAGCTCCGCCAGTTTCACGGCCAGCACCGCGGTGCGCTGCTGCCCCTGGGAGGCAAAGCTCCGCGCGTCGGCCCCGTCGATGAGGAAGCGGACGTCATCCCGCTGCGGCCCCACGAGGGACACGCCCCGCGCGATCTCCTCCCCCTGCCGCCGGCGGAGCTCCTCTTGAAACCGCTCCCGCACCGCGGCGGGATCCTCCCACTCTGCCCGCACCGGCTCGGAGTCGCCGGCGAAAAAGGGCTGGTAGACGAGCTCCAGCCGCTCTCGCCCGCCCGTGATGCGGCCGTGGATGGCGGCCGCCCACTCCCCCAGCCGCCGCACCGCCCTGGCCCGGCGCACGGCGATGGGCACCGCTTCGGCCACCAGCTGCTCGTTCCATACCTCAAGCAAAGCGGCGGCTCTCGGCATTCCCTGCAATCCTTTGAGCTGCACGTTGCGGTGCCTCAGCACCCGCTGCAGGCGCACCAGGTGCCGCCGGTAAAGCCCGTCCGCCTGGCAAAGGAGGACGTCCAAGAGCCGGCGCCGTCCTGCGGGAGCCCCTTTGACGAGGTCCAGGTCGTCCGGGAAAAAGCTCACCGCGGTCAACAGGCCCAGCGTTTCCTGCGGACGCTGCGCGGAGCCGTTCCAAAGGATCGCCTTCGGCCCGTCGTGCCGCAGCCGGACTTCGAGGCGCCCGGTGGTCTCGCCGCGGCCAATCACCGCCGCCGCCTGCGCTTCCTCTTGTCCCCAGCGAATGAGCTCCGCCTCGCGCCCGGCGCGCGGCGAGCGGAAGACGGCCAAAAAGAGGATGCTCTCGAGCAGGTTGGTCTTGCCCTGCGCGTTGGCGCCGGCCAGCAGGTTGAGCCCGCCGGCCGGCTCCAGATCCAGGTGGGCGTAGTTGCGGAAGTCCTTAAGGATTAACCGGCGGATGTCCAACAGCGTCCGATCCCTTGCGCGATCCCCGTACCTAGCCCAACCGGATGGGCATGATCAGGCACAGGTAGTCTTCCCCGCCTGCCGGCTTGACCGTCGCCGGCTTGTCGCCCTCGGAGAAGTCGAACTGGACCTCGTCGCTGTCCAGCACCCGGAGGACGTCCAGCAAGAAGCGCGCTTGATAGGCGTTCTGGCCGTCCTGGCCCTCATGCACGACGGGGATCTCCTCATGGGACCGCCCCACGTCGGCCTCCCGCGCGCTTAAGGTGAGCACCTGGTCCCGTACGTTGACGATGACGACCGCGGGCCCCTTGCGGGACAGCAGGGCCGCACGCTCCACCGCCGCCTGGAACACGTCCCGGGGAACCCGGGTGCGGATGGGCTGCTCCTGCGGCAGCACCTGGCGGTAGTTGGGATACGTTCCCTCCAAAAGCCGCGACACGACGCGGGCCGTGCCGGTTTCAAAGGAAATGTGGTTGTCGGCCACGGAGACGACCACCTGCGCCTCCTCGTCGTCCTGCAGCACCCGCGCCACCTCCTGGGCCGTCCGCGCGGGCACGATGGCTTGGCGGGGCGCCGCGGCGGGCTGTGCCAGCAGGCCCTTGCTGTAGGCCAGGCGGTTGGAGTCGGTGGCCACCAGGCGCAGCTCCTCGCCCGACACCTCAAACAGGACGCCCGTGAGATACGGCCGGCTTTCGTCGGCCGCGGCGGCGAAGGCGGTCTGGCGGATCATGTTGCGCAACAGAGCCTGGGAGACGGTCCAGCGATCCTCGGCCGGCTTGTCGGGCAGCGGCGGGAAGTCGTGCGCCGGCCGGGTGTGCAGGGAGAACTCGGCGCTCCCCGAGCGGACCACGGCCAACCCCTCCCCGTCCCCCAGCTCCACCTGCACCTGCTCGCCGGGCAGCTTGCGAATGAGCTGTCCAAAGAGCCGGCCGTCGACCACCACCGCGCCCGGCCGCTTGACGTCCGCCTGGAGCGTGCACTCGATCCCCAATTCCAGGTCGGTGGCCACGAGTTTCAGTTGATCGGCCCGGGCGTCGATCAGGATGCCCGTCAGCAGGTACATGGCATCCCGGGTCGCCACCGCCCGCTCCACGATGGCAACAGCTTGCACAAGGATTTCCCGGTCGCAGGTGAATTGCATCGCTTGCCACTCCTTCGGACTGCTTCACTATCCATCAGGTCTTGTAGGCCGCAGAAGCATTAGCAGGGGTTGTGGGTTGTGGGGAAAACCGCTTCCCGGCCTGCCGTGGCGGCGTTTCCGGCTGGGGAAGCGTTGTGGAGCGGGGGGTTTGCGGTTTCCACATACCCACTGGGCGCCGGCCGGCACCCCCGGTCATCCACGGGACGTCCACGGGGTTTCCACCGGCCGTCAACGGGCTGTCCACAAGCTGTCCCCAGCCGGCCAACAGCCCGGACTATCCACCGTTCGAGATCTGCGCCTGGAGCTCCTTCAACGTGGCCGCCAGGCTGGGATCCGTTGCCAGCTGGCTCTTGATCTTCTCGTAAGCGTGCA
>DATCLD010000200.1:0-3422 GCA_036564115.1 Limnochordales bacterium
CCAGCCTGGCGGGCCTGCTCCGTGCGGACCTCCACCTCGCGGGTCCCCATCTGCATGGCCTCAACGGCCTCCTCGATGCCCGCCTGCATGTCGGAGATGAGCGCCGCAATCTCCTTGGCGGACGCCGCCGACCGCTCGGCCAGCTTGCGCACCTCGTCGGCCACGACGGCGAAGCCCTTGCCGTGCTCGCCGGCCCGGGCGGCCTCGATGGCGGCGTTGAGCGCCAGCAGGTTGGTCTGCTCGGCGATGTCGGAGATGACCTGCACGATGTCGCCCACCTTTTGCGAGTGCCGGCCCAGCTCCCGCACCTTCTCGGCGGTGGCAAATACCGTCCGCTGGATCCCTTCCATGCCGACCACCGTCTGGCGCACCGTCTCACCGCCCTGCCGGGCCGTGGCCACGCCGTCCCGGGAAGCCGCCGCCACCTGGCGGGCGTTGTCGGCCACCGCCTTGATGGCCCCCATCATCTCCTGGACCAAGCGGCCGCCCTCGTGCACCACTCGGGCCTGTTCGGCGGCGCCCGCGGCAATGCGGTCGATGGCCTGCTTCAGCTCGCTGACGATGCCGACCACCTGCTGCACCGTGCGGCTTTGATCACCCGTGCCCGCCGCCACTTGGCCAATGGTTTGCGTTATCTGCTCCGTCGCCCGGGCGGCCTGCTCCGCCGAAGCCGACAGCTCTTCGCTGGAGCGGGTGAGGGCGTCGGTGGACTGGATGATGCGCTGCGCCAGTTGCCGGAGGTTGTTGGTCATAGCGGCGAACGCGTTGGTGACCTGCCCGACCTCGTCCTGCTGCTTGACCTGGGCAATCTCCACCGTCAGGTCGCCGTCGGCCACCAGGCCGGCTACGCTCGCGATGCGGACCAGCGGCCCACTGATGGCGCGGGTGAGCAGGATCGAAGCGATAAGGCCCGCCACCAGCGCCGCCGCCATGGCCGCCAAGATGCGCAACTCCGCCATGCGGGCCGCGTCCATGACCTGGGCCTCAGCCGCGTCCATCAGGCTGTCCACGTGGCGGACCAGTTGCCCGACGAGCTGTTGGGCGCGTGCAGCCAAGCTTTCCAGATCGTTCCGCCGGGTAAAGGCAGCGAAATCCTCTTGGGAAATCGCGAAAAATTGATCCTGCGCCTCTTTCAGTTGGACAAGTATTTGCCGGCCGGTCTCATCCGTCACACGGCGCTCAAGCGAAGCGTAGGTCCCTTGCCATTCTTCAAGAATGCGGGAAATAGCGTCGGAGGGCAAGAAGTACTCTAGGACGCTAGCGACGGAGTCCTGTGTCAACAGTTCCAGCCGCCGCGCCTCAATGGTCGCCTGGACGTCGGCCTCCAAAACGCCCGTGAACACGCCGGTGAGCTCGCGCACTGCATAGAGCCCGAGAACCGCTACAACGACAACCAAGACAAGCACGAGCGCGAATCCGCCGCCTATCTTGGCCGACATCCGCAACCGGAGCCAGTAGGAGCCTTCCTTGGCCACCCTCTATACCTCCCCGCGCGTTGGGAAACCCCAACCCACAGTTTCATTTTGTACCATCGGGCGTGGCGGCTGACAACTTGAGGGCGGGAGCCGTTCGACAAACAATGTCAATCAGAGCTTTTTCTTAGTCGAGACCGCGCCCATAATCGCCCTCACCCGCCGTCGGGCCCGGAACCGTCAGCCGCCTGCGACAAACTTGGAGTCGTCGTTCATGCGATCCCATACCTGTGCGAAGCTGTCGGCTACCGCCAGAAACACCTCCACCAACGCTGGGTCGAAAGCCTGCCCCCGTCCGGTGCGGATCTGCTCCACCGCCTGCTGGTGGGACCAGCTGGGTTTGTACGGGCGCTCGGAGCGCAGCGCGTCGTAGACATCCGCTATGGCCACGATGCGCGCCTCCAAGGGGATCTCCTCACCCGCGAGGCCGTCGGGATAGCCGGTCGACAATCCGATAAAGTTGGGCCGCTTGCCGACCAGCTCCCGCAGGGTGTAACCCGCCCGCCGCTCGTAGGCTGGGTTTACGTACAAGATCTGCATGTCCGGATCGGTGATAATGATGCCGTCGGGGCTGTTGATCAGCCAGCCTTCGAAGAAGCCACCCGGTAGCCGCCCCTGGGCCTTACCTTTGCTGGTCAGCGCTTGGGCAACCTGACGCCGCTTGTGTTGGTACATGCGCTGGTCGGCCTTCCCGATCAGCGTCTGGAGCTTGCGGCCGTCGTGGGGCCACAGGGCAATGCCGATGGTGATGGCGGGCTGCGGCGGCTCCATCTCGGCACATGCTGCCGCACGCGGTCCATGACCTTGGCCCGGAGCCGGAGCGCCTCGACCCGGCCTGCGCCGGGCGCGAGCAGGACAAACTCGTCACCTCCATACCGCGTGATGACGGTGTCCTGCGGGCAAGCCTCGCGCAGCATACGCGCCAGATCACGCAGGAATTGGTCGCCTTCGAGATGACCCCGCACATCGTTGAGCGCTTTGAAACCATCCAAGTCGGCAAACAGCAAGGCGCCCCGGGGCGCGGCCGCGCACTCCTGCCACCTGCGCTCAAGCCCCACGCGGTTGAACAGACCGGTCAGGGGATCCAGCTCCCTCTCCTTTTGCGCGTGAGATAGCTGAGAGGGGCGGCGAAACCACATCGAAGTCCAAGTTGCGCGACATGCTCGCGTACTAGCGGGGAAATCCCGGGCACCGGAGGCTGCGCCGCTTGGGTTCCCGGCGACGCACCCGCGACTTCTGGCCACCGGCTCGTGTCTAGCGCCCGCCCGCTGGGCTCGGCTCCGGCCCGCCCCGAAGGACCTCGGCGTTGAGTGCACTGAGTGCGTCCAATACGTGGATGGACTCCAAAGTAGTCTTCACCGGCAATCTCCTCGCCTTCGCAATCCGATCTCAGAAACGCGCTCCAGGCTACTCCTACACGCTGCTACATTATCTGACTTTTTCGAGGTCCGTCTCTGCTTGTCGTAACTACCGTTGGCCGGTTGATACCGGCTATGCCCGCACTGGGCGCGAATCGGGGTACACCGGGCCCAGTGCGCTGTGACCAGGCAACCCCGGTAAAGGAGAAATAAACCCCGTCAGTTGCCGGAAGATTTACTCTATCCTCCTGTGTTTTCCTCTAGGACTACCGGAGTCTTGTAAATTGGACAATGGACGGAGAAGGCGCATTCTTCCGTGATGGCAGGCGGCCCGTTGATAAACGGGACCAGCGGACGGCAGGAAAGGGGCCGTAGGAGTCAAATATGATACAACGCCAAAATCCTAAGCCGGTGGCTTCGCCATCCGGCAAGAAGATCCCCCAAAGGGCACGCGGTATCCGAGCCGATCCCCACCCCCCCAGGCACCGGAACCGGCCCCCTGCGGGGGATTCTTCTTTGTACGCGCCGCAGGAACTTGCTCCTCACGTACAAGGACGGGTCACCGGCACCTGCCGCGACCGCAACCAATTTC
>DATCLD010000201.1:0-3370 GCA_036564115.1 Limnochordales bacterium
CGGGCGGTGAGCATCGCCGCCCAGGCGGGGCCGGTTTGGGTCAGCGCCCCCGGCGTGGCCCTGGAAGACGGCCGCCTTGGCGACGTCGTGCGGGTGGAAAACAGCCTTTCCGGGTACGTGCTCCAGGCGCGCGTCGTGGGCGCCGACGCGGTGGAGGCCCTCGTTCCTTGACGGGCGGGGGCCGCGGGAGGGGGAGTGACGGCGTGGCTCGCCGGTGCAAGCGTTTCAAGCTGTGGCTTCTCGTCGCGGTGGGGGCTGCCCTGCCCGCGCTGGTGGTTGGGCCGGCGGTGGCCAGCTCCCTGTGGACAGGCTCGGGAAGCCTCTACGCGGACAACAAGGCGCGGCAAGTCGGGGACCTGGTGACGATTATCATCGTCGAGCGGACCCAGGCCACGAGCACGGCCCAGACGCAAACGGGCCAGGACGCGTCGGTGAATTTCGGCCCAATCCTGTGGAACTCGGTCCCGCTCGTACCCGGTTTCGGTGTGAGCGGCAAGGACAACTTCCGGGCCGGCGGCAGCACGACCCGGGGCGGCAGCCTCAGCGCCCGCATGACCGCGAAAGTGGTGGAGGTGCTGCCCAACGGAAACCTCGTCATCGAGGGGCGGCAGACCATCATCGTCAACGATGAGGAACAAGTGATCGTGGTCAGCGGCATCATCCGGCCGCAGGATATCGCCCCGGACAACACGGTGCTGTCCACCTACGTGGCTGATGCCACCATCACCTATCATGGCGCCGGAGTCATCGGCGACAAGCAAGAGCCGGGCTTGCTGACCCGGTTGCTCAACTGGCTCTTTTGAGTGCTCCAGCCGGCTCGTTGGCAACGTAAGCCGGCTTCTTTGGACGTTTCGACCGGCTCGTTTGACCGTCCCGCCGCCGGCTGCTGCGGCGAGGCAAGGAGGGCATGGGTGTGCGGATGCGGCGAAGCGCGATCGACCTCTTCCTCTGCATGGCCGTAGCAGGCCTGACCGTACTGGGCGCGGCCCTGGTGCCGGCCTATGGTCAGGCGGTGGAGGGCGTACGGCCTGCGGTGACCATCTCGGCCGAGTCAGCCCACCAGCCGACCGTGCGGATCAAGGACATCGCCCGCTTCGACGGCGTGCGGGACAACCAGCTTTTTGGCATGGGGCTCGTCATCGGCCTTGAAGGTACCGGCGACGGCCGCGGCAGCCAGGCCAGCGTGCAAATGGTGGCCAACATGCTGGAGCGCTTCGGCATCACGGTGGACCGGGACGCCCTGCGCCTGCGCAACGTGGCGGCCGTCATGGTCACCGCGGACCTGCCGGCGTTTGTGCGGCCCGGCGACCGCATCGACGTGACGGTGTCCTCCATCGGCGACGCCCGCAGCCTCCAGGGCGGCTTCCTGTTGCAGACGCCGCTGCAGGCCGCCGACGGCCAGGTGTACGCGGTGGCGCAGGGGCCGGTTTCCATTGGCGGCTTCAACGTGCGGTCAGGCGACAACCAGACCCAGCGCAACCACGCCGCGGTCGGAACGATTCCCGGCGGCGCCATCGTGGAGCGATTCGTCCCGACTACCGTCGTTCAGGAAGGCGGCTACCTCACCCTTTTGTTGACCGAGCCGGACTTTACGACGGCGGCCCGGGTGGCGGACGTGATCAACCAGGTGTTCACCCCGACCACCGCCGAGGCCCTGGACCGGAGCGCGATCCGGCTGCAGATCCCGCCGGCCTTTGCGGGCCGGGTGGTGGAATTCATCGCGGCGGTGGAAGAGCTGCCCGTCACGCCTGACGCCATCGCGAAGGTCGTCATTAACGAGCGCACGGGTACCATCGTGATGGGACACCGGGCGCGGGTCGCCACGGTGGCGGTCGCCCACGGGAGCCTCAGGGTAAGGGTGGAGACCCAGCCGCTGGTGGCTGTGACCGGCTCCGGTGGCGAGGGCGGCGAGGCGGTGGTGACCGAGCAGAAGACCGTGCTCGTGGAAGAGGATCGGGCCCGCACCGTGGTGCTCCAAAGCGGCGCCAGCGTAGAAGACGTGGTCAATGCTCTCAACGCCATCGGTGCCACACCGCGGGACATTATCGCCATCCTCCAGGCCATGAAGGCGGCCGGGGCCCTCTACGCGCAGCTTGAGATCTTGTAGGACGCGGCCGACCGCCGTTGTAGGGGGCGGGCGACCGCCGGCGAACCGGAAAGGAGGGGTGAGGGCGGATGATGAGGGCGCTCATGGGACTTGTCACGGGGGCAGCTCCCGCCCCGCAGACGGGCGATGGGGCCCATGTGGCGGGCGGGGTGCGAACGGCCGCTCGAGCCCAAGGAACCGGTATCCACGGCCCCAGAGCCCAAGGGGCCGGTAGCCAGGGCCCCAGCGGCGCCGCGGGGACTGTCGCCGGAGCCGGCGCCCACGGTGCCGCCGGAGCCGCGAGCCCCGCGGCCAGCTTCAGCACGGAGCTGGCGGTCCGGACCAATCCGCAACCGTCGGCAACGGTCCGCGCCGCGGGCAGCACGGGTCTTGCCTTCACCCCTGGCTGGGAGGAGCCGCCGGTCGGCGCCGGGGAGGCGGCGCGGCTGCGCTGGGCCGCGGAGCAGCTGGAGGCCCTGTTCCTGGAGCAGCTGTGGCGGGGCATGCGCCGTACGGTGTTGAAGGCCGGCATGCTGGATGGGCCCGGCGTGGAGCTCTTTGAGGAGATGCTCGATCAGGAGCGGGCGCGGGCCATGGCCGCCGCGGGTGTGCTGGGCCTGGCGGACATGGTGTATGAGCAGATGTCCCGCTACATTGCCGACGATTCCAACGGAAGGACTACGCCGGGGGGAAGGGTAAATATGTAGGCCATTGATGGCGGGTGTTGCCAGAGAAAGGGATGACTGCATTGCGCCGGACGGTTATCATGGGGATGTTCGCCTGGGCCGTGGCGGCCATTCTGGGGGCCGCCGCCGAGGCTCGTTTTTTTTCTATTGAAGCGCTGGAACCCGGCATGCGGGGCACGGCGAAGACGGTGGTCCGCGGCACCGAGGTCGAAACCTTTGAAGTGGAGTTCCTCGGGGTGTTGCCGCAGGCTGGGCCCTCGGGCGACCTGATTTTGATCCGCGCCAGCGGCGACGTCATCGACCGTACCGGGGGCATTGCCGCGGGCATGAGCGGCAGCCCGGTCTACATCGGCGATCAGCTGGTGGGCGCCATCGGCTACGGCTACGACTTCGCCGATCACCGGATCGGCATGGTGACGCCCATTGACGACATGCTGGCGGTGATGAAACTGATGGACGCTGGTGCCGCGGCGCCTGCGGGCACCGGTGTCGTGGAAACCCGGGCCCAAGATGCGGACCGGGCGCGCGCGGTCCCGCGGGCCGCGGTGCTGGCTCGCAGCCTGGCCGAGGCGGAGGCGCTGGCCGCGGCGCTGCCGGA
>DATCLD010000202.1:0-3050 GCA_036564115.1 Limnochordales bacterium
GTCCGGATGTAGTCGTTGATCACCTGGTTGGCCCGGGCCTGCCAGCGCACCAGCTCATCGTCGGGCAGCGTGATGAACTCATACCCCACGCTCTTGGCGTATTCGTAGCCGACCACGTCGATGTCGTTCCACATCTTGGCCAGCTTGTCGCTGAACTCGTTGCGGATGTAATTGGTGATAATCTCCCGCACGTCGGCCGGCAGGGAGTTCCAGGCGTTCTTGTTCGCGACGATGTAGAAGGTGTACACCTGGCCCATGGGCCACACTTCGGTGATGTAGCGCGTCACTTCGCCGAAGCGGAAGGTGACGACGGTTTCATAGGGGATCATGAGCCCGTCGATGACCCGGCGGTTGACGGCGTCGTACGCTTCCGGGGTCGCCACCGGCCGCGCCACCGCGCCCAGCGCCTCCACAAACCGGGCGATATAGCCGGTGCCCCGCAGCGTCAGGCCGTGCATGTCCTCGAGGCGCCGCACGGGCCGGTCCGCGGTCAGAATGACGTTGACGGGCGAGCTGTGAAGCGCCAGGACGACCGTATCGTTCCATTCGGCCGGCTTGTAGCGGTCATAGAACTCCTGGACGACCTTGTTGGCCACCCAGGCGTTGGGGAAGCCCAGCGGCAGGTCCAGCAGCTCGGTTTCCATGAAGCGGCCAAAGGTGTAGCCGAGGTTGGACATGCCGAGGTGCGCGATGCCCTGCACGACCCCGTCGTAGATCTCCGGCGCCCCCAAGAGCGTCCCGCCGGGATAGTGCTCGATCACGACCCGGCCCCCGGTGAGGCGGTTGATGTCCGCGGCAAACTCGTCAATGAGCTTGCTCTGGCCCGCCGGTCCCGGGAAGAAGTTGGCGAAGCGCAACGTAATCTGGGCCATGGCCGCCTGGGTGCCCAAAAGCAGCGTCGCGACCATGGCAACTGCAACCAACCACGACATGCGCTTCACTGCGTCAAACCCCCTTTGTCCCCTACGTATTTGTTGAAACCCGCGCCGGGCTGCAGAACGCCCCGGCCGGGTCACGACACCCGCCGCTGGGCCCACGCGGGCACCTCCGGATGGGGCGTGCCGTAGGTGTAGAACGACTCGGGCAGCTTCCCGCCGAACCAGATGCTGCTGCGCTCCAGGTCCACCTCGTTGGAAACGTCCCAGACGATGGTCTTCCAG
This sequence comes from Limnochordales bacterium, assembly GCA_036564115.1. Lineage (GTDB taxonomy): Bacteria > Bacillota > Limnochordia > Limnochordales > ZCTH02-B6 > ZCTH02-B6. Next base: position 1,161 of record DATCLD010000202.1, read on the forward strand.
TCGGGGTCAAAGATGAGGTAGCCCGTGTCGCCGAAGAGCTCGACGCGGTTGCCGCCGGGCTCAAAGACGTACATGAAGTAGGCTTGCGTCGTGCCGTGCTTGCCTGGCCCGGTTTCCACGGTGATGCCGTAGTCGGGCGCCGTGTCGGCCACGTCAAAGATGTGCTGGGGATACCCGTACCAGTAGGCCACGTGGTGCAGCCGGTTGCCGAGCCCCAGGCGGTCCCGCATGACCGCCAGTTCATGCACGATGGCCGACACGCTCAGCCACGCGCCCACCTCGACGCCGCCTTCGCCCAGCTTGGACTCGCGCCAGCGGAAACCGAGCTGGTTCATGAAGAACTCCCGGTTGGGCACCGGGTCCTTGCACATCAGGTTGACGTGGTCGATGCGGCGCACCGGGATGCCCCGCAGCGGCCGCTTCTGCGGGCGGCTCTTGAGCTGGCTGCGCTGGTCCTCGGGGGCGGCGTAGTACTCGAGCTCCCAGACAAGCTCCATCGGGTGCCCGTCAGGCGTGCGGATCCGGTAGGACGGCCCATGGCCCAGGTCGCCGTCGCTCCAGCCAACCCCATAGGGCGTGTCCTGGAGCTGGCGGGCGCATTCCTCGAGGGCTTCCCGGGAATACGTGCGCCAGGCCACGTGGCCTAAGCCCGGCTTGTCCCGCTCGGTGAGCTTGAGGCTATAGGTGTAGTTGTCTTCATACCCCCGCAGGTAGACGGACTGGCCTTCCTGCGCGACCGGTTCCATCCCGAGGAAGTCGCGGAAAAACCACAGCGACTCCTCGGGCTTGGGCGTGAAGAGCTCCACGTGCGCGAGCTGCGCCACCGGATAACCGATTCCCTTGCCGGTCATCTGTGATGCCCTCCCTTCGCTACGCGCCTTCTTTCCACGGGGCGGCCGTCCAGCCGCCTAGGTCGTAGTCGCTCATGAAGTCGTCCACCATCGCCTTGAAGGCGTCCGTCTGCCCGCGCTTGGCCGCCCACTGCAGCACGTCGATGTACTTTTGCTCCGCGTTGCCGGCGTAGTTGAGCTCATACAGCCCGTGCCGCCCGGCGAACTCCGAGTACATCGCGTCCCAAATGACCTTAAACAGCTTGGAGCGCTCCAGCGCCGTGAGCCCGGTGCCCCGCATGTAGCGATCGATGATGGGCCGCAGTTCGGGGTTGAGGAAGTCCTTGTAGGACGACACGTTGAGCACGGGGCTGCCGCCGAGGATGCGCTCAAAGATCTCCCGCACCCGGTCCCAAGAGAAGTTGGTAGCGATGCGGGCCGCCCCGGCGTACTCAAGCCGCGGCACGACGCTCCCACCCAGGCTCGGCTCGGGATCCCGCGCCATGGCCGCCACCAGGGCCCAGAAGAGGTTGCGCAGGCCGATGACCTCGCCCACCGCCACCTGGACGCCCCGGAAGTCGGCGGTGCCGTTGCACTCGACTCCTTTGAGCAGGAGGCCCGCCACGAACTCCATCTTGACCGCCATGCGGATGGTGGCCTGAAAGTTGAAGCGGGGGAAGAACCCGGAATCCGCGTAGAACGCCTTCACCTTGCGCACGTCGCGGTAGATGAGCACGTCCTCCCAGGGGATGAAGGCGTTGTCCAGGATGAGCACCGCGTCGTTTTCGTCAAAGCGGGCGGCCAGCGGGTAGTCAAAGGGGTGCCCCGCCTTGGCTTCGTAGGAGGCGCGGGAGATGAGGTACTGGCCCGGGTTGTTCATGCGCACGAAGAACACCAGGGCGAAGTCCTCGTCGCGGCCCTCCTGGAGGCGGGCCGCCGAACCGCTGTTGCAGGCCACAAAAGACCCGTGGGTCAGGGCGCTGGCGGTCGCCACCTGCTTGGCCCCGCTCACGTAGATGCCGGCGTCGGTTTCCTTGACCACGTGGATGAACACGTCGCG
>DATCLD010000203.1:0-11683 GCA_036564115.1 Limnochordales bacterium
TGCCTTCCGGTGTCGATTGACGGCCGCCGTGAGCCTATGCTATCATCTACAGGCGCAGCGGGCTTATAGCTCAGTAGGTTAGAGCGCACCCCTGATAAGGGTGAGGTCGGTGGTTCGAATCCACCTAAGCCCACCAGCAACCAAGAGGGGCCGTAGCTCAGCTGGGAGAGCGCCTGCTTTGCACGCAGGAGGTCGGCGGTTCGATCCCGCTCGGCTCCACCAACAACGCCTCCCGGAAACCCCGTTTCCGGAAGGCGTTTTTCATGCCCGCTTTTGGCCCGCCGGCCGCAGCCGGAGGCGGAGCGGCCCGCCGCGGCGAAACTCACCCCCGGAATGCGCAGGATCAGGGAGGGGAAACCGTGACGCAGCCGCCCGTCATCGTCACCTGTCAGTGGCTGGCCGAGAGGCTCGATGCCCCCGATATCGTCATCGCCGACTGCCGCTTTGACCTCGCGGATCCGGCGGCCGGCCGCCGGGCGTACGAAGCCGCCCACATCCCCGGCGCGGTCTACTTCGACCTGGAGCAAGACTTGTCCGGTCCCGTGCGAAAGCCCGGCCCACGCCACCCCCTGCCGGATATGGACCGTTTCGTGGCGAAGCTGGAGGCGGCCGGGATCGGCGAAGCCGTAACGGTGGTCTGCTACGACGACCAGCAGGGCATGGTGGCCGCACGCCTTTGGTGGATGCTGCGCTACCTTGGCCATGAGGCGGTGTGCGTCCTGGACGGCGGCTTTAAGGCTTGGCAGGAAGCCGGCTTGCCCGTGACAGCGAGCGCAGCGGCCCGGCCGCGGCGCCGCTTTGTGCCCCGCGTGCGGCCCGAGATGGCCGTCTCCATGGCGGACGTGCAGCAGATGGTGCAGGAAAAGCGGGGGGTGCTGGTGGACGCCCGCGCGCCCGAGCGCTTCCGGGGAGAGGTGGAGCCCCTCGATCCGGTGGCCGGCCACATCCCGGGGGCGCGCAACCTGCCGTGGATGGGCAACCTGGACTCAAGCGGCCGCTGGCGTAGCCCCGAGGAGCTGGCCGCGCGGTTCGCCGCGCTAAGGGGGCAGGAACCGGTGGTCATGTACTGCGGCTCGGGCGTGTCCGCATGCGTAAACGTACTGGCCATGGCCCACGCGGGATTCAAGGAGTTGCCGCGGCTCTATGTGGGCAGCTGGAGCGAATGGTGCGCCGTGCCGGAGAACCCCGTGGCGAAAGTTGACACCCCCGAACGCGCATGATATCTTCATCGATGATCGACGATAAAGGTCCGCTCCGGCCTTTCCGGCCATCGCCTGCCGCTGGCCTGGGTTGGGGAGCGGGGAAGGGAGAAACGGCCATGGCGAGCCGTGCAACCGGCAAGACGATGAACCCCGGCACCGCCCAGCCAGTGGCGGAGCGGGAGGCGACGCGCGCCACGGACGCCGACTTGGCCGCGGCCGCCCGGGCCCTGGCCCACCCGGTGCGCATCCGCATCCTCCGCCGGCTGGGCCGCGAAGGCTCCTACTGCGGTGATCTGGTGGAACTGTTGGGCTTGGCCCAGTCCACGGTTTCGCACCACCTGCGCATTCTGCGGGAAGCCGGGCTGATCGTGGGCGAAGAACAGGGTCCGGCCACCTGCTACCGGGTCAACCGGGAGCGGTGCGCCGCGGTGTGCCAGCTAGTACGGGACATCTTGGGCGAGGCCGCGATCTAGGACGTGGTAGCGAGAATCCAGGGCGCAGGGCACCGGGGTTGCGCCGGCATCCCACGCCCGGACCATCGGACTGCTCAAAGGCAGGACAGTAGTGGCGCGCCGTGTAAATCGCGATTCGGCGATGGGCGATAAACGCTTAGGCAACCGGCATACGTGACAAAGAGGAGGGAGGAGCATGCCGACCTACGCATTTCGCTGCACAGCCTGCGGGCACGAGTTTGAAGTGCAGACGTCCTGGTCCGCCAAGGGCGAGGTGGTCTGCCCCGAATGCGGCACCCGGGAGCTCAAGGAGCTCTTCGGCCGCTACCGGCTTATGAGCGCAGGCGGTTCCGGCAGCGGGTCGGGCAGCAGCGGCACCGGTTTCGGGTCGGGTTTCACCTGAGCGGCCTGCTAGTGGGGGACCGGCGGTCCCCGCAAGCTTACCGGCCTTGCCGCCCTAGGCAGGTTTTCGCCCCGGGGACTTTGATCAGAGCAGGTTGCGCAAGGAAAGCCGGTGCTCCTCGGGCAAGCCCATGACCCGCTCCCGGGCCAAGGCCAGCGGGCCCCGGGCGGCGCCGGATCTTGCCGCAATGAGGACCTCGGCCTCGAGGAGGGACTCTGAGATACTCTCAAGACGCCGGTGCTCGGCGTGCAGGGCAAGCCGGCCCCGGGCCGTCTCCCACCTGCGCCGGGCGCGCCCGGCGGTTTCGTAGGCCAGCGTCCAATCGCCGGCGTCCAGCGCCGCCGCGGCCTGGTCCAGTTCCCTGGCCAGCTCCTGCGCCAGGCGCTCTTCCGCGCGGATGACGTAGTGCTGCCCGGCGGCGCCGAGGGCCGTGATGAGCCAGAGGGCTACGAAGATCCAGTCGCTCACGCGGCGGCGCGTCACGCCCGCACCCGCTCCCCGGAGCGCCCGCCGTTTTGGCCGGCGCCGCCCTTGGGCTGGCAGTAGAACCGGCCCTGGGTGTCGATCGCGGCGTAGAGGACGGCGCGGGGGTCGTTTACCCCATGGGCCCGGATCTGCCCCCGCAGCCAGTGCATGTCCAGCCCGATGCGGGCCAGGTTGTGACGGTCCACCTTGCCGTCGACGATGAGCGGGGTCGGCAGCCCTTCGTACGGGGTGGCGACGCCCAGGTCGGCCGGGGTGACAGGCCGGTGCTGCGACTTGGGCAGGATGCTCAGCTGGCCGTTGGTTTCCAGCACCGCGAACTCCACGTCCTGGACGTTGGGGTAGCCCCCGATGCGCAGTTGCTCCAGCAGGTCGTTGACGTTGTAGCGCAGCTCCAGCATGGCGTCCTCGACGATGCGGCCGTTGGCCACCACCACCGTCGGCCGGCCGCTGATCACCGCCCTCGCCCGCGAGCTCTTGAGCGTCAGGTAGGAAACCGTAAACGAAGCGACCAGGAGGGCAAAGACCCCCACCAGGCCATTGACCAGCGGGGTGCCGGTGTCGGCCATGGAGATGGCGGCCACGTCGGCAAAGAGAATGAGGGTCACCAGCTCATAGGGCTGGAGCGTCGTGACCTGCCGCTTGCCCAAGATGCGCAGAAACACGAGCAGCGTGACGTAGAGGATAACCACCCGCACGAAAATGATCAGCAACCGCGCCACCCCCTAGGGTCAGTGTCAGTATGGGGGCGGCGCGACGCCGTTTATGCGGTTGCCTAATCCCGCCGGCCGCGTGCGGGGGGTGGCGGGCGCCCGTGTGGCCGGGAGCGTCATGCGGGCGGCATGAGGCCGCGAGCCGGGATCTCATGGGGCCGCCAGCCGGGATCAGTAGTAGGGCGAGATCATGACGTAGACCAGCACGCCCGTGATGCTTACGTACAGCCACAGCGGCATGGCCCAGCGGGCGATGCGGCGGTGGCGCTGGACTTCGAGATTGAGCCCGGTGAAGAGGGCAAACAGCGCCAGGGGCACGATGACCGCCGCCAGCACCACGTGGGTGATGAGGATGAAGTAGTACACGTAGCGCAGGAAGCCCTCGCCGCCGTAGGGCGTGGACGGCGCCAGGGAGTGGTACGTAAGGTATGTGATCAGGAAGAGCGCCGTCGTGGCGAAGGCCGCGAGGATGAACCGCTTGTGGGTTTCCCGCTGCTTGCGGCGGATGGCGATGTAGGCCGCGGCGAGAAACACGGTGGTAAAGCTGTTGAAGATCGCATTGGCCAGCGGCAGGATCGTCAGGTCAAAGCCCACTTCCGGCGCGGCGTTCCCCCGCACGAAATAGAGGACCATGACCACCGCGACGATGAACACCGATACCCCGACGACCAGCGGCGTGTAATTGCGGACGGGCCCGGTGGATGCAGGCAATCCGGCATCCCTCCTTGATGACAAGATAGGTGCGCCTGCGGCCGGCGCCGGGCGGGCCGTTACGGCCAGATGCCCCGCTGGATGTAGGCGCGGGCGATCTTCTCGATGGCCAGCACGTAGGCGGCCGTGCGCATGTCCGTACCGGGATATCGCTCCATCACGGCGCAGATCTCCTGGTACGCGGTGCGCATGGTATCGTCGAGGCCCGACCGGACCAGATCCAGCTCGTCCGCGGGCTTCGTCAGCGTCTTCTGCACCGCTTCGGGCACGGGCCGACCGGTGAGGGTCTGGAGGGCTTCGATGACCTGCTGGCCCCGCATCTCCTCAAACCGGCGCTCCAGGCGTCCAAAACGGATGTGGGACAGGTTCTTGATCCACTCAAAATATGACACCGTCACGCCGCCGGCGTTGGCGTAAATGTCGGGGATCATGAACTTGCCCCGGGCCCGCAGGATCTCGTCGGCCGCCGCGGTGACGGGCCCGTTGGCCGCCTCCACGATGAGCTTGGCCTGGATCCGGGGGGCGTTTTCCGCCGTGATCTGGTTTTCCAGGGCCGCCGGGATCAGAATGTCGCACTCGTGCTCGAGCAAGCGGCGCCCGTCCTCGATAAACGTGACGCCGGGGAAACCGGCCACGCCCCGGTGCTCCCGCATCCAGCGGGCGACCGCTTCCACGTCGAGGCCGTTTTCGTCGTAGAGGGCGCCGTCCCGCTCGACGATGCCGATAATCTTGGCCCCGTCTTCTTCCTGCAGGATCTTGGCCGCGTGATAGCCCACATTGCCGAGGCCCTGGATGATGACCCGCTTGCCCTCCAGGTCACCGCTGAGCCCTGCCTGCCGCACGTGCTCCGGGTGGCGGAAAAACTCCCGCATGGCGAAGACGACGCCCCGCCCGGTGGCCTCATGGCGCCCGGCGATGCCGCTCATGCTCGGGTGCTTGCCGGTGACGACGGCGTTTGCGTTGAGGTCATCGGGCCGCAGGGTCTGATAGACGTCCAGGATCCATGCCATTTCCCGGGGACCGGTGCCCATGTCCGGTCCGGGCACGTCGGTGCTGGGGCCGATGCGGGCCTTCTGGATCAGCTCCGCGGCAAAGCGGCGGGTAATCGCCTCCAGCTCCTCCTCGGTATACTGGCGCGGGTCAATGTCCAGTGCGCCTTTGGCGCCGCCGTAAGGCACGTCCACGATGGCGCACTTGTAGGACATGAGGGCCGCGAGGGCCTCCACTTCATCCTGATTCACGTTGGGTGCGTAGCGAATGCCGCCCTTGGCCGGCAGCCGATGCTCGCTGTGCACGGCGCGCCAGCCGCGGAAAACCCGGATTTCGCCCCGGATGCGCACGGGAAACCGCAGCTGGTAAACGACGTTGCACTCGCGGATCTGCTGCAGGAGACCCGGCGGCAGATCCAACAGGGCGGCCGCCCGGGAGAAGTTGGCATCCACCGATTCCAAAAAACTCATTTCCCGCTGGACGACCACACCAACCGCCTCCACGCCTTTGAAATGGCCTTGCCGCTGCATCCATTATCCGTTTCCCGCGCGCCTCCCTTCAAGACTCGTATACAGTGTGCGCGACTGGACAAATGCCCCTAACATATGGCCAATTGCCCCATTACTCCGGCCGGGACAGGTTCAAGGACGCTTTGTGGCGTATTCGATACATGGGCCGCGGCACGTCGTCCGGCAGGCGTTGCCTCCCGCGGGCCCGATCCTACGGAGGTTCGGTCACGCGCGGCGAGCGCCAAGGAGGAACAGGGGATGGGCCGCAAGGTCAATTGGCAGCAGACACCGGCGCACCAGTTGCCGTTGGAGGAGCGCTTGCAAGGTTTCTGCGAGGTGAATCTCGGCTACACCATCGAGGAAGCGATCGTCGAAGCCCAGCGCTGCCTGCAATGCGCCAGGCCGGCCTGCGAGGAGGGCTGCCCCAACCACAACCCGATCCGGGAGTTCCTCTACCGGGTCGCGGAGGGGGACCTTTTGGGCGCGGCCGAGCTGGACTGGACGAGAAACGCCTTGCCCGCCTGCACAGGGCGCGTGTGCGCGTGGGAGAAGCAGTGTGAAGGTTTCTGCGTCATGAACCACCGCGGCGACCCGATCAAGATCGGCGCCATCGAAAGGCTCTTCGCGGACATCGCGCTCCAGCGCCTCGAGGAGGACCCCGGCGCGATCGACCTGCGGGATCCCGACTACGAGCCCCGCAAGCAGCGGGTGGCCATCATCGGCGCAGGTCCGGCGGGCCTCGCGGCAGCCCATTTCTTGGCCCGCAAGGGGTACCAGGTGACGATCTTCGAGCGCTGGGCGGTTCCAGGGGGCGTCATGGCCTACGGCATCCCGGAATTCGTCCTGCCCCAAAAGGTCATCGACGCCGAGGTGCGCCGCATCCAGGCCATGGGGGTGGAGATCCGCACCGGGGTCAACGTCGGCGAAGACGTCACCATCGACGATCTGTTTGCGCAGGGCTACAGCGCGGTGTTCATCGGCATCGGCGCCAACGAGCCGGCGCGCCTTGGGATCGAGGGGGAGGACCTGCCCGGCGTATGGACGGCCAAGGACTTCCTCATGCGCACCAACGCCTACCACCTGCGGGACCGGCTGGCGGACCAGCTGCCCAGCGAATGGCTGACGCCGCCTGAGGTGGGCCGGCGCGTGGCCGTCATCGGCGCGGGCAACACGGCCATGGACGCGGCCCGTACCGCACGGCGGCTAGGCGCCGAAGAAGTGATGATCCTCTACCGGCGCGACGCGGCCTCAAGTCCCTCCCGGCCGATCGAGATGGAGCATGCCCGGGATGAGGGCTGCACCTTCATGTACCTGGTGAGCCCCAAGCGCTTCATCGCCGGCGAAGGCGGCCGCGTGGCCGCAATTGAACTCGTGCGCATGCAGCTGAGCGCGCCCGACGACTCCGGTCGCCGCCGGTCGGTCGCCATCCCGGGCAGCGAGTTCATCCTGCCGGTGGACACGGTCGTCATCGCCATCGGCTACCAGCAGGAAACCCAAATCGCCGAATCGGCGCGCCTCGCGACGACGCCGTGGGGCGGCCTGATCATCGACGAGAAAACGGGCGCCACCAGCCGTCCGGGCGTGTTTGCGGGCGGCGACTGCGTCACGGGCCCCAATACGGTGATCCACGCCATCGCCGCCGGCCGCAAGGCGGCGGAGGGGATCCACCAGTACCTGTTGCAGCAGGCCGAGGGCAGCGATTCAAGCCGGGGCGCGGCGCGCGGCGTTCTTCTCGGCCGGAACTAGCGGCCGCCGCAAACCTGCGGAGCTAGAGACCGCCGGAAACGGGCGGAGCTAGCGACCGCCACAAACCGTCCAAAGGGGCCGCGCGGCGGCGGCCGGGGGCGTCAACGCACGGCCACGACGCGCCCTTTTCCTGAGGCATCCAGATCCAGCGCCATGCAGACGGAGCCCCCGCCGCGTGCCAGCATCCGACGAACCTGTCCCGCAAGGGGTTCATCCAGGTTGAGTTTCACCTCGTGCACCTTGCCGTCCAGGAAACAGAGGCCGTAACCTTCGCCGAGCACCAGCACTTCCACCAACGCGAATCCGCCCTTTCCTCGCCTGTGTCGCCGCCTCTTTCTTGTTCCGGACGGCCCAATCCTTTGGGAGCTGTCCCCTGGCGGCATGGGGAAAGCTGGTTTTTCCCGAGATGGGTAGGCCGGGTATGAGCGAATGCGGGCTACCCGGGGGACGCCGGCGTCGACGGCACGCCCGGGGGCTGGGCCAGTCCCCAGCGCAAGAGCGGCCCACTGCCCGCCGCCGCGGCAAGCAGCGGCACCGCAGGCAGCAGGAACGCGCTGGCCAAACCCAGCGCGTCCACCGCGAACCCTAGCGCAGCGGGCACGACAAGAATCCCGACGCTGCGGAAGATGCCGCTGTAAGCCATGGCCAGTCCCAGGCGCTCCCGGGGCGTGAACTCGGCCACCACCATCGAGCTCAGCACCTGCAAAATCCCCCCGCCGAGGCCCATCAAGCTGATGGCGATCGTGAGCGGCAAAGGATGGGTGAAAAGCGGGATCATGAGGTGGCCAAGGCCGGTCAACCCCATGCCGGCCAGCCACGCGGCCTGGTAGCTCCCGCGCGGGAACAGCCGGTGATACAACGGCCCGGCGGCGGCGAGGGCCAGGCCGCGCACCGCCGTCAGAAGGCCCACCTGGCTTTCCGAGAGCCCTGCGAGAAGCAGGTAAACGGGCAGGAAAGTCGAGAGGCTGATCAGGACGAGGGAAGCGCTGAAGTCGCAGGCCCCGCCAACGTAGACCGGGCGCAGGTGCCAGACGGAAACCGGCTCCCCGGCCGCCAGGGCTCGCCCGCCTGGCTGGGTGTGGGAGTGCCTGCCCGCCGTTGCTGCAACCGGCAGCTTCTCCCCGGCCGGTTTCAACTCCGGCATCAGCCACCCGGCCAGGCAGCCCGCGGTCCCCATGCCTAAGAGCAGCCACGCTGCGCCTACGGGGCCGGCGGCGGCAAAGAGCACCCCGGTGACGGCCGGGCCGGCGACGCCGCCGCAGCCTTCCACCACGTTGAGCATGCCGAAGCGGCCGGTGCGGGTGCCGTGGTCCCACCACGTGAGGTACGTCCGGATGGCGGGCCAAAAGGCCGCCCGGGCGGTACCAAAACAAGCCTGGGCGAGGACGATGGCGACTAGGGGCGCAAGCCACCGGAGGGCCGCGGTCAATAGCAGCACGCCACCGGCGCCCATGCCGGCAACCGCCAGCGCTGTCACCCGCCGGGCCCCGTGCCGGTCAATCAAGAGGCCGGCGGGCACCCGCAGGAGAAGCATCAGCAAACCGGGGACCGAGGCGACGGCGCCGAGCACCACGGGACCCAGCCCCTCGCGGGCCGCGTAGAGGGGAATGACGACGACGGATACGTACTGCGCGATGGTAAAGGCTGCCACGCAGCCGAAAACCCGTAAGGGGGTCCGGCCAGCCGCCATCGGGTTCACCACGCCTTTTTTTAAAAATACTTTTACATGGAGCGGGGCGCTTCCTGGCAGAAACAGCCAGGCACCGCGGGCGCTCGCTGTGAGTCAATCGTGAGCGGCCGGTCCGGCGGCGCTTGATCTGGGCCGGGCGCCGGTGTTACAACGGACTCGAACGGCACAGGGGGGAGAGCCGCGATGGATCGGCAACTGGCGGCCAGGGCCGCGGAGCTGGCCGCGGCCATTAAGGAAACTGAAGTCTACAAGGAATGGGTCAAGGCCCGGGAGGAGCTGGAGGCGCACCAAGCGGCGCAGGTCATGCTGCGCAACCTGCAGGCGCTCCAGGCCGAGCTCATGCGCAAGGCGCAGGCGGGGGAGCCCATCTCCCAGGCCGAGGAAGAGCACTGGCAGCGCACCCTGGAGACGGTGGCCTTCAACCCCTACGTACGGGCCGTGCTGGAAACCGACATCGCCCTGGGGCAGTTGCTTGCCGGGGTGTACCAGATGATCCTCACCGAGCTGGGCGTTGAGGCCGCTGAGGCGGCGTTCCCGGCCGCGGGCCAGCCCGCCGCACCGGCACCGGGACAGGGCTGGGGACCGGCGCCGGGTCAGGGTCCCCAAGCGGCTCCGGAGCCGGAACCGCCGAGGAAAAGCCGCTTGTGGGTGCCTGGCCAGCCGTAGCGCAGCCCGCCCCTGCCCAATGCGGGCAGCCCGCCGCGAGTGCAGACCCGCTCACCGCCGGGCGCCCAGGATGACCAGCATTACGCCAAGGCTGAGCAGGGCGAGGCGCGCGAGCGGGATTTTGCCCGCCAGCCCCACGACACCCAAGAGGGTCACGGTGACCAGCACCAGCGGCCCCACCATCCCTAAGGCGGCGTTAATCTGCACCGCCGCGTCCAGCCGGCCCAGGCGCAGCATCAAGAGAGCGGCGGTCAGTTCGATGGCCGACGAGATAATGCGCACGACGGCCATCGCGCGCACCAGGCCCGCGTCGTCGCCCACAGCAGGCCCCCCCTTTCGCTGAATCGTATGTGGCAGGCGTTCCCGCTAGGCTTCCGGGAGCGACGAGGGCAGGAGAGGCGGCGGGGCTGGCGAATGAGTTCCGCACGCGGCCGAAAAAGCGGCCGCAAAGAGAAGAGAGGAGCGGAGACGAGTTGAGTGACGTGAAGATCGTGCTGCCCGAGAGCGAGATCCCGCGGCAGTGGTACAACATCGTGGCGGACCTGCCGACGCCGCCAAGGCCGCCGCTGCACCCGGCCACCAAGCAGCCGCTGCGGCCTGAAGATCTCGCTCCCCTGTTTCCGATGGCCCTCATCGAGCAGGAGGCCAGCGGGCAGCGCTGGGTCGACATCCCCGAGGAGATCCTGAATATCTATCGGCTGTGGCGGCCGACCCCGCTGTACCGGGCTCGCCGCCTCGAAGCGGCCTTGGGGACGCCGGCCAAGATCTACTACAAGTACGAAGGGGTCAGCCCCGCGGGCAGCCACAAGCCCAACACCGCCGTGGTGCAGGCGTACTACAACAAGCGCGAAGGCGTGCGCCGCCTCTCCACGGAAACCGGCGCGGGGCAGTGGGGCAGCGCCCTCAGCCTCGCCTGCCGGCTGTTTGGGCTGGAATGCACCGTCTACATGGTGAAAATCAGCTACCAGCAGAAGCCTTACCGGCGTTCGCTGATGCAGGTGTGGGGCGCGGAGGTCATCGCCAGTCCCAGCAACCGCACGGAAGCCGGCCGCCGCATCCTGGCGGAACACCCGGATTCCCTGGGCAGCCTCGGGATTGCCATCAGCGAGGCGGTCGAGGACGCGGCCACCCACGACGACACCAAGTACGCCCTGGGCAGCGTGCTCAACCACGTGCTGCTGCACCAGACCGTCATTGGCCTGGAGGCCAAGAAGCAGCTGGCGCTGGTGGGCGACTACCCCGACGTGGTCATCGGCTGCCATGGCGGCGGCAGCAACTTTGGCGGCCTCGCGTTCCCGTTTGTGGCCGACCGCATCGCCGGCCGTGACGTGCGGGCCGTCGCCGTGGAGCCGGCCGCCTGCCCGAGCCTGACCCGCGGGCCTGCCGCGTACGACTTCGGCGACACCGCGCAGATGACGCCGCTGCTTTACATGAACACCCTTGGCCACCGCTTTATGCCGCCTGGGATCCACGCGGGCGGCCTGCGCTACCACGGGGCGGCGCCCCTGGTCAGCCACGCCTACGAGCTCGGGCTCATCGAGGCCAAGGCGTACCCGCAGCGGTCCGTCTTTGAGGCCGCCGTCCAGTTTGCCCGGACGGAGGGCCTGTTGCCGGCGCCCGAGTCGGCGCACGCGGTGCGGGCGGCGATCGACGAGGCGCTCAAGGCCAAGGAAGAGGGCAAGCCGCGGACGATCCTGTTTGGCTTAAGCGGCCACGGCCACTTCGACCTGGCCGCTTACGACGCGTACTTGTCCGGCCAGCTGGAGGATTACGAGCTGCCGGATGAAATCATCCAACGGGCCTTGGCGGAGCTGCCCCGGGTCTAAAGGCAGGCCGGTCGGCAAAAGGCGCGCGGGTCGGTAAATGGCGCCGGTCGGCAACAGCAGGCAAGGGGGTCCGCCCGGACCCCCTTTGTCATGACGCCGGGTCGCCTGCGCCCGCCCCTCGCCGGTCCTGCCGCGGGGGTCGCCGGCCGGCAGCCCGGGTCACCAGCCGGCAGCGCGGGCCGCCGCCAGGACCCGGCCGCAAGGACGAAAGGAGCCGCATGGAGATGTTGGAGGTCCTCAGGGCGGTCGATCCGGAGATCGCCGACGCCATCGAGGCGGAGCGCCGGCGCCA
>DATCLD010000204.1:0-2221 GCA_036564115.1 Limnochordales bacterium
CTGCCGCTCGATCACCGCTTCGCGGACGAGCCCGAACTCAAAGTTGCGCAGGTAGCGCAGGCCGCCGTGGATGAGCTTGGTGGAGCGGCTGCTGGTGCCCCAGGCAAAGTCCCGCTGTTCCACCAAGGCGGTGCGGATGCCACGGCGAGAGGCTTCCCGGGCGACGCCGACGCCTGTGATGCCGCCGCCAATGATCAACAGGTCAAAGGTTTCATCCGCCAGTTGGCGCAGCATGTGGTCCCGCTGCATGCTCATCGCTCCCCAATGAAAAAAGCCCGCGCCAAACCCTGGCAAATCGCCAGCGCTTGGCCCGGGCTCTCCTCATCTCCGACCCGGAACGTATCCACTTGTACCGGCTCGCTGGCTGGGCGACCCGGCGCGGGGACGGTTCCCCGCCAGCCCTTATTAAGCATACTTCGCCGGGGTCTGCGGCACTCCTGCAGCGGGTTTTGCCGGCGTGCCGTCGGTGCGCCCCGTCGGTGCGCGCCGTCGGTGTGCGCCCGTCGGGGGATGCAATCGCGCCGGAAACGCGGCCTTCAGTGGAACCCGGGTGCGGATCCTGACAACGCGTTTGCGATGGCCCCGACGCTCTCCAAAACAAAATGCGGGCGGATTTCCGGGTGGGGCAGATGCTCCGGACGGGTGACGCCGGTGAGCACCAGCGCTGTGCCCATGCCGGCCCGCAGTCCCATGAGCATGTCGGTTTCCAAGCGGTCGCCCACCATCAGGCAACCCTCGGCCGCGAGGCCCAGGTGGCTCAAGACCGTCTCCACCATGATGGGGCTCGGTTTCCCCATGACCGCTTCCACCTGCTTGCCGGTAACGCCCTCGATGGCGCCGATGACGCCGGCGGCGTCAGGGATTTCGCCGCCTTCCACCGGACACGTGCGGTCCGCGTTGGTCGCCACGAAGCGGGCACCCCGGCGGATCGCCTGCAGGGCATGGTGGAGCTTTTGGTAGTCAAACGTGCGGTCAAAGGCCGCGATGACGTACTGGACCTCGTCGTACCGGCCCGTGGGGTCCTCGAGCACGGTGAGGCCGGCGCGCCGGAGCTCAGCCAGCAGGGGCGGTTCGCCGATGACGTAGACCGTCGCTCCCGGTGCCCGGCTCGACAGCCAGCGGGCCATGACCCAGGATGAGTTGATGACTTCTTCCGCAGGCGTCGGGATGCCGAGGCGCGTCAGCTTGCGGGCGTAGTCTTCCCGGGTTTCCAACGGTTTGTTGGACAGAAACACGACCCGTTTGCCGGCGGCGCGCAGGCCCAACACGGTTTCCCGGGCGCCGTCGATGAGCCGCTCGCCCAGGTAGATGGTGCCGTCCAGGTCGAAAATGTAGCCGTCGAAGTCGGTGAGGCGTCGCATGGTTCCGCTCCCTGTCCCGTATTCCATTGGCCTGCCTTTGGCATGGCAAACAGGGAACAGCATTCCACGGGATCGCGCCGGTTCCCTTTCGAAGGCGGCCAGCGCCCAGCGTATGGCGGCGGAGCGGGAGCTGTTATAATGTCCCCAAGACGATCGCCGCTGGCGGTCACATGTGAGGGAGAACCTATGTCTGCATTCATACCCCGTCTCAAGAAGACCCCGGTTATCGCTGGGGCCAAGGATGTGGAGAGCGTGGCCACGGCCCTCGAGGCCGGTATAGGGATCATCTTCTTTTTAACCGGTACCATCTTTGACTTGGCGCGGGCCGCCGCGCTGGTGCGTCAGACGCCGTCCATGCTGTTTGCCCACGTGGACCTGCTGCAGGGCGTCGGCAAAGATCCGGCGGGCATCCGGTGGCTCGCGCAGGAGCTGGGCATCCACGGGATCGTGTCCACCCGCTCCAACTTGATCAAGGCGGCCCAGGACGAGGGGTTGTACGCCATCCAGCGCCTCTTCATCCTCGACTCGGAAGCCTTGCGCACGGGGCTGAAGGTGGTGACGAGCACCGGACCGGACGCGGTGGAGCTCCTGCCAGCCTTAGTCGTACCCAGCATCCAGCACCGGCTCCCCTTTGCCTCCCTGCCGCCGGTGATCGCCGGCGGGCTTGTGGAAACCGAGGCGGAAGTGCGCAGTATCCTCAAGACGCCTGCCGTAAGCGTCTCCACGAGCCGGGCAGATCTCTGGCGCGTTTTTGGACAAAGCAGGAAAACTGGCGCGGGAACGGAAGTATAGAGAGCAAACGGCCAAAGCCATTGCATAAGCGCGGGACACGGAGACCGTGGAGAAGTCCCTGTTGCTGT
>DATCLD010000205.1:0-32022 GCA_036564115.1 Limnochordales bacterium
CTCGTCTTTGACACCATTGCCGCCGAGTCGCAGCGGCTCATCAACGAAACGTACAGCGTCTTCGTGCAAGGCTTTATGCCCACCGTGGCCCGGCCAGAGGTCGACCTTTTGAGCGGCCTCACGGCGGCCATCGTCGTGGACCAGGAGCCGCTCGGCGCCAACATCCGTTCCACGGTGGGCACTGCCACTGACGCCAATGCACTTTTGCGCATTCTGTTCAGCCGGCTTGGCGAGCCCTACATCGGGCCGCCCAATGCGTTCTCGTTCAACGTCCCGTCCGTGCAGGCGAGAGGTTCCATGACCATCGAGCGGGGCAGCGGGGAAACCGTGACGAGGACGTTCTCCGTCCACGGCGGCATGTGCGCCCGCTGCGAGGGCACAGGTCAAGTGACCGACATCGACGTCACCCAGCTCTACGACCCGGACAAGTCGCTCAACGAAGGCGCCATCACCATCCCCGGCTACGTGGCCGGCGGCTGGTCGGTGCGCATGTACAGCGAATCCGGTTTCTTTGATCCGGACAAGCCCATCCGGAAGTACACGGAAACCGAGCTGCACGACCTGCTGTACCGGGAAGCGACCAAGATTAAGATCAACGGCATCAACATCACCTACGAAGGGCTCGTGCCGCGCATCCGCAAGTCGTTCCTCAACAAGGATGTGGAGGCCATGCAGCCGCACATCCGCGCCTTTGTGGAGCGGGCGGTCACCTTCACGAAGTGCCCCGACTGCGACGGCACACGGCTCAACGAGCGGGCCCGGTCGTCCCGGATCCGGGGGCTCAACATCGCCGAAGTGTGCGCGATGCAGGTGAGCGACTTGGCCAAGTGGGTGCGCGAGCTCAACGAGCCTTCGGTGGCGCCGCTCTTGCAGCAGCTGCAGCAGGTGCTGGACTCTTTCGTAGAACTTGGGCTCGGGTACTTGAGCCTCGATCGGCCGACGGGCACCTTGTCGGGCGGCGAGGCGCAGCGGGTCAAGATGGTGCGGCAGCTGGGTTCCGCCTTGACCGATGTCACCTACGTGTTTGACGAGCCGACCGCGGGTTTGCACCCCCACGACGTGCAGCGCATGAACCGGCTGCTCCTGCGCCTGCGGGACAAGGGCAACACGGTGCTGGTGGTGGAGCACAAGCCAGATGTGATCGCCATCGCCGACCACGTGGTCGACCTCGGTCCCGGAGCCGGGGAAAACGGCGGGTACGTTTGCTACGAGGGCCCGGTCGACGGTTTGCGCAAAAGCGGCACGTTAACCGGGCGCTACTTGGACTACCGCGCTGCATTGAAACCGGCGGTTCGGCAGCCCAAGGGTTGGCTTGAGGTCCGGGGGGCCAACACCAACAACCTAAAGAACGTGGACGTGGACATTCCGCTGGGCGTGCTCGTGGCAGTCACGGGCGTAGCGGGCTCGGGCAAGAGCTCCCTCATCCACGGCTCGGTTTCGCCGAGGCCAGGGGTAGTGGCCATCGACCAGAGCCCCATCCGCGGCTCCCGGCGCAGCAACCCGGCCACCTATACGGGGATGCTCGACCACATCCGCAAGGCGTTCGCCAAGGCTAACGGGGTGAAACCGGCCCTTTTCAGCGCCAACTCGGAAGGCGCCTGCCCCACCTGCAACGGCAGCGGATTTATCCACATGGACCTGATGACGGCGGCGGGCGTCGCCACCCCATGCGAGGACTGCGACGGCAAGGGTTTCCAGCCGGCGGTGCTCGAGTACAAGCTGGGCGGGCGGGACATCAGCCAGGTCATGGCCATGTCGGTCGATGAGGCCAAGGCGTTTTTCAGCCAGGGCGAAGCCCGCACGCCGGCTGCCGTGGAGATTCTCAAGCGCCTGTCGGACGTGGGGCTCGGGTATCTTAAGCTCGGCCAGCCCCTGACCACGCTGTCCGGCGGCGAGCGGCAGCGCCTCAAGCTGGCCGCCCAGATGGGTGAGCCGGGCGACATCTACGTGCTGGATGAGCCAACGACGGGTCTGCACCTCGCGGACGTGGAGCAGCTGCTCGGTCTGCTGGACAGGCTGGTGGACTCGGGCAAGACGGTCATCGTCATCGAACACCACCTGGCCGTCATGGCCCACGCGGATTGGATCATTGATCTCGGGCCCGGCGCCGGCCACGACGGCGGGCGTGTCGTCTTTGCCGGTACGCCAGCGGAGTTGGTGGCGGCACGGTCGACGCTGACGGGGAAGTATCTGGCCGCGTACGTTGGTGCCTAAGTAACTGTGCGGGCTTCCGGTTTTGGCCCGAGCGGTACTCAGGTCGCGTGCCGGGGACGTCGCATGAGGGGCGATCGGCCATGGCATTGGTTACACTCAAACCCAAACACGAACAGCGTATCCTGGCGGGGCACCTGTGGGTTTACCAGGGCAACGTGGCCGAGGTAGATGGGGAGCCTTCGCCCGGTGACATTGTGGATGTGCGCGCGGCCAACGGCGACTGGCTGGGCCGGGGCTATTACAACCCCCATTCCCAAATCGTCATCCGCCTGCTGACCCGTACCGACGAGCCCATTGACGACGCCTTTTTTGCGGAACGTATCCGGCGGGCCCGGGCGTGGCGGGCACGCTTCATGCCTGGCGCCACCTCGTACCGGCTCGTTTACTCCGAAGGCGACCTGCTCCCGGGCTTGATCGTCGACCGCTACGAGGACGTCCTGGTGGTCCAGTTTCTCACCTTGGGCATGGACGTGCGCCGGGACCAGATCGTGCGGATTCTTGCCGAGCTTGAGAAACCGCGCGCCATCTACGAGCGCAGCGATGTGCCCAGCCGCAAGTACGAGGGGTTGGAGCTGCGCACAGGACTGCTTTGGGGAGAGCTCCCGCCGCAGCCGATGGTCATCAAGGAGAACGGCTTGTCCTTCGAGGTCGACGTGGTAGCCGGCCAAAAGACGGGCTACTTCCTGGATCAGAAGGAGAACCGCCAAGCCCTAGCCCAGCTGGTTCCCGGCGCGCGCGTGCTGGACGTTTTCTGCCACAACGGCCCCTTTTCCGTGCACGCCTTGCAGTTTGGGGCCCGTGAAGTGCTGGGGGTGGACAGTTCCGCCCAGGCCCTTGAGACGGCGCGCCGCAACGCCGCCCTGAACGGTTTCACAGACGCTGCCCGCTTTGTGGAAGCCAACGCTTTTGACTTGCTGCGGGAACTGGACCGCTCCGGTGACCGGTACGACGTCGTGATCCTGGACCCGCCGGCGTTCGCCAAGAGCAAATCCCATTTCGAATCCGCCCGGCGGGGGTACAAGGAGATCAACCTGCGAGGGATTAAGCTTCTGCGTCCCGGTGGGTTTCTCGTCACCTGCTCCTGCTCGCACCACATGCCCGCGGATGCGTTTTACGAACTGATCCTCGAAGCGGCGTCGGACGCCCGGCGCCAGCTGCGGCTGGTCGAGTGGCGGGGCCAAGCCAAGGATCATCCGGTCCTGGCCGGCGTGCCGGAAACCGCATACCTCAAGTGTCTCATCTTCCAGGCCCTTTGACCGGTCCCAAGCCCTCCAACCCGCTGTACAGTGAACCCCCGGCGCCGCTGCCCGGGGGGCTCAGCCTGCATTAGACTCGCAACCGGTTGGCCCAGCTGCCGTGTGAGCTGCGCTGGACACGGCGCGGGCACCACCCGCAGCCCGGCGCCCTCGATGGCCACTGCCCGGGGCGGCAATGCCCAGAGGGCGCGGCAACCCGGCAGGCCGATGACGGACCTTTCCGGCCACCCGTTGCTGACAATCGGGTTCCCGGGGGGACAGGAACCGTCCCGCCTGCGAAGGAGGCGCCCAGGTATGGCACGGCGTCGTGGACGACGTCCGGAGACGCTGCATTCGTGGCTTACGCTGCTGCCCCTACCGCTGCTGCCCTTTCCGGTTCTGCCACCTTTAGCACGATATCCTGCCGATGAATCGCCCGTACAACGGGTCCAGTGCGTCCGCCACCACCAGAAGGGCGACGCAGCGGGCGAGCCGTTAGCAATGATGGCCTCACCGGCGGCCCAAACCCAACTTGGCACTGAGTGGCATCGCCAGCTCCGCTGGGCGCCGCGTTTTGCACGCTTCTTCATCATGAGCGCGAGGCGAGTGGTCATGAGGCACGAGAGAGATTCTCGTATTCACCTCCGTCGGGACGGCGGACGGGGGTCTCGCCCTCGGCAGGGCGAGGCGTCAGCCTTCCAAGCCCACCCGAAGTTAGTAGTACCTCTCCTTCTCATAGGGTTTCTCGCCTGTGTCCTGTTCCTCGGTCCGCTCCAGGCGGCGCTAGCGCAGAACGTGGAAGACGGGGGGCTCGTCGGACACCATCACAATCGGCACGGTCGACGATCCAAGCTATAACTACGAGTACTACGTCAGCTGGGTGCGGTTGGAGGACGACGGCAGCTACAGTGACGACGAGGACGCCGTGGGCGCCGGCGGACCTTTCCGCGGCACCGCGACCATCAACTTCGGCGCGCCTGGTACGTATGAAGTGCGTATCAGCGGGGAGTCCCGCGCAGCCGTTCCGGGCGGCATGTCACCCAAGGACCCGACCAATGCCGTCGCGTTTGCTTGCCACTCCGGCTGCGGCCTCGCCTGCCGGTACAGCGAAGTCTACGATAGCAGAACGGCGTGACCCTGTCAGGTAAGGTTGCGTTCCGGCGGGTGGCGCAGGAATGGACGGCCAGCACCTCGGCGCCGCTGGCGGTAGCCACGGACGCCGTGCTGTACCAGCTGGCCACTGCCCTGCCGCTCTCGGACCGGCTTACGCTGGAGCTGTTTGGCCGGGGCCTCACCGACTCTGCGGGCGAGGCCATCCAGGGCGGAGCGCTGGAGCTGCGCTACAGCTTGACGGACACCCTCGCCCTAGGCATCGGGTACAGCACCGTGGGCACTGCGGATCCGGACCTGCAGTTGGTAGCTCCGTGGACGGAGGGTGTGTTTGTGCGGGTGACGGAAACCTTCTAGGAGACTAGAGGAGCACGTCGTGCGCGCCTGCCGGCGGCGGTAGATGAGAGGAGTTCGTGGGACACACCCCGAACGTCACCCCGAAGGGGATGATGGCCATGGAGTACCGCCCGCTGGGCAACACGGGGTTGATGGTCAGCGCGGTCAGCTTTGGCACGTGGGCCATCGGCGGGGCGTGGGGGCCCGTGGACCGGGACGAGGCGCTGCGCGGCTTGCACCGCGCCATCGAAGCCGGTGTCAACTTCTTTGACACCGCTGACATCTACGGCGACGGCAAGAGCGAAGAGCTGCTGCGCGAAGCAACCAAAGGCCGCGAGGACGAGATTTACATCGCCACCAAGTTCTGCCGTTCGCTCGACATCCACGATCCGGAAACCTACTCGGAGCGCACCGTGCGGCGGCTGTGCGAGGCGAGCCTCAAGCGGTTGGGCCGGGAGCGGATCGACCTTTACCAGATCCATTGCCCGCCGCACGAGATCATCAAGCGCGGCGACGTGTTCCAGGTGCTGGACCGGCTGCAGCAGGAGGGCAAGATCCGCTTCTACGGCGTCAGCGTGGAAACCGTGGACGAGGGCCTGACGGCTCTCCAATATCCCGGAGTGCGGGCGCTGCAGGTCATCTTCAACATCTTCCGGCAGAAACCGCTGGCGGAGCTGTTCCCGAAGGCACAGGCGCAGGGTGTCGGGATTCTGGCGCGGCTGCCCCTGGCCAGTGGGCTTTTGACGGGCAAGTTCACCAAGGACACGACATTCCCGCCCGACGACCACCGCAACTACAACCGCGACGGCCAGTACTTCAACGTCGGCGAGACCTTCGCGGGTCTTCCCTTTGAGAAGGGCGTGGAGCTCGCCGACAAGCTGCGCTGGATTGCCGACGGGCGACCCAGCATGGCTGCGGCGGCGCTCAGGTGGATTCTCAGCTTTGACGCCGTGAGCTGTGTCATCCCCGGTTTCAAGAACGCGCGCCAGGTGGAAGACAACCTCAGGGCGCTCGAGGCGCGGCCGTTTGACAAGGAGGAACTCGCCCGGTTGGAGCGGTTTTACCGGGAGGAAGTTCACCAGCACATCCGCGGCGCATACTGACGGATGCCATGCGTTTCTGAAGTTTGCCCCGATCCACGCGTTTCCTTAAAGGATCGTCGGAGGCGACCCCGAAGTGGTATCACGAGGGCAGTCGTCGCGACCCTTTCTGAAAACGTTTTCGGATAGATTTTCGGAATCCGTCTCGTTGGTCGTCGGTTGAGCGTCGGCGTTTCGGTCGATCATCGGCGTTGAGGTAGGGAACAGGTCGCAAGACATCCCCGCCCGGACCTCAGGCCTGGGCGGACGGTGGGAGGCCGCTATGGCACGGGTGACCGTCAAGGATGTGGCTGAGCGCGCCGGCGTTTCCATCAGCACCGTATCGCGGGTTCTGACCGGCAGCGCACCGGTTTCCAAGGAGCTCCACCGGCGGGTGGTGGCGGCCATCGAGGAGCTGGGCTACCGGCCCAACGCCTTGGCTAGGGGCTTGCGCATTCGCCGGACGGCCGTGCTCGGCTTGATCGTGCCCGACATCGCCAACCCCTTTTTCAGCCAGCTTGCCCGTATCATCGAACAGCGGGCCCACCAGCACGGCTACAGCATCCTTCTCTGCAACAGCGAAAACAGCCGGGAACGGGAACTGCTGTACTTTTCGCTCCTGACGAGCCAGCGGGTGGACGGGATGATGATCATTTCCTCGGCCGCCACCCACGAGCAGCTGGATGAGTTTCAGAGCAAAACCGACGCCGTGGTGCTGGCCTTGGACCGCCGCATTCCGGGGTTTCGCGGGCCGTACCTCGGCGCGGACGCCTACCCAGGGGCATACGAGGCCATCGGTCATTTGCTGGCCCTCTCGCACCGGCGCATCGGCATCATCCGGGGTGTTGAGGGTAACCTCAGCAGCGACGAGCGGTTTGACGCCATCCTCCGGGCGTACAAAGATCACGGGCTCGTCGATGAGCCGTGGATCTTTTCCGGCCCATATTCCGTGGAAACCGGCATCAGGGCCGGCGCAGCGCTTGCGGGGCTGCCCCCGGACCGGCGGCCGACCGCCGTCATCGCGACCAGCGAGTTCAGCGCTTACGGGCTGATCCAGAGCCTACACAACCACGGCTTGTCGGTGCCGGGAGATGTCTCTGTGGTGGGCTATGACAACACCTTGTTCGCCGAGCTCTTCCGGCCGGGGCTGACGGCCATCGCCCAGCCTATCGAGCGCATGGGCGAGCGGGCGGTGGAGATGGTGCTGCAGATGATCGCGGCCGCGGTGGAGGAGCCGCCGCCCCCAGTGGCGCCCCTGCCCGGCACCGCACGGCCGCGCCCGGCCAAGTCGGTGCCGTTGCCCGACGAGACCTTGCCGACGCGGCTCGTGGTGCGGCAAAGCACCGGCCCGGCCCCTGGGTCGACCGCAGCGCTGAGGCTTGCGTAAGGGACGGAGACGGCCGCTAGAGAGGGTTGCAGTGAGGCGAGTCAGTGAGACGACTCAGTGAGGCGGGTCAGTGGGACGGGTCAGTGAGACGACTCAGTGGGACGACTCAGTGAGACGACTCAGTGAGACGAGTCAGTGAGACGAGTCTACGAAGAGGCGGCGATGACATGGCTGTGAACAATGGGCCGCGCGTGATGGTCATTGGGAGCATCAACATCGATCTGGTGGCGGGAGTGGACCGGCTGCCCCGGGAAGGGGAAACCGTGTGGGCGCTCGGCTTTGAGCAGCACCTGGGCGGCAAGGGCGCCAACCAGGCCGCGGTCGCGGGCCTGATGGGGGCGCAGGCCGTCATGGTCGGCTGCGTCGGTGACGATGTCTTTGGTCCCCGGGCGCTCCAGGGACTGCAACAGGTGGGTGTCGACTGCTCGCTGGTGCGGACCGTTGCCGGCACGTCCACCGGGGCAGCGCTCATCACCGTCGGGCGGCGTGGCGAGAACACCATCGTCGTCATTCCCGGCGCCAACGGGGCGGTTACACCCGCAGACGTGGAGCGGGCGGCCGGTGCCATGGCGGCTTGCGACGCGGTGATGGTGCAGTTTGAAGTACCGGAAGCAGTGGTGTTGGCCGTGGCGCAGACCATCGCCCGCCTCCGGGAAGCCGCTGCCCGGCCGCTGTTGGTGCTGAACCCGAGTCCATTCCGGGCCTCGGCCTTGCCGCCAGCGGGCACCGTGGACCTCTTGATCGTCAACGAGCTGGAAGCGGAAGAGATGACGGGGCATAAGGTGGCAAACCCGGCCGATGCAGCCGAGGCGGCCCGCAAGCTTTTGCCGTGGCTTAGGCCGGGCGGCCGCGTGGTCGTGACGCTGGGGGAGCAAGGGGCCGTGGCCTTAAGCGATGGCGACATGCCGGCACCGCTCTACATCCCCGCTAGGAAGGTGCAGGCGGTGGACACTACCGGCGCTGGCGACACCTTTGCCGGGGCGCTGGTGGTGCAGCTTTGCGCCGGGCGCTCCATGGCCGAAGCGCTGCGTTTCGCCACGACGGCCGCCGCCATCACGGTCACGCGGCCCGGCGCGCAATCCTCCTTCCCGCGGCGTGAGGAGGTCGAGGCGGCGCTGGACGGGGCGCCGGAGCCGGTGCCGCTTTTGCGAAAGGGGTGAGGCCCTCTGGGCTCGCCGCCTGTAGAGAACAACGTCCTATTACGGATGGCCGGCATCTCCAAGGCGTTTCCCGGCGTTGTCGCCCTGGACGGCGTTGATTTTGAGGTGCGCGCTGGGGAAGTCCATGCCCTGCTCGGGGAAAACGGCGCGGGCAAGTCGACGCTGGTCAAAATCATGACCGGCGTGTACGAGAAGGACTCGGGCGAGATGTACGTGCGGGGGGAGAAGGTTGAAATCCGGAGCCCCCTGGACGCCCAGCGCCTCGGGATCCGCATCATCCACCAGGAGTTCACCCTCATCAACGACATGTCCGTGGCGGAAAACATCTTTCTCGACGCCATGGGCAGCCGCATGTTGAGCTGGGTCCCCTACCGGCGCATGCGGGCCGAGTCCCGGGAGTTGCTCAAGCGGCTGGGCTTGCACCACGTTTCCGTCGATGCGCTCGTCCGGGATCTGAGCGTGGCGGAGCAGCAGATCGTGGAGATCGCCCGCGCACTGCGGGAGGAAGCCGCCGTGATCATCATGGACGAGCCGACGGCGGCGCTGACCGATACGGAAGTGGAGCGGCTCATGGACATCATCCGCCAACTGCGCGCGAGCGGTACGGGCATCGTCTACATCTCCCACAAGCTGGATGAAGTGATGGCCATCGCCGACCGGGCCACCGTGCTGCGGGACGGGCGGCTCGTGGGCACAAAGCCCATGGCGGAGCTGACCCGCGACGAGATCGTGCGCATGATGGTGGGCCGGCCGCTGACCAAGCTGTACGTGCGCAACCACAAGCCGACCTCGGAGGTCGCACTCGAGGTGCGGGACTTGTCGGTGCCCGGCCGGGTGCACGGGGCGTCGCTAGTGGCCCATAAGGGCGAGGTGGTGGGCATCACGGGGCTCATGGGCGCCGGCCAGCCCGAGCTGGTGCGGGCCATCTTTGGCGCGGTGCCCCGCTCCGGCGGCGAGATCAAGCTACACGGGCGCCCGGTGGACATCCGCTCGCCGCAGGACGCCATCCGGCACGGCATCGCGCTTTTGACGGAAAACCGCAAGGAAGAAGGGCTCGTGCTGCTTTTGTCGGTGGTGGCCAATTCAAGCTTAGCGGCGCTGGAAAAGGTTTCCCGCTTCGGTTTCGTGGATGTGGCCAAGGAGCGGCGCCAGGCGGCGGACTACGTGGAGCGGCTGGCCATCAAGACGCCCAGTTTGGATCAGGAAGTGGACAGCTTGTCGGGCGGCAACCAGCAGAAGGTCGTGCTGTCCAAGTGGCTGGCCACTGACGCCGACGTGATCATCATGGCAGAGCCGACCCGGGGCATCGATGTCGGCGCGAAGGCTGAGGTGTATGCGCTCATCGACGAGCTGGCGGGCCAGGGCAAGACGATCCTCTTGGTTTCGTCGGAGCTGCCTGAGGTCATCAACTTGAGCGACCGCATCTACGTCATGCACGAGGGGCGCATCGTGGCCGAGCTGGACGCCGCCAACACCAGCCAGGAGGAGATTGGGCATTACGCCACGGGGGGAACTCGCCATGAGTCTGCTTAAGCCGCAAGCCGTCAGCGCACCCCGGCAGTGGATCCGCCGCTACGGCATGCTCCTGGTGCTCTTGGCCATGATGCTCTTGGCGTCTCTCTTGAGCGATCGATTTCTGACGTCCAACAACCTGATGAACGTGACCCGGCAGGTGGCCATCAACGCCATCCTGGCGGCGGGCATGACCGTCGTCATCTTGTCCGGCGGGATCGACCTGTCCGTCGGGTCGGTGCTGGCGCTGACGGGTGCCGTCGGAGCAGGAATGATTGCGGCTGGCGGCAACTGGCTGGTGGCGGTCCTGGCGATGTTGGGCCTGGGGACGCTGCTTGGGGCCGTCAACGGGTTCTTTGTCGCGTACGGGCAGTTGCCGCCCTTCATCGTCACCTTGGCGATGATGGCGTTCGCCCGGGGGGCGACGCTGGTCTACACTAACGGGCGGCCCATCACGGTGCTCAACAACGCGTTTCAATGGTTTGGCCACGGCAGCGTCGGCCCGGTGCCGGCGCCGGTGGCCATCATGATAATCTTGTACCTCGCGTTTTACATCTTCCTGAACCGCACCACGCTGGGGCGGCTCATCTACGCCGTGGGCGGCAACGAGCGGGCGGCGCGCATGTCGGGCGTGCGCGTCAACTTCATCAAGGTGCTCGTGTACGCCATGAGTGGTTTCACAGCCGGCTTCGCTGGGATCGTGCTGACGTCGAGGCTCTTTTCCGCGCAGCCCACGGCCGGGACGTCGTATGAGCTGGACGCCATCGCTGCCGTCATTCTTGGCGGCACGAGCCTGTCGGGCGGGCGCGGTTCGGTTACCGGCACCATCATCGGCGCATTCATCATCGGCATCTTGGGCAACGTGCTCAACTTGCTCAACGTGTCTTCGTTCTACCAGGACGTGGCCAAAGGTGTCGTCATCCTAGTGGCGGTGCTCCTTGACCGTCTCATCCACGCAGGCGGCAAGGGTTCGCTGCGAAAGGGGGTGGCGCCTCGCGCACAGCAGGCGTAGCGGCAAAGGTGGGCAAAGGGGGCGTTGCGCTGCCGCACCGGTTAAAGTGGCGTGTTGGGATAAGAGGTTAAGCGAAACCTGCCGTAAGGAGGCAAGCCAAATGACTCGTACCCGTATTTTGCTGGTTCTCAGTGCGCTGCTGCTGGCTTTTGCCGCGGCGGTCCCGGTTTCTGCGCAGACCATCGGCTTGGCGATCTCGACGCAGTCGAACCCGTTCTTCGTGGACCTGCGGGAAGGTGCTGAAGAGAAGGCGGCGGAGCTCGGCGTGCAGCTGCGCGTCGTGGACGCCCAGGATGACTCCGCCCGGATGCTCGCGGGCATCGAGGACCTGATTGCCGCCGGCGTCGACGTGCTCCTGATCAACCCGACGGACTCCGCGGCGGTCATCCCGGGCGTGCTGGCCGCGAACCGCGCCGGCATCCCGGTGATCACCGTTGACCGCGCGGCGGACGGCGGCGTGGTTGTGTCGCACATCGCTTCCGACAACGTGCTCGGTGGGCGCATGGCGGCGGAGCTCATCGTGAAGGCTTCGGGCGGCAAGGCCAAGGTGGTCGAGCTGGAGGGAATCCCGGGCACCACGGCGGCCCGTGAGCGCGGCCAGGGCTTCAACGAGGTCATCAGCCAGTACCCGGGCATCGTCGTCGTCGCCCGGCAGGAAGCCGGCTTTGACCGGGCCCGTGGCCTGACGGTCATGGAGAACATCCTCCAGGCCCAGCCGGAGATCGACTTCGTGTTTGCCCACAACGACGAGATGGCGCTCGGTGCCCTGGTGGCCATCGAGGCGGCCGGCCGGGCCAACCAGATCAAGGTCATCGGCTTCGACGCCACCGATGACGCGGTGCGGGCCGTACGCGAGGGCCGCATGCTGGCCACCGTCGCCCAGCAGCCGCGCCTGATGGGCGCCCTGGGTGTCGAGACCGCGGTCAAGGTGCTGCGCGGCGAAACGGTGGACGCCTTCATCCCGGTGCCGCTGTCGCTGGTGACCAACGACTGAGGAACCCGACGGCTGGCGAGCCGGTTGGTGGATCGCAGTTGGGAGCCGGTCGGCCGCGTCGGCAGCTGCCAACCCGTCGGCTTCGCCAACCGAAAAAACGTACGGCGGTGGGCCGGTGCTCCGTAGCGGGGCGCCGGCCCGCCGGACCGGCACAGCCCCGTGAGGAGGGAGTCTCGCCATGAAGAAGATCGGGATCTTGCACGCGCAGCTCTCACGCATCATCGCGTCCATGGGCCATGGGGACATGCTCGTCATCGGCGACGCGGGGCTGCCCGTGCCGCCCGGCGTCGAGACCGTCGATCTGGCGCTGGTCGAGGGCGTTCCGGGGTTTCTGGAAACCCTCGAGGCCGTCCTGCGGGAGCTGAAGGTGCAGGAGGCGATTATCGGCCAGGAGATGGCGCAGGTGTCGCCTGGGATGTATGAGCGGTTCACGGCCATGTGGCCCAAGGATGTGCCGGTGCGGGCCGTGCCCCATGTTCAATTCAAGAATATTACCAAGCAGGCAAAGGCCGTGGTGCGCACGGGTGAGTTCACGCCGTACAGCAACATAATCCTCGTCGCAGGCGTCTTGTTTTAGCCTAAAGATCACGGCAATCCCAACCTCGGATACTCCTCGCGACTAGTAAGGCGGCGCAGAGACGCGTATAGCCACACACCGAGCGCACAACTCCGGCCGGCTGCACACCTCTTCAAACCGCCAACTGCTCCCCAGCTGCGGCTGCAGCCAGGCGCTGATCGAAGGTCAACAGGCGTACTTCGTGCAGCTCCTGTTGGATCGTCTTGGCGAGGGCGAGATGCCACAGGTCGGCGCCGCGCAAGGGCCAACGGCTCGCAAGCTGCTCGAGGAACTGCCAGTCCGGGTGCATGTAGACACGCCGCCACGGGCCGAGCGCAAAGGCCTCCCGCGCGGCGGCAACCAACACCGGGGCTAGCACGCCTTCCCGCTCGATCCGGGCAATGACAGCGTGGACTTCGGCCGCTGCCAGGCTTGAAAGAAGGTGTATGCCCTCCGTCCGGGCCAGGTTCCATGCGGTTTCGCTGTGTTGGTCCTTGAACAATGCCGAGAGCACGGCGGAAGCGTCCCAGTAAAGGACCAGGCTCATCGCCTACGATCCTCCTCGAGCCACTGTTGAGCGAGGCCTCCGGGCAGGGGTAGCGGCGGCGGCAGATTGCGGGCGTCGGGCCTTGGCTTCTCCAGCAGGCCCTGCTGTTCGAGGTATGCCAGGCGTGCTTCCAGCGGGCGCTCCTCGGCGGGGATCGGCCCCAGCTTGGCCACCGGCACCCCTCTTTCCGTGATGATCCATTCCGCTCCGCTCTTCACCTCAGCCAGTAGACGGCTGAATCGGGCCTTGGCTTCTCGGACGCCGATCTTGTGTGCCATGGCGTTGTGCCTCCTTGGCCTACGAATGGATGCAGTGACACAATACGCGTGTGGTCTCTGAGACTACAATAGGGTCGAGACGCGGCGACGTCAACAGAGCGGTCGAAAAAGCGGCCGTGGCAGCGCTGAGCTAAGAGGCACCATCTTTGGTTTAACTGCAGAAAGGAAAACTCTTATGCTGACAGAATGATCGCTGCATAAGCACTCTCTACGCAAACGCCCAAATGAGTGATTGATCCATGGAATTCATCGCAGAACTCGCCGCACCATTCCTGACGGGCTTCCTTCACGGCAGCTTGTTCACCCTCATGGGAATCGGCTTGACGATGACGTTTGCGGTCACCCGTATGATCAACTTCGCCCATGCGGAGCTGGTCACGCTGGGAGCCTACGCGACGGTTGTCGCCGTCAACATGTACGGCTGGGGCATCTGGCCGTCGATCCTGGTTTCCGTCCTGCTGAGTCTCATCGTTGCGGTCGTCGTTGACGAAGCCATCTACAAACCCCTCAACGCCAGGCGGGCACCCGCGCTGTACCTGATGGTGGCCTCCATCGGCGTCAGCATGGTGCTGCGCCACTTGATCTACATCTTTGCCGACATCAACGGGTTGCTAAATGTAAAGGCACGGGTATTGACCCAGCCGGTCATGTTCATCGGGTACGGAACGGTCACCAACGTGCACCTGTACGCCGTGCCTGGGGCGTTGCTGATTGCCCTTGGGCTGCACTTCTTCCTGACGCGCACGCTTACGGGCAAGCTGATGCGGGCCGTGGCGGACAACATGATGCTCGCGCAGGCGTCGGCCGCCCCGGTGATGCGGATCCGCCGGCTGGCGTGGGCGGCGGCGGGGGCCATGGCAGGGTTAGCGGGGGCCGTGTGGGCCGTCTACTCGCCGGTGACGCCGACGGTGGGCTGGGGCCTTTTGCCCCGCATGTTCGCGTCCTCCATCATCGGCGGGCTTGTGAACTTCTCCGGCACCTTCCTCGGCGCCTATATAGTGGGGTTTGCTGAGAACCTTGGCATCTTCCTCGCCAACTACTTCTTCGGCACGCCGCTGGACTACCGGGGCATCATCACGTTCATGATCGTGGTAGTCATGCTCTTGTGGCGGCCTGCGGGCCTGTTGGCCAATCGGGGGGCAGTGCGTCCGTGAACTTGACGCCGCTTATCGTCTCGTTCCTGGTCTTCTACGGGCTGTACTTCATCCTGTCCCTCAGCCTCAACCTCGAATACGGCTATGCCGGGCAGCCCAACTTCGGCAAGGTCTTCTTCTATTCGGTCGGCGCCTACACCGCCGGGGCCGTGAGCGCCCATGTGCTGCGCTGGGTTTCCTTTGGGCCTATGGGAGAGGCGCTTGGGCTGCAGCCGGTCATGGATATCTGCTCCGCGGCGGCCGCTGTGGTCCGGGAGCGCCTGGCAGCCGAGCATCCGGGCCTCATGGCGGCGATCTTTATCGGCTCGCTGCTGCTGGCGGCCGTCATCGGTGCGGCGGCCGGGTACCTGCTGTCCTACCCGGCGCTGCGGGTGCGGGAAGTGTACCTGGCCATGGTGCTGCTCATCGTGGCCGAGATCAGCCGCAGCTATGTGCGGGCCAACAGCGCCATCGCCTGCGGGGCGCATGGGCTGGTGGGGATTCCCAACCCGCTCTTGTGGGTGGGTGACCCCGGGCTCCGGGGCTACCTCTATGCGGCGGTGGTGCTGGCCATTGCCGGATTGATGTACGTCGTCGCCGAGCGGCTGGCCAACTCGCCCTTTGGCCGGGTGCTCAAGGCCCTGCGCGACGATGAGCTGGCAGCGCAGGTGCTCGGCAAGCGGGTGGCCCAGGTCAAAGGCCAGGTGATGGCCATCGGGTCCGCCATGGCGGCGGTGGCTGGGGTCCTGTACGCATTTCATGTTCAGTTTGTGGGCGCGGAGGACTTCATCCCCGTCATCACCTTCCACGCCCTGGCGATGGTGATCCTGGGCGGCGCGGCCAACAACAAGGGCGTGGCCCTGGGTGCCTTGATCCTGACGGCCGTCGACCGCATGAGCCGCACATCGTTCCTGGCCCTGTTTGGCATCCAGCCGGCCTTTGACGTCAACTACCTGCGCTACGTCATCATCGGGGCGCTGCTGGTGGCGCTCATTATGTTTAGGCCTCAGGGGCTGGTGCCCGAGCGGCCTGTGCAGACCCCGGCCGTGGAGGTGTTTGCCCGCCGTGGCTCTACTTGAAGTGAGAGGGCTGCAAAAGGACTTCGGCGGCGCGACGGCCGTGGCCGGGGTTGACTTTGCGCTGGAGGCGGGCGAGTTTGTGGGCCTCATCGGCCCCAACGGCAGCGGCAAGACGACCCTTTTCAACCTGCTCTCCGGCGTGCTGAAACCCACCAAGGGGGAGATTCGCTTCGACGGCCGGCGCATCGACGGCTGGCCGCCGGACCGCATCTTTCACGCGGGCCTTGTCCGCACGTTCCAGGTGCCGCGGCTATTCCGCAACATGACGACGCTGGAAAACGCCCTGCTGCCGCCGGAGGGGCAGTTGGGTGAAAGCCCGTGGCACGCGCTGTGGCCCAAGCGGTGGCGGGCGCAGGAGGTGCAGCTGGCGGAGAAAGCCCGTGCGGTGCTGGAGACGTTCAAGCTGGACCATGCGGCGCTGCAAGCGACGACGGAGCTGTCCGGCGGCCAGATGAAGCTCTTGGAAGCGGCCCGGGCGCTGATGGGCAAGGCGAAGCTGCTCTTGTTTGACGAACCGGCCGCGGGCGTGGCGCCGGCATTAGCCCGGCGGGTTTTTGACCATCTCCGCCGCATGCAGCAGGAAACCGGGATGACGCTGTTGGTCATCGAGCACCGGTTGGACGTGCTGTTTGAGTACGTGGACTACGTGATTGTCATGGACCGGGGGCGCATCATCGCCCGCGGGAAACCGGCGGAGATAGCCAGGGACCCGCGCGTTATCGAGGCGTATTTCGGCGGGACCGGCGTGGGTGAAGCCGGGTGAGGGATAGGAAGATGGCGGCAACGGCGTTGAAAGCGGCGGCGAGCCAGGGAACCGGCACGACGGCCGGTGCGCCGGCCCTGTTGGTCGAGGGCTTGCACGCGGGCTATGGGAAGGTGCAGATCGTCCACGGCGTTTCTCTGACCGCCGAGCGGGGACAGGTCGTCGTCGTGCTCGGGCCCAACGGCAGCGGCAAGAGCACGTTTGTGAAGGCCGTGTACGGCCTGGCCGACCAGTTTGAGGGTTCCGTGCAGCATTTTGGCCAGGAAATCTCCCGCACCTCGCCCGAGGTGCTTGCCCGGCGAGGGATCGGCTACGTGCCCCAGCGGGACAACGTGTTCGTGACGCTGACGGTTCAAGAGAACCTGGACGTGGGGCTTGCGCAGGTGCGCCGGGCCGCAAGGCGCGAGCGCCTTGAGTGGGTCTTCGAGTTGTTTCCGCTGCTTTACGAGCGGCGAAAGCAGCCGGCGGGGACGCTCTCGGGCGGGGAGCGGCAGATGCTGGCCATAGCGCGGGCCATCTTGCCGCAGCCGTCGGTGCTGCTCTTGGACGAGCCGACGGCAGCCCTGGCCAGCAAGGTTACGGCGCACCTGTTCGAGATTGTCCGTTCCATCGCCGATTCGGGCGTCGCGGTGGTGCTGGTGGAGCAAAACGCCCGCCAGGCCCTGCAAATCTGCGATTGGGCCTACGTCCTCATCAACGGCCAGGTGGCCTTTGAGGGCAAGGGCAGCGACATCGAAGGCAACAAGGAGGTGGTGCGGCAGGTTCTCGGGGAAGCCCACTGAACCGCGCAAGGCCACCTGAGGGAGGCCCGCCGAGCCCGGCGACGGGGCCCGGCAGTGCGAAGCGCCATTGGCGTGGGGGAAACGCCGGCAAGGACGGCCGCCTGCTGGCGGAGCCTGGGGCGAAGGTTTCAAGAGTTGAAAAACCTGGGAGCGAAGGGGGTTGCCGCTTGTGCGCATGCGTGCTCGTATGTCTTTGTGGAGCCTTGTGGTCGTAATGGTGCTGGTGGCATCACTGGCCGCCTCGGCGCAGACCCGCATCCCCATCGGGGTGCTGTTGCCCTTCACCGGCGCCGGCGCGGCGGAAGGGCCTTTTATGCGCAACGCCGCGGAGCTGGCGTTTGAGGAAATCCATGCAATGCTGGCCGCGGCCCGCTCGGACATCCGCTTCCAGCTCGTGGTCGAGGACACCAGGACGACGCCGGAAGGGGCCCTGGCTGCCATCGAGTCGCTGGCCGCAGCGGGCGTGCAGATCGTCATCGGCCCGTACTCGTCGGCCGCGTCGTCGGGTGTGCGCGGTTTCGCTGACGCCAACAAGATCCTGGTGATCAGCGCGTCGTCCACAAGCCCGGCGCTGGCCATTCCGGACGACTATTTGTTCCGTTTGATCGTGTCCGACACGCTGCAGGGGTCTGCGGTTTCGGCGCTCATCAACCATGACGGGTACAACCAGGTCGTCGTGTTCCACCGCGGCGACTCCTACGGTGCGGGCATGGCCAACGCGTTCAAGTCGGTGTTTGAGTCCAAGTACGGCGGCACGGCGCACCTCTTGCCCTACGACCCGGATCTGCCGGACTTCGCCGCGGAAGTGCAGAACCTGGCGCAGACCGTGCGGCGGCTGGGCGTCAACAACACCGCGGTGCTGCTGGTGGCATTCCAGCCCGACGGCCTGAACATCTTGGGCCATGCGCGGCTTGACCCGACGCTGACCCGAGTGAAGTGGTACGGCAGCAAGGACGCCTTCTCGCCGGTCATGTACCCGCCGCACGCACCGGCGGAAATCAGCGCGTTTATGGCCTCGGTCAAGATGTCGGGTGCCTTCCCGGCGCCGCCGATGGGTCCGATGCGGGCCATGTTTGAGGCCAAGTACCGCGAGCGTTTTGGGCATGATCCGAGCCCGTGGGCTTTGTACATGTACGACGCGGCTTGGATCGCGGCCTTGTCCGTACTGGTGGCGGGCGAGTACAACGGTGAGGTCCTCCGCGACGTGGCCCGGGTTATCGCCGCCCACTACATCGGCGCGAGCGGCCACAAGCTCCTGGACGCCAATGACGACGCCGCCATCGGCGACTACGAGATCATGCAGGCCCGCCAGGTGGGCGACACCTACGCGCCGGTGGTTATCGGCAAGTGGAGCAGCGGGAGCGGCGAGTTGGTCCTTAACAACAACTAACAACATGCCGCAGTTTCAGCCTTGACGAGAAACCCGGGCGGGGTCCCGGACGCGTGGCCCAGCGGCTTAACTTAGCCCAAGCCGCTGGGCCACCGCTTTTTGGAGCTCCTTGTACTGTTTCGGTGTCATCTACTCCGAATGAGACCGTTGCCGATCGACGGTTGGTGTGCTATCATTTGATAGCAGACCGTCGTCGTCCGCGCTACACACCGTGGATGGAGCCTGCGGATGAGCAAGCGCTATCCCATCGCGTCCCGTGAAGAGGTGGAGGAGTTTCTCCTCATGTTGCGTCTCCGCCTTGCGGAGGACCGATGGTCACTTATCGACAGGGAGAAGAACCTCGAGTCCATCTCCGACCTCAACATGCTCCTTTCCGACATCCCGGGGGTTCTTCGCAAGCTGTCAGTGGAGGACTATACCTACGGTCCATTGGACGATGATCGCGGGCGATCTATGCAGTGGTGGGTATTCGGCCCCCAAGTTGGCCGGAACACACTGTACGTGAAGGTAGCCATCCATCAAGGTCGGCTCCTTTGTATGTCGTTTCACCGCAGCC
Source organism: Limnochordales bacterium (assembly GCA_036564115.1). Lineage (GTDB taxonomy): Bacteria > Bacillota > Limnochordia > Limnochordales > ZCTH02-B6 > ZCTH02-B6. The sequence goes on from DATCLD010000205.1 coordinate 19,124, forward strand.
AATTTCCGCTGCCCTATCCATACAAGGAGGCGACACAACCGTGAGACGGTACTGCTTCAACTGCGACGCTGAACGGGCGGTTCGGGAAGAGCGTCGCCGTCAGTCGCTTAAAGTCAAGGGCGAAGAAGTGGAGTTCGAGGCACCCGTGCTGGTTTGCGAGCAGTGCGGTGAAATCGTGTTTGACGCAGAGTACGATAGCGAGGTTTTGCGCCGCGCCCACGACCTGTATCGAGAGCGGCATGGACTCTTGACCTCTGCCGAGATTGTCCGCCTGCGGGAACGGTACGGTTTTTCCCAACGCGCTCTGGCGCGGCTGCTAGGGTGGGGCGAGATCACGATCCAGCGCTATGAGAAGGGCGTAATCCAGAACCGGGCTCACGATGCCATCTTGCGGTCGTTACAGGACCCGCGCAATGTCCTCGAGCTGTTGGGCCAGCCTGACCGGGACCTGACGGACGCGGAGCGCAGGCGGTTTCGCGCAGCGGCACACAAGGTACTTGAGAGCGAGCAGTCGACCTGGCTGTTGGAGGATATGCAGCGCCTGCTTCACGTTCCTCGCTCGGATCGTTACACGGGCTCACGTGAGTTCGACCTAATGCGTTTCATCGACGTCGTCACTTGGTTCGCTTCGCACATCGAACGGCTGTCCAAGACAAAGCTGGCCAAGTTGCTTTGGCTCGCCGATTTCAAGCACTTCCGGAAACATGGGGTTTCCCTTACGGGAGCCATGTACGCTCGGCTGCCCTTCGGGCCTGTGCCGCACCGGTTTCAACTGCTGCTTGGCCTGGCTGTGGAAGCTGGCGCGATTCGGCTTGAGGAAGAGCTCTTTGGAGAGTACCCTGGAGAGGTCGTAAGGGCGGTCGAGGGTATCGATGCCAGCCGGTTCGGATCCGACGAAATCGAGACGCTCACCTTTGTGCTCAAGAGATTCGGACACTATTCCGCGAGCATGCTGACGAGCCTGTCCCACCGGGAAGACGCGTGGAAGGAGCGCGCAGACGGTGAGTTAATACCGTACGACGAAGCGCTGGGCATCCGAGCACTCGAGGACTAATTTAATCGTTCCCAGATTGGCAAATAAACGTTCTCACTTGCCTGCACGAACCTTATCGCCTGCGACGTGCAGGAGATCGCACGTCAGCAGGGTATTGCACAATTCCATATCGCCCACGTGCGAGGCGCGGCGCACGGGAAAACGCCGGCGTCGTACGCAAAAAGCGCGTCCACTCTTCACCAAAGGATGGGCTCCAACGTTGCAGGATCGAGGCAGATTAATCGTTTCGTGCCCGGACCGGCCGGGCATCGTCGCCGCACTGTCCGGGTTTCTGTTCGGCGTGGGTGCCAACATCGTCCAGTCGGATCAGTATTCGACCGACCCGTGGGGCGGCCGCTTCTTTATGCGGGTGGAGTTTGAACTGCCGGGTTTGGCCGAGCGGTATGAGCAGCTCAGGCGGCTGTTTGCAGAGTTGGCCCGGGCATTCCAGATGGAATGGGAACTGAAGCGGGTCTCGCCGCCCAAGCGGATGGCTATCCTGGTTTCCCGGGAGGACCACTGCCTGCTGGACTTGCTCTGGCGCTGGCAGGCCGGGGAGCTGGGGGTAGAGATTCCGCTCGTCATCAGCAACCACCCTCACTTGGCGCACCGCGTGGAGCCGTTCGGCGTCCCCTTTTACCACCTCCCCATCGAGACCGGAGGGAAGGAACAACAGGAACAGCAGATGCTCGAGCTGCTCCGGGGCCGGGTCGATTTTGTTGTGTTGGCCCGCTACATGCAGATTCTTACCCCGGCATTCCTTGCTGAGTACCCTCACCGGGTCATCAATATCCATCATTCCTTTTTGCCGGCGTTTGTCGGGGCGCGCCCATACCACCAGGCGTACGCGCGGGGGGTCAAGCTCATCGGCGCGACGGCCCACTACGCTACCGAGGAGCTGGATCAGGGGCCCATCATCGAGCAGGACGTCATCCGGGTCGACCACCGGGACGATCCTGAGAGCTTGCGCCGCAAGGGGCGGGACATCGAGCGGTTGGTGCTGGCCCGGGCGGTAAAGCTGCACGCGGAAGATCGCGTCATCGTGTTTGGTAACAAGACGATCGTGTTTGCCTAAGAGAGCGTCACGCGGGTCCCGCACCGCGGGCTACTTGACGCGGCGCGGGCTCACATCCAGGAAACCGTCCTCTGCGCAAAGCTCTTCCAGCGGCGTCGTGGTGAGCAGGTACTCCCACGCGGATCGCGGCGTGCCGTGGTACGCAAGGAGCTGCGCATCCCCAGTCAGCGTGAGCGCTAGCCTCATGATGCCTGCCTCCCGGATGGGAACGGAAAATACCAACATCACCTTTTAATTCCATCATATACGAACCTCGAGCGCCCTGCCGACTTCTCGCTTTAGCACCTGCTTATCGCCACCGATCCATGCTAGTGAAGCAAGATAGGTACTCCTCCGCTTCAAGCTCTCACGGAACTCGGCGTCGCCAGGGAGGGGCTTACGTTGCGGGTTCCAATCGGCGCAAAACTGACGCTGGCCTTCGCACTTGTGCTCTTGCTGATGGTGGTCCCGGCCGTCTCGACGTTCAAGGGAATGCGCACCATAGAGAGCGCCTACCGCGATGACGTGCTCCGCATCAGCGAAGCCCTGCGCAACATCGAGCTTCTAGAGAGACACATCGTCACGCAGGCCCTAAACGTGTCCAATTACTTGCTGACCAAAGATCCCGCCTTTCGGACAGGGTTCGAAAATGCCCGGCGGGACGTAGAAGAGACGCTGGCTACGCTGAAGGAGCTCATCCGCCCGGCGGAAGACCAGGCCCTGCTGCGGGAAATCGAGGCGATCCAGGCCGAGTACGTGGCTTACGCGATGTCCCTGATAGATATCGCGGAATTAGCTACGCTGTCCCAAATCGAATCCGGCATCCTAGCGCTGACGGAGATACGGACCGACCTCCTGGAGCTCACCGGGAGCCTCGTGCGGTCCGGCATGCAGCTGGTCTCGCAAACGCAGGCGCAGGCGCAAGCGTCCGCGTCATTGGCCCGCAATCTGGCCAGCCTCGCCTACGGCATGACGGTCCTCGTCGCCCTTGCGGCCGCCTTTTGGATGACGCGGCAGATCACCGGCCCGCTGCGCCGGGTGGTCGCCCTGGCGGCGCGGCTCGCTGACGGCGACTTGACCGTCGAGCGCCTGGAAGTATCGTCCCGGGACGAGTTTGGCGACATGGCTGCCGCCTTCAATCGCATGGTGGACAGCTGGCGTGAGATCCTCCACCAGATCCGTGAGACGAGCCGCCGCTTGCTGGGCGACGGGGAACGGCTCCTGGAAGTCGCAAGGGAGTCGTCAGACGCTACGTCGCAAATTGCCTCCGCCGTCAATGAGGTGGCGCAGGGGGCCGCGGTCCAGGTACGGCAGGTGCAGGAAACCCGGGAGGCTATGGAGCAGCTGCGGGCGGCTATCCAGCGGATCGCCGCGAACGCTCAGGGTCAAGCGCGGCGCGCTGAGCAAACCAGCCGGTCGCTGGAGCAGATGGCCCAGTACGTGGAGCAGGTGGCCGCCTCGGCCCGAGAGGTTGCCGAGGCCTCGGGCCGTGGGACCGAGCGAGCCCAGGCCGGCGACGACGCAGTGCGTCGCGTGGTGGACGGCATGGCCCAAATCCGCTCGGCCGTGGAGCGGGTCGCGCAGCGCATGGACGAGCTGCGGGACTCGAGCCGTCAGATCGGGCAGATCGTCGGCCTGATCAGCGACATCGCGGACCAGACCAACCTGCTGGCCCTCAACGCGGCTATCGAAGCGGCGCGCGCGGGCGAGCACGGCCGCGGTTTCGGCGTCGTGGCGGACGAAGTGCGGCAACTGGCCGAGCGGGCGGCCCAGTCGACCCGGGATATCAGCCATCTGATCGACACGATCCAGGTTTCCATCGAAGCTGCCAACAGCGATATGGAAACCAGCACCAAGCACGTGGAAACGGGTATGGAACTGGCGACCCGCGCCCGCACCGCGCTCGACGAGATCATCGCAGCGATCCGCACCACGGACAATTTGGCCCGCACCATCTCTGAGGCGGCTGCCCGGATGGCCGCCGCCAGTCCCAAGATGCTGTCGGACGTGGCCGAGATGGTCGCGGTGATCCAGGAAAACAAAGCGGCCACCGAGGACATGACCGCGTCCAGCGAGCAGGTGCGCCGGGCCATGGAGGAGGTGGCCAGCATTTCCGAGGAGAGCGCCGCCGGCGCGGAAGAAGTAAGCGCCTCCGCGGAAGAAATCAACGCGGCGGCCGAGGAGCTGAAGCACTCCATGCAGCGGCTCATGACCGTCGCTATGGACTTGGGCCGGCTGGTGGAACGGTTCCGCCTCGCCGATCGCGAGTCGTCGCCGGCAGGTACGGAAGGGTAAGTGTTATACGTCAGCGTGGTACGCGGCGGCCGCGCGGCCGCTCAGGCGATGGCCGCTCAGGCGAAGGCCGCGTCGATACTGTGGCACAGCAGATGAATGACCGCCAGGTGTCCTTCCTGCACCCTGGCTGTCTCACGGGACGGCACCGTTACCACCCAGTCGCAAAGGGGGCGCAGGGCGGTGTCGTCCTGGCCGCAGAAACCGACAGTGACAAGCCCACGCGCGCGGGCCGCGTCCAAGCCCAAGAGCACATTGGCCGAGCGACCGCTGGTGGTGAGGCCGATGGCCACGTCTCCGGGCCGGCCAAAGGCCACAAGCTGCCTGGCAAACAGGTCGGTGAAGGCGAAGTCGTTGGCGATGCACGTCAATAGGCTCCCATCGGCCGGCAGCGCCTGGGCGGGCAATGGGCGCCGGTTGCGGCGGAACCGCCCCACCAGTTCGGCGGCGAAGTGGGAGGCTTGCGACGCGCTGCCGCCATTGCCGAAGATATAGAGGCGGCCACCGGCCCGCAATGCGTCGATCAGCGCACGAGCCAAGGCCTCAAGGTACGGGGCACTCGCACGCAGCCAGTGTACCACCGTCTCCATGGCGTCTATCTGGGCGGCCCATGGGTCGCCGTGGAGGGGTGGAGTGTGGGCGGTGTCGGGCTCGTTGCCTGCAGGTAACGCCGGCATCAGCGGTTGCCTCCCAGCTTGCGGGACAAGTTGGTGTCCAGGGTGAAGAGCAGAATCCTTTCTGCTCGTTCGATGTCGACGCTGCTCACCATCGACACGACTTTCGCGCCCGTGATCTGGTAGACGATCTGGTTTAACAGTAGCCGGGATTCCTCCAACAGCTTCTCCCGCATTTGCTTCACCAGGTTCGCGCCGTCGGGGGATTCGATCAACTTCTGCTCGGCCACCGTCAGCGCGTCCCGCAGCCGCACGACGATGAGGTCTTCCACGATATAGGTGCGGATAGACTGCGGGCCGCGCCCGATGTAGTCCTTCTCAAACTGCAGGATGCTCTTAGTCAGCGCGTCCTCAAGTTGCCCTTTTGTCCGGTCCAGCGACTTGGACACGTCTGCCGTCACCGCCTGCGTCTCCGAGCCTGGTCGAGCGAGATGACGTTCCGGCCCGCCGCATCGGGCCAGAGGGGCGCCGTTGGCTGCCGCTCGTCCGGGGCGGCGGCCGGCACCCGCGCCTCGTCCACCGGGAGCCGCGGGCCAGCTCCCAAGTCTAGCCGCGGGATGCCGGGCGCGAGCTGCCGCGAGAGGGTTTCGAAGGGGCTCACCGGGGCGGACTGCCCGGCGGGAACCGCCGCGGGCGCGAACCCGCGCAGGGCGCTTTCGTCCACCGGTTCGATCAAGCCCAAGGCGCTGAAGCAGTACAGCGCGTGCCACACCTTGTGGACGGTTTCGCCGAGAAGCGTCGCGATGTCCGCTGCCGACAGCTCGCCGTTGAGGGCAGACCAGATGGTCCATTCCCCGGCGGTCAGCAACTGCCGCAAGGGCATGTGGTCCGCCAAAGCGGTGCGCCGCACCACTGTGGACGGCTTGGGCACAAGCCGCCCCCACTTCTTTGGGTTGTCCACCCGGCGGACGGCGCTGAGCAGCAGCATTTCCCAGCGGGCGCTCAAGTTGACCGTTGGATCGAGGCGCGGGCTAAACTTGAACGACCCCCGCTCCCAGCCAAAGGGCACCCAAAACGCTTCCAGCCCTTCGGCTGCCCCGCAGAGGGCCCCGACAACCTCGCCGCCTTTCCAAAACTGCAGCGCCATCTCGCCGCCCCGCTGCAGCACCAGCGTGCCGGAGCGTTTCCCCGAGCGCAGGAAGTGCATGACGTGCACCAGGTCCAGCACTTGCAGGCTGCCTTCAAACTCGATGGCGCTGCGGGCGACCTGGCCCATCCAGGCGCGCAAATGCAGGCGCATGGCCTCAAGCCCTTGCGCGAGGGGGGCGAAACGGCTGTCCCTGGTGGTGGGAGCTTCCTCGTCGAACTCGCCTGCCGCGAGCCGCTGGATAAAGGCCACATACTGGGCCATGGGCGCAAGCAGCCACAGGCCAGCCCCGTACGCCAGGGCGAAACCGGCTGCGCCCGCGATCAGCCCGGTCGTCCAGCGGGACAGCCACGTCGCCAGCACCGCCGCCCCAAGGCCGACCACTGCAGCAAAAACGGCTATCCGGTCAAAGCGTCTCATCGGTGCCTGGTTCCCACGTCGCGTCTTGGGTACCCGCCAGAGCATGCACAGGCCCGTCCAGCCGGCAAATGATCAGTCGCTCGTCCGCCGCCGGGTCCAAGTCGACGGAGACGCCCCGCACCCGCCGGCCCGGCAGCACTTCGTTGAGGCGGAGGATGAGCAGCTCGTGCACTTCCTCAAACTCCCGCACCAAAAGCTGCCGCATGAGCATTTGCCCTTCGCGGGACTCCGCCAGATTGCGCTCGGCGGGGCTGAGCACACCCTGCAGCCGGAGCAGGATGAGGTCATCGACGAGATGCACCCGCACCCGGCGGGCAGTGCGATGGAAGTTTTCCCGCTCAAAGCGCACGACGGTGTCAGCCAGCACCCGCGTCAGGTCCGCCTCCGGCGAGGCTGGCCGGTGCCCCACATTGGTGAATCCCATGCACCATCAACTCCTTAAGGGCGCCGCAGCAAATGCGCCACCTGGGGCGAGAAGTAGACCGTCACCTCAGAACCGGGCTCGAGCATGCCCCAAGCGAAGGGGTTGGACATCTCCGCCAGCAAGCGCGGGTGACCCGGCATCTCGATTTCGTATTCGACCACCGCTCCCAGGAAACTGCGGCGCACCACCCGGCCGTCGACCACCGGCGTCAACTCGCCTCCCGAGCCTGCTTGCGGCATGGGCTGCCGTACCGTCGCCTCGGTGGGGGGCACGACATCGGTGCGGGGCAAGACATACGTGTTCTCGGGCCGCAGCAGTATGTCCACGAAATCGCCGGGGCCAAAGGAGCCCTGGCCGGACCTGGGCACGAACACGGTGCGGCCGTTGACCTCCAGGTCGTAGCCGCCGGCGGCGACCCCGACGACGCGCGCGCTGACGAAGTTGGCCCGGCCGATAAAGTCCGCCACGAAGTGCGTCGCCGGGCGGGTGTAGACTTCCTCCGGCGTCCCCACCTGCTCGATGCGCCCGTCTTTCAAAATCACGATCCGGTCGGAAATCGCCATGGCTTCCGACTGATCGTGCGTCACGTAGACGCTGGTTATGCCGTGCCGCTGCTGCAGCGCGCGGATCTCCAGGCGCATCTGCTCCCGCAGCTTCGCGTCCAGGTTGGACAAGGGCTCGTCAAACAGCAACACCCGGGGTTCGTTGACGATCGCCCGGGCCAGCGCCACCCGCTGCTGCTGCCCGCCCGAAAGCTGGTCGGGACTGCGGTGGGCCATGTCCGAGAGCCCGACCTGCGACAGGACCCGCTCGGCGCGGGCTTTCTGCTCTTCTGGGGAAAGGTCCTTGCGCAGCTTGAGGCCGAAGGTAACGTTTTCCCAGACGGTGAGGTGGGGAAACAAGGCGTAGTTTTGAAACACCAGCGCCGTGTCCCGCTTGTTGGGCGGCGTGTGCGTGATGTCCCGCCCTCCCAACAGCACCCTCCCGGACGTCGGCGTTTCAAAGCCCGCGATGATGCGCAGGATGGTCGTCTTGCCGCAGCCCGACGGGCCGAGCAGCGTCACCAGTTGGCCGGGCGCGATGCTCAAGGAGACGTTGTTGACCGCGGTGACCGAGCGGCTCGGATCCGCTCGGTTGACAAACACTTTCGTCAGGCCTTCAATGACGATATCCATCGCGAGAACAGCCAAGACCTCCCTTGACACATGCGCCCTACAGGCGCTGTTGGATGGCCGCGCCGAAGGCGCGCCCCAAAAGGAGACGGATCGTTCCGGTGGCCAGCAGGATGATGGCCAAAAGCACCATGCTGAACGCGGCCGCGGCGCCCAGGCGCCCAGAGCCCACCTGGGACAAGATTTGCACCGTCATCAGCTGCCAGTCCGCGGAAACCAGGAAGATGGCGCCGCTGACGGCCGTCATGGCCCGCACGAAGGAGAAAACAAGCCCCGAGAAGAAGGCCGGCGCCACCAGCGGCAGCGTCACCTTGCGGAACGTCTGCGCGGTCGAGGCCCCTAGGTTGATGGCGGCTTCCTCAATGGATGGGTGAATCTGTTGCAGCGACGCGACGCCGGCCTGGATTCCCAGGGGCATGTAGCGGAAGATGAAGTGCAGCGCGATGATGGCGAAAGTGCCCGTCAGCGCCAAGGGAGGCGTGTTGAAGGCGAGCACGTACCCAATCCCGATGAGCGTGCCGGGCAGCGCGTAGTCGAGCAGGCTGACGAACTCCATGGCCGAGCGGCCCGGAAACCGCTGGCGCACGACGAGGAAGGCGATGATCATGCCCAACACGCCGGCCACGGGCGTCGAGGCGACCGCGATGACCAGCGTATCCAAGATGGCCTCCCGGCCCACGCCAAAGACGTATTCGAAGTTGCGCCACGTGAAACTGTGATCGAAACCCCACAAGCGGGCAAACGCCCCGACGGCGATAACCACGTAAAAGCTGATGACCAAAAGCGAAATGAGGCCCGTCACGGCGATCAGAAACGCTTTGGCGCCGCGGCTCACCGCCATGTAGCTGCGGCCCGTCGGCTTCCCCGTAACCGTGACGTAGCGGCGCCGGCTCACCCAGTACTTCTGGACCACGAAGGCGACGAGCGAGGGAACGAGCAGCGCCACCGCGAGCGCCGCCCCGCCCCGCAAGTCAAACATGCCCGTCACCTGCAGGTACGCCTGCACGGCCAACGTCGGGAAGTGGCTGCCGCTTAAGATGAGCGGGTTGCCGAAGTCGGCCATGGATTCGATGAACACGATCAGGGCTGCGCTGGCGAGTCCCGGCCGGGCCAGGGGCAGCGTCACTTTGCGGAACACGTGCCAGCGGCTGGCACCCAGGTCCAGGGCGGCTTCCTCCAGGGAGTTGTCCAGGCTCTCCAGCACGCCTTTCAGGGTCATGTAGGCGACGGGGAAAAAGGTCACCACTTGGGCGAAGACGAGGCCGTGCATGCCGTAGATGTTGAAGTCGTGCAGGCCAAGCAGCCTAGAGGTGATGACGCCGTTGCGGCCAAACAGCATGATGATGGCCACCGACCAGACGAACGGCGGCGAGATCACCGGCAAGATCGCGATGGTGTTGAGCAGCCCTTTGAACGGGATGTCCGTCCGGGTGACCGCAAAGGCGAAGGCAAAACCGATGGCTGTCGCCAGCACCGCGACGATCAGCGCGGTCACCAGCGTGTTGGTCAGTGCGGCCCGCATGTACCAGCTGGAAAAGATGCTGCGGAAGGTCGCCAGGCTCCAGCTGCCGTCAGGTTGCACCAGGCTGACCTCGACGACCTTGAAGATGGGATAAATGACGAATAGAGCGAGCAGGGCGAATACGGCCAGGACCGCGATGAACAGCGGCGGTTCGGCCACGAGCCGGCGCCAAGCGGCGAGCATGGGCCTGGACCTCCTTAGCCGGGCGGCGACTTCGTTCGTTGCGTTTCGGCGAATGGGTGCCGCGAATTCCGCGCACGAACTGTCGTGCGCGTCAATGCCCACGTTGTGTGCGTTTCAATGGGAGAGCAGGGGGAAGGACGGCAGGCCGGCCTTCCCCCTATGCGCTAGCCAGCGGTTACCGCCGGAGCACCTCGTCAACCCAGCGGTTGACCAGATGGTTGCGGACTTGGCCGGCCCACACCGCGTCGTACTCGATGAGCGGGATCTCGCTCACCGGCGGCAGCCCTTCCCCGGCCACCGCGTCCGGATGCACAGGGAAGAAGTACGTCTTCAGACGGGCCAAGCTGTTCTGGGCCTCCAGCGTCAGGAGCCAGTCCACCAGCTTCTTGGCGGCTTCCAGGTTCGGAGCGCCCTTGACGATGGAGATGGCCGGCGCTTCAAAACCGACGCCCTCCTTGGGGAATACGACCGCGATGGGATAGCCCTCATCCTTCAGCTGCAGGAAGGCCGGCGTGAACTGGATGCCGATGCCGGCTTCGCCGAAGGCCACGGCCCGGGACGGCGCCGTGCCGCTCTGCGTGTAGGTCTGGACGTTCTGGTTCAGCTTCTTCAGGTAATCAAAGGCCTTGTCCTCGCCCCACGCGAGCACCAGCGAAGCGACGAGGTTGTAGGCCGTGCCGGAGGACTGGGGCGTCGGCATCTGGATCTGGTTGCGGAACACCGGGTCCAGCAAGTCCTCCCAGGTCTCCGGCATCTTCGCACCGCTGCGCTTCAGCCACTCCAGGTTGACGCCGACGGCCATCGGGTTCATGTAGAAGCTGACCCAGTAGCCATCGGGGTCCTTGAACTGGGGCGCGAGCACTTCGGCGTTGGGAGAGAAGTAGGGCTGGCTCAGGCCCCGCTCCTTGGCCAGCACGTGGTTTTCGCTGGGAGCGCCCATCCAGACGTCGGCCTGGGGATTGTTCTGCTCCGCTTCGAGCCGGGCCAACGCCGGGCCCGAGGACAAGAAGACGAAACGCACCTGGATGCCGGTCGCCTTCGTAAACTCGTTCAAGATCTTGCGGGCGTTCTCTTCGTCGACGCTGGAGTAGACGGTCAGCGTCTGGGCCGCCGCGGTCCCGACGGCAGAAGCCACAGCCGCCAGCGCCATGACCGCAGCCAAGGCCAGCACCAGCAGATTGCGCGTTCTCATAGTGGAACCCCTTTCTTCAGAACCTAGGTTCGATTCCGGAGCGGTGATTCACGAGCCATAACGAAGTCCAATCTTTCCGCGCCAGCGACACATGCCAGGGATCTTCCTCGACTTGACGGCATCCCTCCCTCGTGGCCGCCCACAACAAAGAAGCCACGAACACGTGCACGAGGCCTCCGGTAAAGGCCTACGTGAACGGCTCGTGGCCTATCCCACGCCCACCGCCGCACCGGGCGGTCTGCGTCTGATCAGCCAGTCTGACCTATGTGAGCGGCATTAGGCTTGTGCGCCGCATGTTGCATACGCCAAATTCCACACGAGATCTCAATTTCCTCCTTTGCCGCACCGGTCACGCTCCGGTGGAGGAATGGGAGTTGGAGGTGGGAAACGTGAAAAGCATGGAGATGATGGCCAAACAACGCGCGAACACCGCCGAATTTTTGGGGGCAGGCAAGCGGCTCCACGCGCTGGTGGTGGGTGGCACGGGCATGCTCCGGGGGCTGACGCTGGCGCTGGCGGGCAAGGGGTACATAGTTTCCGTCATTGCCCGGGACGCCACACGCCTGCGAGCGCTGGCCGATGCGGCCGCGGGCCTTCCGGGCGGTGTCAACCCGTTATCTTTAGATTATAGGGAAGGCGACCGGCTACAGGCGGCGTTGCGGGAAGCCATCGCCCAGCACGGTCCGATCGTCGTGGCAGTCTGTTGGATTCACTCGACGGCGCCGCATGCCCTCGAGCAGATTGCCGGGGTCATCGAGGGCAGCCGCGTGCCTTGCCGCTTGTTTCACGTGCGGGGGAGCGCAGCGGCTAACCCCGCGGAAAAGGCGAAGCAGCTGCCTGCTTGGCTGGAAGACTGCCCCCACGTCCGGTACCGCCAGGTGATCCTGGGATTCGTAGTGGAGCCATGGGGATCCCGCTGGTTGACTCACGAGGAAATCAGCGGCGGAGTATTGACGGCCGTGCAAAACGATGCAGCGTTTCACATCGTCGGTACGGTGGAGCCGTGGTCCATGCGCCCGTAAAGCTAGTCGACACGGTGGTGGCCAAACCGCCCGTCCGGTCCCGGTTCAAACGGCGTGACGCGCTCGACGGCTTCAAGGTTGATCGGGCCATACACGTGGGGAAACAGCTCCGAGCCGCCCTCCAAGTTTTCGTAGACCACCTTGGCCGCCAGCTTGTCGGGGGCGATGTGGAGCAGCACGAGACCGCGCTGCCCGGCAAACAGATTGTCGGCCACCCGGATGACCTGGTCCGCCGTTGAGCAGTGAATAAACCCTTGGGCAGCCAGGGACGGGGCGCGATACTCGCCGCGCGCTTGCGCCGCGGTCCACGCATCTTGCGTCGTGATATGGTAAATGAGCATACAGTGCCCACCTCGCCGGCTATTTCTACAGGCGTAGCGCAACGACAAAGATGGTGACAGCGATGCCCGCTGCGATCCAGGCGATAGTCCGGTTCAGGGCGCGCCAGCGCCGGGAGCGCTCCTCAGCCGAGGCGGCCGTGTCGAAACGGCGCAGTTGCCATGTCAAGAGCCCTGCGGAGATCAGCGCGACCATTCCGCCGAACTGCTCCATGAACGTGAGCCAAAACGGCTTGCTCTGTCCCACGAGGCCCAGTTGCATCAGCATGAAGATACCCGTGAAAAGAACCAGCAGGGAGTCCCAGCAGCAGCAGGTGGCGCTCGTCCAACGGTAGGCCCCCTCGCGCGTGTCCCGAGCCGGGTTGGGCGGATCGGATTTTCGTTGGAGAAGATTCGGAAGTACTGGCTGCGTGGCGGATGCGCGGCAGCCGACCAAGGAGGATTGGACCCGGTTGTCCAACCAGTGGCGCGGAGGGGCGGGTGCGA
>DATCLD010000206.1:0-1918 GCA_036564115.1 Limnochordales bacterium
CCACCGTCGGCATGCCAGGGGCCAGGCCCATGCGCCGGAGACCTGTGTCCACGTCGATGAACACCCGCGCCCGGCGCCGCCCACTGCGCCGCACCGCCTGGGCCATCGCCTCCGCCGCCTCCACCGAGTCTACAGAAAGGATGACATCGGCTTCGTTCAGCAGCCGCTCCAGGCGGCGCAGCTTCTGCTCCCCGACAATCGGGTAGGCCAAGAGGATGTCGGTGATGCCGGCCTCCACCATCACCTCGGCCTCGCCCAGCTTGGCGACGGTGACGCCGATGGCGCCAGCTCGCAGTTGCTGGTGGGCGATCCAGGGCGACTTGTGCGTCTTGGCGTGGGGCCGCAGGGCCACACCCGCCTCGCGCGCCAAGTCGGCCATCCGGCGGATATTCCGCTCCATAATCGCCAGGTCGACCACCAGCGCTGGCGTTTCCAGTTCTTCCAACAAAGGCCGTGCCAAGCCAAGGCACCCCCGTTGTGGTCCTTCCGCAGCCTGAGCGCTCGGCGCAGGCGGCGCCCAGGAGGGCGGCGCACCGCCCGCCGGGTAGGGAAAGTTGAACTCCCTGTGACGGGCGGCGCGGGAAGCCCGCCTGGGCGCACTCAAGCATTAGGGCTCTGGAACGACGGCGATGGCCTCGATCTCTACCAGGAAGTTGGGATCGGCCAATCCAGCGACAAAGACCACCGTGAGCGCCGGCGGATTGGGCCGGTCGCCCCAGTAGCGCAGGAAGGCCTCAAAGCCCGCCATCGACGACTGGCCTTGTACCACGTACACAGTCCATTTCACCACATGTTCCAACCGTGCGCCCGCGGTCGCCAAAGCGGTTTCGATGTTCTTCAGCACTTGGGTCGTCTGCGCCGCCAGGTCACCCTTGCCGATGATCTGCCCTGCGGCATCTACGGCATTGGTACCGCCAACATAGATGGTTTTGACGTTGCCGGACACTGCGACGACCGGGGTGTAAGCGCGACTCCTGAACAGGCCCTCGGGATAGAGATACTCAACGCGTCCTTCCATGCCCATTGCCGTCCTTGTCAGCCAGGTTGCGTCTGCGCCGATGCGGTTCCCCCAGCGGAACCAAGGCCGCCCCGGCTGTGCTGGGCCCTCCGGAGCGCGCAGCGCGGCACGACGATGAGAACGTTTATTCGGTTTCCGTCCAGGGTCTCCTGCCCGCAATCATGTGGAAGTCCAGGAAATTCGGTTATCACGGCGAAATACGCCTCTGATCCGGCTGCGTTCCGCCATCGATGGCGCAACCTCACTTGATTTTGACGAAACCTGCCGTCAAGGATTGAGAAGCGGGCGATCGGCTGTGCCAAGTACGGACTGGGCGCGTTCCAAACAAAGTTCTCTCGTGACGCGCCTCGCACCAGCAGCCCATTCGCTTGTGCTGGCAGTTGCGTGGCTCACCCTCCTGGCCTGCGCGCTGGCTGGTTGCACAGGCGCCGGCCCAGCGTGGCGGCACGAGCCGGTGACCGTGGAAGAAGCCGGTAAGGCTCTGGCCTGGGCCATGACACAGCTGGGAGCCCCGTACTTGTGGGGCGGGCGAGAGCCGCCCGCTTTCGATTCGTCCGGCATCATCACCTGGTCCTACCGGCAAGCTCTGGGCGTTCTGCAGTTGCGGTATGAAAACCAGGTCGTCAACGACTTGCCCCACCGGTACATCTACCGCTGGAACTTCCAGCCCCTGTCCCTTGAAGAGCTCGTCCCGGGCGATCTCGTCTACATCACCAACGGCACCGCCGAGGTCACCCATGGTGCCATGTTTGTGCGGTGGATTGAACCCTACACGGTGATGGAATTCCTCGATGCCTCGTCGCGCCAGCAGAAGGTTGTGATCCAACCCTGGCCCGTTCACGAAGAAGTGCAGGGTCAGCGCTTCGTGGCCGCGGGGCGGCTGAAGGTGGTTCGGTAGGA
>DATCLD010000207.1:0-2924 GCA_036564115.1 Limnochordales bacterium
CGGAGCTGATGCAGTAAGCCTTGACCTTGGCCGCTAACACGTTGATGCCGAGGCTCGCCGCCGCGTCTTCATCCTCCCGGATGGCCCGCAGCTGGTAGCCCAGCTTTGAGCGGCGGAACCAGTTGAGCCACAGAAGGCTGAAGACGAACAGGGCGGCGATAAAGTAATGGAACCCGACGGGCGTCAGCTGCATGTACAGGTAGTCCGGGGCCCGCTTGAAGGGCAAAAGCAGGCCGCGGGCGCCGCGGGTCCACTCGGAGTAAACAAAGAGCTCCTCCCACACCAACGCGACGGCCAGGGTGCCGATAGCGAAGTAGTGACCCCGCAGGCGCAAGAGCCCCAAGCCCAGTACCAGCGACTCGAGCACCGCAAACGCCACCCCGATGGGCAAGCCGAGCCAAAACGGCCAGTCCCACAGCACCATGGGCAAGGCGACGCCGTAGGCGCCAAAGCCCACGTTCTTGGCGCCGCCCAGGTCGATCTGCCCGCCGTAGCCGCCGATAAAGTTCCAGCTCAACCCAAGCATCGCGTAGTACAGGAACTGCACCGCGACGGTGCGGGCGAAGCCGTCCTTGACAACCCACGGGAAGACGGCGATCGCGCCCAGAAGCAGGGCCAGGCCGATCCGCTCGCCGCGGGAGAGGTCCGAAAACGTGAAAGCTTCCCGGATGATTCTCCAGCTCCTCAAGGCCGCATCACCTGAATCTCCACCGATGGGCGGGCATGGTCCCAGGCGCCGTCAACGGGCGCCCAGCAACCCCCGGGGCCGGAACAAGACCACGAGGAAGAACACCGTGTAGATGACCGCCAGCTTGAGCTGGGGCGAGATGACCTGGGCGGTAAACACCTCGATCAGCCCTACCAGGAGGCCGGCGATCAGCGCTCCTGGGACGCTGCCAAACCCGCCGAGCGCCACCGTCGTAAAAGTGATCATGGAGAACACCATGCCTACCGTCGGGGAAACGTAGTAGAAGTTGACCAGGAGCGCCCCCGCCATTCCCGCCGTGGCGCCGCCCAGGGCCCAGCCGATGAGGTTCATGCGGTCGGTATCAATGCCCATGTAGCGGGCGGCTTCACGGTTGGCGGCAGTCGCCTGCAGAGCCAGGCCCAGCCTGGTCCTCCGCAGCATGAGGTACACAAGCCCGAATAGAAACGCGGAACCGGCGGCCGCAACGACCTTCGCGGCGTCCAAGGTGAGGCCGCCGACCACGAGGCGCTTGGCCACCACAAGACCTTGGGTCGCCGAGCGCAGATTGGGTCCAAAGACGGCCAGCGCGCCGTAGCGCAAGAACAACATCAAGCCAAAAGTGCCGAAGATCTGGGCGATGGGCGGGCCGGTCAGCAGCCGTTTTACGAGCAGCGTGTAAGCCAGCACACCCAACAGCATCCCCACCAGCCCCGCGACCGGCACGCCGGCCAGCGGCTCCGGGTAGAGGTAGGCGTACGTCAAGTACCCGGCGTACATGCCCAGCATCAGGAACTCGCCGTGGGCGAAATTCACCGTGTCCATGATGCCAAAGATGACGGTCAGGCCCAGGGCGAGCAGGGCATAGACCAGCCCCATCAGCACCCCCGAGATCCCGATGTCCAGGACGACGTCCATTGGCTATCTCCCTCGTTGCGTTGTCGCGCGAAGGCGCTCCCGGCTGCGGGGTACCGCGCGAGGGGGAGCGCGCGTGCGCTCCCCCTCCGCGGCTGGCGGCGGGGCTTAGTCCCAGCCCGGGAACGGGAAGACCATGTCGGCCGTGGCGGCTTCGAACGGGTACACGATCTCCAGCGTGACCTGGCCCGTCTCGGGGTTGTACTGGTACTGGCCGATCATGCCCGTGGCATAAATGTTCTGGTTTCTCTCGCCGGGCCTGCCCGAACCGAACTTGATGCCTTGCCAGGGCGTAATCAGCTGGTCACCGGGGATCTCGAGCTCGTTCAAGGCCCGCTGCAAGGCCCGCGGGTTGGTGCTGCCGGCGTTGTTGAGCGCGTGCGCCCACGCCAGCACCCCCAGCATCTCCCGGGCCGACTCCTCGGAGAGGTTGGTCCCGTAGCGCTGCCGGTACAGCTCGTTGATGGCGCCCGCGATGGGCCGGACTTCGCCGATCTTGGCGATGAAGAGCGACCGGGTCAGCACCCCGTGCAAGGCGGGACCCAAGGCCTGCACAAAGTCGGGGTTGGTGAAGCCGGCATTCTGGCCCCAGATCAACGTGGGCTTCGCGCCCCGTAGGGCCAGCGTGCGCATGAACAGGATCGCGTCGGAGACGTAGGAGGCAAAGAGGTACACGTCCGCCCCGGAGTTGACCAGGCGTGCGGTTTCGCTGGTCAAGTCGGGCGAGTTGGCCTGGTAGCGCATGTACTCCACAACTTCATAGCCGCGTTCGGGGGCGAGCCGGTTGACGATGTCATTGCCGGTCGCGGAGCCGAACTCGGTGTTTTCGACCACGACGGCCAGCCGGCGGATGGAGTCCTTGGGCACCGCCGGCACGCCGGGCGCCTTGCCCTCCACCAGGCCGTCCAACAGGTTAAACAGGTCGTCGTCAAAGATCATGTCGTGGGGCGTCACCCGCCAGAACCACTCATAGCCCAGGGTGGTCAACGTCGGCGAGGACGAGTCGGAGTTGACCAGCGGGATTCCCTGGCGTTCGGCGACGGTCGCGACCGTCTGGGTGACGCTGCTCTGGTAGGCGCCCATAAGCCCGACCACGCCCTGCTCGAGAATAAGTCGGCGGGCCATGTCGGCACCCACGGCGGGCTCGCCGCGGGAGTCGGCAAAGATAGGCTCAATTTTCGCTCCGCCCAAGGAGGGGATGCCGTTCCAGCCGGCCACCTCCAGGCCGAGGGCCGCGAGCTCCGGGTAAACGTTGTTGACGATGTCCACCATCAGCTCGTAGCCGCGGCGCAGCTCCTGGCCGGTGGGCGCCAGCGGGCCGGAA
>DATCLD010000208.1:0-3096 GCA_036564115.1 Limnochordales bacterium
TCTAGTTGGGCGCGCGTCGAACCGTCACCCACGATCACAAGCCGCGGCGGCTCGAGCCAGCGCCCGCGCAGCCGGGCGCAGTCTACCCGGCTAAGGGCTTCGATGAGCACATCGAAACCTTTTGGCGGTTCCAGGCGCCCACTGCGCCGATGACCGGCGCGCCCGCGGGCCAGCCCAGCTCTCGGCGCCAGTCGATGGGTGGCTCCGCCGGGTCGGGAATGCCGTTGGGGATCACCACCAGGCGCGGCGGCCGCAAGCCTCCGGTTTCCAAAAGGCGCGCCTCGGCTTGGGAGACGGCGATCACGCGGCGCGCGCGGGCCAAGCGGGCGAGCCACGCGGCCAGCCGGTAATTGGCCTCCGCCTGCTTACCGTGAAACCCGTGGATCGTTAGGACGAGCGGCACCGACCGGGTAACTGTGCGAGCCAGTACAGCCAGTTCCGCGCCGGCATGGACGTGGATGAGGCCCGGTCGCAGGAGCGCAAGCAACTCCTGCAGGCCGCGGCGAAAAGCGGCGATGCCTTCTCGGAAACCGGTTTCCAAGCGCGGGAAGGAACGGTGCTCGACGCCGAGGCGCTCAAACTCGGGCAGCAGCGGCCCCGGCGGTGCCAAGAGCCCAATGCGGTGATCCCGGTGCAGCGCCTGCACCAAATGCAATAGGTGCCGCTCGGTGCCCGCAGCCTCCAGGTAGGGGACGATGTAGACGATGGCGGGGGATGGCGTACCTTGCACGGCCGCGACGAAACCTCCTCAAGTGCGCGGGCGGGCGTACCCGGCCCCGCCCGTCCCAACCCTTCATGATAGCACAGCGGCAGGAAGTGGCCGCCCCGCAGCCAAATTGCTGTCCCGTGAGCACCCACCAGTTCCGCGGCAACGAACTGATCATCGCCCGCAACCCGAAACCGGACAGCAGGCTGCCGTATATCGTCTGCCTGCCGGTGCCGGGGCGCGGCCCGGTGGTGCTGGCCACCAGCGCGACCTGGCCTGGGCCCAAGGACCTGTTTTGCCTTGAGTTGGATGGCTGGCCCGAAACGGCCGAGGAGGTACAGCGGGTACCGGTGCAGGCGTGCTGGCAAGCGGGCCAGGCTGTGCACCTGGTGGTGCGGCGCCGGCAGCGCCGCCGGTCCATCTTTGTGTGGACCCGGGTCCGAGGCCGGCCGGTGGTGTTCTGGCGCACGCAAAAAACCATGCAGGCGGCCCGCCCGGGGCTCAAGGTGCCCCAGGCGCGCGGCCTCGACGGGGTGCTGGCCATTGCCGTCGACGTACGGGAGCGGTACCCGTGGCGTTTTTCCCGCCTGCCCGCCCGCTGCACCGTCCGGGAGCTGCCGGTGGGCGATTACGCGCTGGTCCTAGGCGACTCGGTCCATGCCGCCATCGAACGCAAGACGCCGGAAAACTTGGCCGCCAGCGCCGTAGACGGCACCCTGGCCTTCACCCTCTCCGAGCTCAGCCGCCTGCCCCGGGCGTGCGTGGTCGTGGAGGGCCGGTTCTCCGACCTGCTCAAGGCTAGCAGCTACGTATCCACGTCGTGGCTGCTCAACGTAGTGGCCGCGCTCCAGGCCAACTACCCCAACGTGCCGTGGCTGTTCGCGGAAACGCGGGCCTTGGCGGAAGAACTCGCCTTCCGGTGGCTGGCGGCCTGCCGCAAGGCGGCGCTAAACCCCGAGGCACCGCTGTATGAGCCGCCGCCGGCGCAAGGCCGCCTGCGGCTAGCGGCGCGCGAAGGCACCGCCGCCGCACAGGCGCACGGCAATAAAGGCGAGGCCTCCGGCTCGATGGAGCCGGGCGGGCCGCCTGGCGCGGGCGACGCCTCCCCGCCGCGCGTTCTCGACCGCACCGCCCGCCTGAACGAGGCGCTGCGCCTGGCCGACGCCGGCCACGTTTGGACCAGCCGGGAGTACGCCGCCCACTTCGGCGTCGGCATTGAGACCGCGCGGCAGGATCTGGCTCGCCTCGTGCACGCAGGAGCAATGCGGGTCGAAGGCGCCGGCCGCCACCGCCGCTATGTGCGCTCCTAAAGCGTGCTGCCAGCTTTCCCGGCGCGCGTTCACGTGGATTGCCGGCCAGTTGGCTGACGCTCCCCGTGAATCGCATCCTCGCACCTCAACGCGGCTTCACCGTCGCGTTGGGCAACGCCTTATGCAGCGCCTCGACCACGGCCGCCCTCACGCCGGAGAAATCCCGCCGGCTGGTGTCCACCCAGCAGCGGACGATGAGGGACACCGTGCTGCCGGACACGCTGCCGGCCAGCACGGCGGGCGCCGGTTTCGCCGCCACTTCTTGGACGCCGGCCACCACTTCCACGCACTGGGCCCGCAGCTCATCCAAGGTGGCCCCATTGCTCGACGTCACTTCCACCTCGACGCGCAGCACCGGGTTGGCGGTGTAGTTGACGATGGTGCCGCCCAGGATGTTCTTGTTGGGCACGATGACGACCCGCCCGTCCTCCAGGCGGATCACCGTGTCCCGGATGCGGATGTCCTCCACAATGCCTTCCGCGCCGGCCACGGCCACGAGGTCGCCGATTTTGAACGGGCGCTGCAGCATGAGCAGAATGCCCGCCAGGAAGTTCCCAAAGATGTCCTGAAACGCAAAGCTGATGGCGAAGCCGATCACCCCCAACGTGGCCACCAGCGCCGTCAGGTCGACCCCGATGGTGCCCAGCGCCGTCACCAGGCCCAGCCCGATGAAGCCGTACCAGACCATACGCTCCAACAGCCGCACCACATGGGGTTCCGCCCCCATGCGGGCGATGGCCCGCCCGATCCAACCGGCCGCATACCGCCCGCCGAACCAGAACACGAGCAGCAGCGCCACAGCCCCGAGCACCGTAGGCATCGCTTCCATGATGCGGAGCAGGTATAGGCGCAGCACGTTGGAAGCGGTGAACGCCATGTCCAACAGCGCGCTGTTCATTCCGGAACCACCTTTCGATCGCTGTCCGGTCTTTGACAGCCACACAGCAAAAGGCCAGCTAAATCGCTATCAGGTTCGGACGTTTTGCCACTATGCCGTGCTTCGGAGTGTCTGCTCGGGCTCAGGCACCTCCAGGGCTTGCAGCAAACGCCGCTGGGTATCTGTCAGCACTGTGCACTGCA
>DATCLD010000209.1:0-21213 GCA_036564115.1 Limnochordales bacterium
GTCAATGATGGCCCGGTTGTCGGCGATCGTCACCTGTACGCCGCGCGCCAGGTCCTCACGGCGCAGCAGGACGGACAGCCCTTCCTGGACGTTGCGCGCCTGCATCCCCACAAGGCCGTAGCTCTCGGTGGCCGCAACACCTGCGATGGTGGCGATCACCTCGTCCGCGATCTGGATCTTGCCAAGCCCCGTATCCTGCTGTTGCGCCATGATCACTCCACCCTGCTTGACATCACCCGACATTGATTCGTCTCCTGTGAAGGCTTTCCTGCTTGCCGGCATTTCTGCCGTATGCTACACTATAGCAGGTTTCGCATGTAAGGAGGAAATCCGATGGCTCGGGAATGCATCGTCTGCGAGAAGCGCACTCAAACCGGCAACAACGTCAGTCACTCCAACCGGAAGACACGCCGGGTTTTCCTGCCTAACCTGCAGAGGGTCCGCATCGTGGTCAATGGTTCCGTCCGGCGCGCGTACGTCTGCACCAAGTGCCTGAAGAGCGGCAAGGTGCAGCGGGCGGTGTAACGGCGCCGCTCGGCCTGTTGCACACGGTCTTGTTCCCGGTTGTCTCACTGTAATTGTATGGCGGCCCGCGCAGAATGCGCGGGCCGCCCTGCTTTCAAAAATTGCTTGTGCGCACCGGCGGGCGGAAGGGGCACAGCGCTCCCGGCAGGTTAATCCCGAGAACTTCCCTCGGTTTCCCTTACCGGCACACGCCCGTTGCAGCTTGGGCTGCCGGACACCACCAGGCGGCTGGCCGGGTCGCGTGCCGAACGCACCCGAACAGGCTGCAGGGCTACGGTCCGCTCGCTTCCCTGGAGTCGCCGCCACGTGCGGGCGGGACCTGTGCCCGGCAGCGCCCGCCACACGCCTTCGATCACCGGTCTCCGGTAGCCGCCGACCTCTACGATCCAACGAAACGCTTCCGGTATCCCTTGCGATGTAGCCGCAGCGATCCGTTCCGGGCGCACGGGGGCACTGCGCTGCAGTGGAAAGGCGGCAGCCGCCATGAATCCCCAGCGGCCGGACCTCAGCCCTTCGGCCACGGCCGCGAGCAGCGGGGATGGCGCGTCCTGAGCGACGATCCAATCGGGGGACAAGGCCAGGAGCTGCTGCAGAACGTGCCGGGCCAAAAGCGGGTCGGCATGCAACCGCTGGCAGTCGATGCTGACCACCGCCGCGGCACCAACCAGAGGCAACGGGCGTCCTGCATCCACAAGCCAGACGGCTCGCTTTCCCGTGTCCAGTAGGCCGCTGAGCGCCAGCAGCACTTGTTCCCGGGCGTGTTGGCCGGGACCGCACACCAGCACCGGTTGCCGGCGGCTGAGGGCGCCGGCCACAAGCCTCAGGACCTCCCGCTTCCCGCGCCAGAGCTCATGAAGCTTGGCGGGGGCCGGCGGCAACGGGCGAAGTCGTCGCAAAAACAGGATGGTCGCGCCGCGGTCTGCGGCTTGCCAGGAAAACAGTTCAAAGCCTTCGGGCAGCGACACGTGGACGGGATGGCGCTCGCGCCTCGGATTGAGCGTCAAGCGCCGGAGCAGCTCCCGCACCTGCTGCTCCCGCACAAACGGGGTCTGAACCTCCCGCCACGCGCCGGATTGAAGAATGTGCACTCCGCTGGTGCCGTGAATGATCACGGCCTCGACCGACTCATCGCGCACCCATTCGTGGAACTGTCCCCATAGCGCGGCCCCCAGGATGGGACGGCGACGCCGCCGGAGCGCCTCCCGGCGCATCGAACCAAGCACTGCCTGCACGAGAGCCGCCTTGGACATCTCGGGGACAGCCTTGTCGCGTTTCCCTCCCAAGGGTGGATTCCTCTCCTCGTCGGGACGGCCGGCGGTGGTCTGCCGGAAGGAGGTGTGGGGATATAGGTCCCATGGGAGGGGAGCGACGGCTGACTGTCCCTATCCGCGAAAGAACCACCAGCCAACCATGCCCATCAGGGGTGATTTTTGGATTGTCGCGTTGTGGACGAAGAGGATGCCACTGGCACCCGGCGCGTTTTTCCCGATCGACCAACCCCCAATAACGGCGTACTCGCCGCTCCCCCGGGACCATCCCGGCCGGGTAAAGCCAGTATAAACACTATGTTACTGACTGTCAAGCTACACTAAACTCTAACGAAGAACGGAGACTTCTAGCCCTAATCAGGCCATAACAGGCAATTTGGAGCCTTGCGCCAGCGGCGTGGGAGCCCGCCGCCGGTGGCGGTTCAGGCGCCTGCCGCCCGCAAGGCCCGCAGCACCGCGCGGGGGTCCGGGGCGCCGAAAACGGCCGACCCCGCGACCAGCACGTTGGCACCGGCCGCGACGACCAGCGGCGCTGTTTCCGTATTAATGCCGCCGTCCACCTCAATATGGGTCCGCCGGGCCGTCAGCCGCAGCCACGCGGCCAACCGTCTTACTTTAGGAACAACGGACGGCAGGAATTTCTGGCCGCCGAAGCCCGGATTCACGGTCATCAGCAGAACGAGATCCGCGTCGTCGAGGACGTAGCGGATGTTGTCCAGCGGGGTATGCGGGTTGAGGGCAACCCCGGCGCGGCACCCCAAGTCCCGGATGTGCTGCAGCGTGCGCTGCAGGTGCGGGCACGCCTCCACGTGGACGGTCAAGATGTCGGCGCCGGCCCGGGCAAACGCCTCCAGATGGCGGTCCGGCTCCTCGATCATCAAGTGCACATCCAAAGGCAGGCGCGTCACGCTGCGCACCGCCCGCACCAGGTCCGGGCCGAAGGTGATGTTGGGCACGAAATGGCCGTCCATGACATCCAGGTGCAGCCAGTCGGCCTCGGGCTCCACCCGGGCGATTTCCTCCGCCAGGCGGGCGAAATCGGCGGACAAGAGGGACGGGGCGAGCACCAGGGGCTGTGAACTCATGAGTAGCGGTGGGCCTCCCACTCTTCGATCTCTTGCAGCAGTTCCAGGTAATGCTGGTACCGCCGCGGGTGAATGTTGCCGGCTCCGACTGCCGCGCGCACCGCGCAGCCGGGTTCGGCCCGGTGCAGGCAGCCGGGAAAGCGGCATTCAGCCAAAAACCGGACGAACTCCCGCATGCAGCGGCCCAGCTCGGCCTTGGGTATGGACGTGACATCCAGCTGGCTGAATCCCGGGGTGTCCGCAACAAGGCCGCCGCCCGGCACAGGCAGGAGCTCGACAACGCGGGTTGTATGGCGCCCGCGGCCGAGCTTGCGGCTGATTTCGCCGGTTTGCCGATTCAACGACGGGTCCAAGGCGTTAAGCAAGGACGACTTGCCCGTCCCGGACGGCCCGGCAAAAGTGGAGATGTGACTCCGCAGCGCTTCCCGCAAGTCTGCGATGCCCTGTCCCGTCACGACGCTGGTGACAATGGCCGGATAGCCGGCGTCGCGATACGGACGGGTGATCTCCTCGGCGGCCTCCCGGCTGCACAGGTCGGCTTTCGTCCAGCACAACAGCGGTTCGAGGCCTTGGCACTCGGCCACCGCCAGTAGGCGATCGAGCAGCAGGAAGTTAGGCGGAGGGTCGGCCAGCGCCATGACCACCACGACTTGGTCGACGTTGGCCACCGCAGGGCGGCGCAGTTCGGTGCGGCGCGGCGCGACGGCTTCGATGGCTCCTGTGCCGTCAGGCAGGAGCTCCACTGCGACGCGGTCTCCGGCCAGCAAGGTCATCCCGTCTTTGCGCAAACGTCCCCGGGGCCGGCATTCCACCGTCCGCCCGTCGTCGAGCAGGACTCGGTAGAATCCCCCGACCCCGCGCAGCACGATGCCTTCTGTCATCGGTTCCCCCCTTGTGTCTCTTTGCACGTGGAGGCCGGCGGCGGGGAGCCCCGCCGCCGGGATCGGGTGATGATCAGCGCGGGAACGGCTGGTCAACTTCCATCATGCCGCCGATGTAAACTTGCAGCCGGGCGTCGTCGCCCCGCCCCTCCACGAAATGGCGCACGTGCGTACCGCCGGGCAGCGCCTCCCGGTACACCTCGCGAGCGCCGAAATCGTCGATGACCAGGATGACAACTTCCTGCGGCGGCCCAGGCGGAACGTAAATGTCCACCCTCGCGGTGCGGCGCTTCCGGTCTGCCGCCCGCAGGGCGCTCTCCCAATCCTCGCCCTCGGCCGCGGTGACGTCGCCCTCGCCAACGACCGCGCCGGCCGGCGCCTGCCCGACGTGCGGGGGCGCCACCTCCTGCCCATCCGCGGGCTCCCCGCTCGAACCAGCCTGGGCCTCCTGACCGTTGGGCGCGTCCGAAGCCGGGGCGCCGCTGTACACGACGTCTACCGCCGTGCCTTGCTCCACACTGGAGGCGGGCGGCGGGTTTTGGTCGATGATGCGGCCGGCCGGAATTAGCGGGTTGACTTCCGGCCACGCGTTGCCCAGGAGGAGCCCTAGCTTCTCCAGCTCGGCTTCCGCGTCGGCCAGGGTGCGGCCCCGCAAATCGGGTACAACGACCGTGGCCGCCTCCTCCTGCGGCCGGTTGACCCACAGGTTGACCGGTGTCCCCTTCTCGACCTCGGCACCGGGCGCCGGCTCCTGTCCCACCACAGTGTTGAGCGGTGCCCCCGGCTCAAACGCCGTGATCTCCTCGCCCAGGACGTAGCCTTCCTGGGTGAGCATGAGCCGAGCCTCCCGCAGCGGCCGCCCAGTGACATCGGGCACGACGCCCAGTTCCGGGCCGCGGCTGAGCGTGACATGCACCGTCCGCCCTGCGCGTACGGTGCGGCCTCCTTCGGGACTTTGCCGGATGATGTGACCCGCCGGCACGTTGCGGTCGTGCCGCTCCGCCTCAATGACCAGGATCAGGCCGTTTTGCGCCATGAGTTCCCGGGCCTCCGCATAGGTCAGACCCACGACATCCGGCACCGTCACCTCGGGCGGAAAGATCAAGCTTAAGAGATAAGGTGTGCCGGCGTAGCCGGCCGCGCCCAGCAGCACGAAGAAGAGGAGGGCGAACATCAGCCCCCGGCGCCCGCCTCCCCGCTGCCCCGCGCGGGTGCCTGCGGCACCGGCCGCGTCCTCGGAGTCCTCCTGATCCCCGCCCGCTCCATTGCCCCCGTTGGCTTCATTGGGCGCCCTCGCCCGTGGGCTCCGAGCCGGCGGCGCAAGCTCCCGCCGGCCGTGCCCCGGCAGCGCCCGGGCTCCCACGGCCGCGACGCGGCGGGTGGCTTCCTCGCTCGCCGCCCGCACATCCGCGGGCTCCGCGGGTGCCGCCAGCCAGTCGTCCTCCTCCCCTGCCGGCAGCGGAGGCGGCGGCGCCGTGTCGCGCCAGGCCAGGTCCTGCGCCATCTCCTCGGCGGACGCATACCGCTGCGCCGGGTCCTTGGCCAGCGCCTTGAGCACAACCCGTTCCAGCCACGCCGGGATCGAGGGCACCAGGCCGCTGGGCGGCACGGGTTCCTCTTCGAGATGCTTCAGGGCCACAGCGATCGGGCTGTCTCCCCGGAAGGGCACGGTACCCGTCAGCATCTCGTAGAGGACGACGCCCAGCGCGTACAGGTCCGAAGCGGGCCCGACCGGCCCGCCCCGCGCCTGTTCCGGGGAAAAATAGTGCACGGAACCGATGACGGTGCCCGTCTGCGTCAGCGTCGCCGCGCTGGCGGCCCGGGCGATGCCGAAATCGGTGACTTTGACCCGGCCCTCTGGGGTAATGAGGATGTTGTGGGGCTTGATGTCCCGGTGAATCAACTGCCGCCGGTGGGCGGCCTCCAGCGCCCGCGCCACCGACCGGGCGATGTGAGCGGCCCGCTTGGGCGGCAGCCGGCCTTCCTCTCGGAGGATCTCCTTCAAGTTGCGACCCTGCACGTATTCGAGGACGATGTAGTGCACGTCGCCGGCGTGGCCGACGTCAAAGATGTTTACGACGTTGGGGTGGGACAAGCTGGCCGCCGCCTGCGCCTCCTGCATGAATCGCTGCAGGAACTCCGGATCGCTGGCGAACTGCGGGCGCAGGCACTTGATGGCTACCGGACGATGCAAGAGGAGATCGAGCGCCCGGTACACCACGGCCATGCCGCCGTCGCCGATCTTGGCCTGGATCCTGTATCGATTGGCCAAAACGGTATCGATCATCAGTTCACCTCAGCCGCCGCGCGCATCGCTTCCAAGGCGCTCAGCATGACTTCCCGGCCCACGGGTGCGGCCACCTGTCCGCCGCTGCCGCCACCTTCGACGATGACGGCCACCGCGATCTCTGGCCGAAAGGCCGGCGCGAAGCCGATAAACCAGGCGTGGGCTTCACCGTGGGGATTTTGCGCGGTGCCCGTCTTCCCTGCGACCCGTACCCCGTCCAACGCGGCCTGCCGGGCTGTACCTTCCTCCACGGCCAGCACCATGCCTTCCGTCACGGCCCGCGCCGCGGCCGGGGAAAACGCGGGCGGCCCCAGGGGCTCAACACGGGTAAAGTGCGCGATACGACCATCCCGTGTGCGGACCTCCCGCACCAGGTGCGGACGCATCGCGACGCCTCCATGGGCGATGGCGGCCGCGACGACCGCCATTTGCAGGGGCGTGGCCACCAACTCCCCTTGCCCGATGCTGATTTGCGCCAGATCCCCTTCCTTGACCGCGCCGGGCAGCGGCGAAACCGCGTGGGGCAAGTCCGTCACGAGCCGCGAGCCGAAGCCGACGCGACTGGCAACAGCGGCCAACTCTCTCGCGCCCAATTGTAGACCAAGGTTGGCAAAGGGTTCGTTGGAAGATGCTGCCAAGGCTCTCTGCAACGCCTCTAACTCTTGCGGGGACCTGATGAGGCCCGCGTCAAACGCGGCTGCCAGCGTCAGCACCTTGAAAGTGGACCCCGGCGGGTACAGCCCTTGAACGGCCCTGTTGAGCAGCGGCGCCTCGCCCCCGTGCTCTCCCCCGCCGAGCAGCCGGGGCAGCTCCTCGGGCGCGAAGGCAGGATAACTGGCCATCGCCAGCACCTCGCCTGTCTGCGGGCGAATCGCGACGACCGCACCTCGCCGATGGCCGAGGGCCCGCTCGGCTGCGGCCTGCACCCGGGCGTCGATGGTCAGCCACACGTCCTTCCCTTCAGGCCGCCGCCGCAGCGGGTCCCGCCACCAATCGACCAGGCCCCGGTCGAGTCCAGCCAGGTCCGCCTGCCGGGCCGCTTCGATGCCGGCCAGGCCAAACCGCGGGTCCACATAGCCCACCACATGGCTGAGGCTGGCCGGCCCCAGCAAGCGCCGCTCCATCCCGGCGCCTGCGGTGCGCGTCTCGGCCAGCGCTTCTCCGTGGCGATCGCGGATTCCTCCCCTGGCCGCAAGGCTCTGCACCGTGAACCGTGGGTTCAAGGGGTGGGTGCGCAGGTCGGCCCGTAGGGTCTGCCAGTACCCAAACAAGACGATCACCGCCGCGGCACCCGCCGCCAGTCCCCAGCCCACGAGACGCACACGGCGAGCAGCCAGGGCTTCCGCTTGAGTCCCGTCGCGGGCCGAGGCCGGCAGGCCGGCGCTGGTCGCCAAAAGCAGCCCGGCCGCGGCCATATGGGCCAAGGTGGCACTGCCGCCGTAACTGAGCAGCGGCAGTCCCACCCCACTCAAGGGAAGTGCCCGCACCAGGGCACCGGCCATCCAAAGCGCTTGCAACCCCACGACGAGGCCCAGCCCCGCCGCCAGCAGCCGCTCCGTCTCGCCCAAGGCGCGCCCGGCGATCCAAAGCGCACGCGCGACAAACAGCGCCAGGGCAACGAGGACCGCCGCGGTGCCTAGGAACCCCAACTCCTCGCCCACCGCGGCCAAAAGGTAGTCGGTATGCACAGCCGGGACGGCCTGCGGTGACCCGACGCCGATGCCCCGGCCGAGCAGTCCCCCTTCCGCCAGGGCAAACAAACCTTGCAGCGCTTGGAACCCCGCGCCGAAAGGATCCGCCCACGGGTCGAGCCAGGCGACCAGGCGCCCGGGAAGATGGGGAAACCACCGCTTGCCTGCCGCGAAATTCACGGCCAAGACTAGCGCAAAGGCCGCAAGGAAAACCGCCCCCAACAGCGCCGGCTGCGAGCGGCCGTTCCCCGCGGCGATATAGACCATCAGGACAGCGGTAGCCAATAGCAGCAGCGGATAGCCAAGCTCCCGTTGGACCACAAGGGCCAGCGAGGCTAACCCGGCCACTAGCAAGGTGCGCGCCACCGCGGGACTGGGGGACAGCCACCGGGCCCAACACCAGACCAGGACCACCTTCGCCGCTTCGACAGGTTGAAACCGCAGGGGCCCCACGACCAGCCACGATCGCGCCCCACCCGCCGCCGTGCCAAACAGCGCGGTGACCGCTAGGACAGAGACCGTTGCCACGGCCATTGCCTTCGCCGCCCGCGAGGACAGGCGCACGGGCCCCACGGCCGCCGCGGCGACGAGCAGCACTCCCCCTGCTGCAAGCCAGCACAGCTGCCTGACGGCCAACCCTGCGTCCAGACGGGCTAACATCGCCAGGCACACGCCGCTCAGCAGGGCCACCAGCGGCAAAACGACGGCATCCGCCGTCGGTCGCACGAGCGCTAAAGCCGTGTGGAGCGCCAGGAATAAGGCGGCGTGGCCGGCCAGCAGTCCAAGGCCAAGGGACCATCCCCCGTCCACCCAGCGTGAGAGGGCGATCAGCAGACCGCAGGGCACAAGCGCCGCCGCAAGCAGCGACCGCTCCAGCGGCCTGGATTCAATCCGGGCGCGCCACGACAACAGTGACATTGTCGATGCCCCCCCGGGCCAGCGCGAGCTGCACTAGCGCGTCGGCCGCGGCCTGGGCGGTAGGGTGCTCGACCAGCACCCGGAGCATGTCTTCTTCGTCCACCAAAGAGCTCAAGCCGTCGGTGCACAAAAGCAGGCCGTCGCCGGGCTCCAGCGGGAACTCGATCAGGTCCACATGGAGTTCCGGCAGGGCGCCGATGGCGCGGGTGAGCACGTGCCGGTGCGGGTGCACGCGCGCGGCCGCTTCATCGATCTGTCCAGCCCGGAGCAGCTCCGCAGCGACTGAGTGGTCCGCGGTCATCTGCCGCAGCTCCCCCCGGCGCCACAAGTAGAGGCGGCTGTCGCCCACATGGCCGACGTGCACCCGTCCGGGGCGCAGCAGCGCCACGGTTAGGGTCGTCCCCATGCCTGCCATGGACGCATCTTCGGCGGCCAGCTGCCTCACACGGGCGTGGGCCGCCCTGATGGCTTCCTCCAGTTCCGCCGCCGGTTCGCCGGAGCCAAAGGGGAAGTCGCGCAGAACCGTGAGCACGGTACCGCTGGCGATCTCTCCCGCCCGGTGGCCTCCCATGCCGTCGGCCACCGCCAGGAGGCCGTCCCGGATCAGGTAGCCGTCCTCATTGTTCCGCCGCACCTTGCCGACGTGGGTCCTTGCCCCGACGTCCAATGCCTGCTCCCTCCGTGTCCCGCCAGCTGGCCGCCACCCGCCGGATAAATTGCACCAGGCCGGCGAGGATAACCAGGCGCGCAACCCACACCACCAGCTCCACCGCGGATCACACCGGCTGACGGCGCCGCAATTGCCCGCACGCCGCGTCGATGTCGCTCCCCCGGGAGCGGCGGACGGTGGCCGGGATGCCCCTTTTCGTCAGTTCGTCCTGAAAACGTTTGATGACCGCCGCTTCCGGCCTCTCAAACCCGGTTTCCGGCACCGGATTGAACGGGATGAGGTTCACGTGGCACAAGAGACCTTCCAGCAGTCCCGCGAGCTTGCGAGCGTCGGCCGGCGAGTCGTTGACGCCTCGCAGCAGCACGTATTCGAACGTCACTCGCCGGTGGGTCTGCTCGACGTAGTCCCGGACCGCGGCCATGAGCTCCGCGATCGGGTAGCGCTGGTTGATGGGCACCAGCAGATCCCTCGTTTCGTCGTCGGCCGCGTGCAGCGAAACCGCGAGCCCAACTTGCAGGACTTCCCGGGCCAGATCCCGGATCCGGGGCACGATACCGACAGTGGAGATCGTCAGCCGGCGGGCTCCCAAGCCGAAGCCCAGCGGGTGATTCATCAGCCGCAGCGCCCGCATGACCGAGGTGTAGTTGGCCAGTGGCTCGCCCATGCCCATCATGACGACGTTGGTGACCCGGCGGCCCGATTCGTGCTGGATGGCGGCCAGCTGCCCGGCGATCTCCCCCGGAGATAGGTTGCGGGTGAGGCCCATGAGGGCGGTGGCGCAAAACCGGCAGCCGATGCCGCACCCGATCTGCGACGACAAGCACGCGGTGAGCCGGTTGCCTTCCGGGATCAGGACAGCCTCCACCGTGTCGCCATCGAAAACCCGCAGCAGATACTTCCGAGTACCATCGCTGGACACCTGCACGTGGGCCACCGTGGGCGCCTCGGCCGTGGCACGCTGGGCGAGGGTGTGCCGCAGCGCCTTAGGAAGATTGGTCATGGCGTCGAAATCGGTGACGTGGCGCTGGTAGAGCCACTCCATCAGCTGCCTCGCCCTGTAGGCCGGCTCTCCCAGTTCCTGGACGAAGGCCGTGAGCTCCTCCAGGCCCATGCCGTACAGGTTGACCCGCCGTTCGGTTGTCGCGTTCGTGCCCGTGGTCACTGTGCCCACCCCGACCCCTTCCATGCGGCAGCATGTTGCTCATTCGGCACTGGCCGCTTTGTCCCTGCGCACGCGTAGTCTCCCGCAACAAGCCGCGCGAGGTTTAGCACTTGGCCTACCGGTAACTGGACGTCCTGGCGCTAGCCGCATGGGCCCTGTGCCGGTCCGCGCAGCCGCCGCGAGTCGCCAGCAAGGCGCTGGCTCGTTGACACGGCCAGGACCCTCCTGTATACTAAACGTTGCGGCTGCCAGTCCGCGGGGTGTAGCTCAGCTTGGTCAGAGCGCACGGTTCGGGACCGTGAGGTCGCTGGTTCAAATCCAGTCACCCCGACCAGAGGCTAAAGCGCCGGTCTTTTTTGACCGGCGCTTT
Source organism: Limnochordales bacterium (assembly GCA_036564115.1). Classification (GTDB taxonomy): domain Bacteria; phylum Bacillota; class Limnochordia; order Limnochordales; family ZCTH02-B6; genus ZCTH02-B6. Next base: position 10,858 of record DATCLD010000209.1, read on the forward strand.
TTTCGCGACTTGCGGGCTTGTCAGCTGGGAACCCTACGGCGCGAGGAGGGCCCGGGCTGCATGGAAACGCTGCTGGTCGCGGTGATCGCGCTGGGTTTGACGAGCCTCTCCCTGGGGTTTATTGGCCTTGCGTCGGGGCGACTGGACCGCCGCGTGATCCGCACCCGGGCGCGGGCGGGGTGTCTCGCCGCGTTAGGCCTGAGCCTGCTTTTCCTCGGCGCGGCGCCGCCCACCCGCGCCGCTCCCGGCGCCGCCGACCTGCCCGACACGCGGCCACCCGTGCCCGTACGCGCGGCCCTGCGGGCCGCCGAACAGGACTCTCCCGCGCCTTCCCACGCCCAGGCGGTGTTTCCTGAGCAAGCGAAAACGTTGCGGCAATGGGAAGACGCGCTGCTCACCAGGTACGAGGAAGCCGAACGGGCCCTGCACGCGGTGCCGGCCGTGCTGGAGGGATTGAGCGCGGGGACGTTGGACCGCTTTACCGCCTGGGTTCACCTCGCCCGGTACTCCCAGGACATCAAGCAGGCCCACCTCGCCCTGCACGACCTGACGCCCCCCGCGAGCCTCAACATCGAACATCAGCGGGGTTTGCAAGAAGCCCTGGACAACTTCCACTACAGCCTGGCCAACAAACGGGCCGCCATCGTCCATTTGCAGCAGTACGCCCGCACCCTCCGCCCTGACGCCCTCACCGCGGCCAAAAAACGGCTCGACGATGGCGAAGCGCAGCGCGCGCGGGGACTGCTGGCACTTGTCCAGGTGAAAGCCCAGCTCGGGCTTGTGCCTAGCTCGCCCGTACCTGCATCCGCAGTTGGTCCGCCAGCTGAGCGATGACCATGGAGTTGGTCGGGAACCGGCCCTTCCGGGTGCGGCCCGACTGCCCGGTCAGCTGCTCCAGGAACGCGCGGTTGCCGTTCTCCCAGCACGCGATCAGGGCGTTGCGGATGGCCGCCTCGACGCCGCCAGGCGTAGCGTTGTACTTGCTGGCGAGCCGCGGGTACACTTCCTTGCTGAGGCTGCCGCCCACCAGGTCCGTTCCCTCGACGGCCATGAGCACGGCATCCCGCAGGTACTGGTACCCCTTGAAGTGGGCCGGCATGCCCATCTCGTGCAACAGGCGCGTCACCATGGCCTCCAGGTTGTGCGTCCGGGAAGCGGTCGGCCGTGCCGGCACGGACGCCACCGGTGCAGGCTCCGCCGGCCGCTCGTTGGTAAACTGCCGTATGCGCTCCGCCAAAAGCTGAAGGTCAAAAGGTTTGAGCAGGAAATAATCGGCGCCCAGCTCGGTAAACCGCTTCGCGATGTCCTCACGGGCCAAGGCGGTCAGCACGATGATCCTGGGGCGGCGCTCAAGCTTGAGGTCGGGCAAGCGTTCCAAGACGGCCATGCCGTCCAGCCGCGGCATGGAGATGTCGAGAATGACCACATCCGGCTGGGTCTTGGCGATGAGCTCCAGCGCCTCCTCCCCGTCATAGGCGCACCCGACCACCTCCATGTCGGGCAGCCCGTTGAGGAAATCGGTGAGGGACGCACACAACGGCATGTTGTTGTCGGCGATGAGCACCTTAATCAAGGTGACCCCTCCTTGGCGGAAGTGACAAGTAAAGTCAGAGTATTGATTCGTCAGTCGACTCAGGATCCCTTCTGGGTGTTTACCTTTCGTAAACGAGCGATGAAGAAACCGTCGGTACCATGGCGATGCGGGTAAAGGTAGCCGCCGACGCTGCCCGGCACAAATTCTCGCAAAGGAAGAAGCTCGGGAACAAAATCCGCCCGGGAACGGAGAAACGCCGCCAGGACCTCCGTCGTCTCCTCGGGCTCCGTGGTGCAGGTGCTATACACGAGCGTGCCGCCCGGCCGGGTCAGCTCCGCCGCGGCCGCAAGGAGCTCTCCCTGCAGCGCGGTGAGCGCCGTCAGCTCCTCGGGACGCTTGCGCCACCGCAGGTCCGGCCGCCGCCTGAGCACCCCGAGTCCCGAGCAGGGAGCGTCCACAAGCACCCGATCCGCCGCGGCCAGTCGGCCCGGCATCTCGCGGCCGTCGCCCTGCACGGTCGTGACGATGGTGATACCAAGGCGCGCTGCCGATCGCTGCACCAGCCCCAGTTTGCCGGCGTGGACGTCCACCGCGACAACCTCGCCCTCGTTGCCCATGAGCTCGGCCAGGTGGGTCGTCTTGCCGCCGGGCGCCGCGCACAGATCGATCACCCGCTCACCCGGCTGCGGGTCCAAGGCGTGCGCCACCAGCTGCGCACCTTCATCTTGCACGGTAAACAAGCCCGCCTGAAACGCAGGGTTGTCCCGGACGGCACCCATGCCCCGCACGTGCAGCGCCTGCGGGGCCCACGGTCCCGGTTCCACTTGGGCGCCTAGCTCGGCTAGGACGTGCGCCAGCGCATCGCGGGTCGTCTTGAGGATGTTGGCGCGCACGTGGACGGGCGGCGCCGCGTTGTTGGCCTCGCAGAGGGCTCGGGCCTCCTGGACGCCAAACCGGGCTACCCAGCGGGCCACAAGCCACTCCGGGTGCGAAGTCCGCACGGCCAAGGCCGCGACGGGATCCTCGTCCACGTCCGGCCACGGCCAGTCGCCGCTCTGCGCGCGCCGGCTCAACTGCCGGCACACACCGTTGACAAAAGAGGCGACGCCGGGGTGAAAGCGTGCTTTCGCCAGTTCCACCGCGGTGTGGCAAGCGACGGGCGCCGGGACCGAATCCAGGAAACACACTTCATACGCGGCCAGGCGCAGGATGTTGCGCACGGCAGGCGCCAGCTCTCCGATGGGCCTGTGGCTGCACTGGGCGATCATCCAGTCCAGCGTGCCTCGCCAGCGCAACACGCCGTAGACGGTTTCCGTGACATACCCCCGGGCAGGCGCCGGCAGCTGGAGCCGCTCCAGGTGGGCGTCAAGGGCGAGGCCCGCAAAGGCTGCCCGTTCTTCGATGGCCGTGAGGATGTCGACGGCGGCTTGCCGAGGGGTCGGCGGCCCGCCCGTCCGGCGCCGGTGGGTCAAGCGATGTCCGCCCCTTTACTTCGGGAAAGAAATGAGAGGCGGCCGACTGGAAACGACCGCCTCGCGCGCACCAAGTGAAACTTCGGATTGTGCAACCGGCGTCAATCGCGCGAGTCGCGCAAGATCAGCAGGCGCAAGAGATGCATGACCGCTACCGCCACCGCGGCCACATACGTGAGGGCAGCGGCGTTCAAAACCGCCTTGGCCTTGGGCACCTCGTCGGTGCCAAGGTACCCCCCGGCCGCCAGCAACCGCAAAGCCCGACCGCTTGCGTCGTACTCCACCGGCAACGTGATGACCTGGAACGCCAGCGCCGCGAGGAACAGCCAGATGCCCAGCGTCATCAGCGGTTCAGCCGCCATGATTAGACCAAGGAAGAACAGCGGAAAGGCCATCTGCGACCCGATGTTGGCCACCGGGAACAGCCCGTTGCGCACCGCCAGCGGAACGTAGTTCCCCGCGTGCTGCAGGGCATGGCCCGTTTCGTGGGCGGCCACGGCTAGCGCGGCGATGGACGTGCCATGGTACACTTCCGGCGACAGGCGCATGACCCGGGCGCGGGGATCGTAATGGTCCGACAACGTACCCCGGGTAAGCTCGACCGGCACGTCCCGCAGGCCGGCATAATCCAGCAGTTCCCGCGCCACCTGCGCCCCCGTCCGCATGGCCCTGGCAGGCACCCGGCTGTAGCGTGCAAAGGTGGAATGCACCTTCTGCTGCGCGTACAAAGCAAGCATCAAGGCGGGAATCAGCAGGATGAAGGTCGGATCAAACATCGGGAAGAACAATCGCCCCTCGCCTCCTTTCGCCAGTGAGCAATTTCACAATTACACTTAGATCATTGCGCAAATCCGAGGCGCTGTCAATTGGCGCCATCCGCCCCAGCGCCCGGCTGCACCGGCGCGAGCCGCTCCCCCACCCGCAGCCGGTAGCCGTTGACGTAGTCGCGGCCGCTCATGGCCGCGGCGCCCGGCGGCTTGACGCACCGCACGAGCACCGTGCCCCGGCCGGTTTGCACCACGAATCCGGCCTCCTCGACGGCTACCACTTCCCCAGGGGCCGCGCCCGCGGCCTCGGCCGCGCGCGGCTCCACCGCCAACACCTTTAGTATACGTTCGCCGTGGGCCGTGTAGGCGCCGGGCCACGGGGCGAAGGCCCGGACGTGGTTGTAGATCTCGTCGGCCGTCCGGCTCCAGTCGAGCGCCGCCTGCTCCCGCTCCACTTTGGGCGCATAGGTGGCCAGCGCGCCGTCCTGGGGACGCCTGGGCGCCCGGCCTTCGGCCAAGAGCGCCAGCGTCTCCACCAGCAGTTCCGCGCCCGCCGCGGCCAGCTTATCGTGGAGCGTGCCGGCGTTGTCCGCCGGATCGATGGGGATGGGACGCTGCAACAGGATGTCGCCGGTATCGAGGCCTTCATCCATGAGCATCGTCGTGACCCCGGTCACCGTATCCCCAGCCAGCAGGGCGGCCTGGATAGGCGCGGCCCCGCGCCAGCGGGGCAGGAGCGATGCATGCACGTTGACGCAGCCCAAAGGCGGCAGGTCCAAGACGGCCTTGGGCAGGATCTGCCCGTAGGCCACCACGCAGATGACGTCCGGGGCCAAAGAGCGCATCGCTGCCAAAGCCTCGGGTTCCCGCAGGCGGCGGGGCTGGAACACCGGGATGCCGCATGCCTCGGCTACCTGCTTCACGGGCGGCGACGCCAGCTTATGGCCCCGCCCCCGGGGCCGGTCCGGCTGGGTGAAGACGCCCACCACCGCGTGCCCTGCGGCCATGACCGCCTTGAGCGAGGGCACCGCAAAGTCGGGTGTGCCCATAAAGACGACCCGCAAACGCCTCACGCCCGTCGCTCTCCCTCGGCTCCGGTTTCTCCTCCGGCGCTCACGCTGTCGGCTTCCGCCTCATCGGTACGCTGGATGGGACTGCCCTTGTCCGTAATCAGGATCCCGTCCAAGTGGTCGATCTCGTGCTGCAGCGCCCGCGCCAGCAAACCACCGGCCTTGATGCGCACGGTCCGCCCCCGCTCGTCCCAGCCCTCCACTTCCACCCGGGCGGCCCGCTCCACGTAGAGGCTCACGTTGGGGATGCTCAAGCAGCCCTCCACATCCACCTCGCTGCCCTCGGCCGCGAGGATGCGCGGGTTGACCAAGGCCACAAGGCCATCGCCTGCGTCAACGACGATGATTCGCTCGGACACCCCCACCTGCGGCGCGGCCAGACCTGCGCCGTTGGCGGCGTACATCGTATCCGCCATATCGCGGATGAGCTTCTGCACGCGCTTGGTTACCCGTTCCACGGGCTGCGCCTTTTTGCGCAGCACGGGGTCGGGGACCTGGACAATCGGCAACACTGCCATCGGCAACCGCCCCCTCGTCACAAAAGCGAAACCGGATCCACGTCGATGGCCACTGAGACGCCCCCCCGGCCCAGAAGCGGCCGCCACATTTCCCGGGCGGCCATGGCTACCTGGCGCGGCCCGTCGCCTTGTCCTTTGATGATCACATGCCAGCGCTCCCGTCCCCGCAGCCGCTGCAGGGGCGCCGGCGCCGGTCCCGTCACCGTGACGTCCGCCCCCGCGGCGCACTGGCGCACAGCCCGGGCAACGGCCTTGGCAGCCTCCGCCACGCCTTCCGGACCACTGATCAGGATACGCACGAGCGCCGTAAAAGGCGGGTAACCGCCCCCTTGCCGGTAAGCCGCTTCCCGGCGGTAAAAGCCGTCGTCGTCATAAACGCGCGCCGCCGCGATGCTGTAGTGGTCGGGTTGGTACGTCTGCACGATGACCCGCCCGGGATCGGCCCCCCGCCCGGCGCGCCCGCCGACCTGGACAAGGAGCTGGAACGTACGCTCGGCGGCCCGGAAGTCGGGCACGTGCAAGGCGCTGTCGGCGGCCACCACACCTACCAGGGTCACGTTGGGGAAGTCCAGTCCCTTGGCCACCATCTGCGTGCCGACGATGACGTCCACCTCGCCCCGGCGCACCGCCTCAAAGAGGGCGGTGTGGGATCCTTTGCGCGCCGTCGTGTCCAAGTCCATGCGCCGCACCCGGGCGTGCGGGAACAGTTCCCGCACCAGCGTCTCCACCCGCTGGGTGCCTGCTCCAAACGGCCGCAGGTAGGGCCCACCACATTGGGGACAGTGGGCGGGCACGGGCTGCAGGGCGTCACAGTAGTGGCAGCGCAGGTGCTCGGTGGGCGCTGCGTGGTACGTGTAGCTCACCGCGCAGTCGGGGCAGCGCACCACGTGGCCGCACTCGCGGCAGAGCATGAACTGCGAGAAGCCCCGCCGGTTCAAGAACAGCACGGCCTGGCGTCCCCGCGCGAGGCACTCCCTGAGCGCTTCTGTCAGCCTCCGGCTGAAAATGCTCCGGTTGCCCGCCACCATCTCGGCCCGCATGTCCACCACGTCCACCGGCGGCAGCTCCCGGCCGTCCACGCGCCGCGTCAAGCGGATAAGCCGGAACCGGCCTGCCTGCGCCTGCACGTAGCTTTCCAACGATGGCGTCGCACTCCCCAGGACGCACAAGGCGCCCGCGCGGCGCGCCCGCTCCAGGGCCACTTCCCGTGCGTGGTACCGCGGGCTCTCCTCCTGTTTGTAGGACGTCTCGTGCTCCTCGTCAACAATGACAAGGCCAAGATCCCGCACGGGTGCGAAAACGGCCGAGCGCGCGCCGATCACGACGGGGGCGCGCCCTTGGGCTACCCTCTCCCACTGATCGAAGCGCTCCCCCGCCCCCAAGCCGCTGTGCAGCACCGCCACCCGGCCCGGAAACCGGGCGGAGAAGCGCGCAAACGTCTGGGGAGTGAGAGCGATTTCGGGCACAAGCACCAGCGCCCCGCGGCCGGCCGCCAGCGTCTCCGCCACGAGCCGCAAGTAAATCTCAGTCTTGCCGCTGCCGGTAACCCCCTGCAGCAGCACCGGGCGCAAGTCGCCCTCCCGCCGTGCAGCATTGATGGCAGCCAGGGCGGCCTCCTGCTCAGCCGTCAAGGCCAGCGGGGCCGCGGGCTCCTGCACTTGCGGCGCGGCCGGCTCCCGCTCGATCCGCACGGCCGCCGGCTGGACCAACCCCCGTTGCGCCAGCGCCTTGAGGGAGCTGTCCGGCGCCCCAGTGCGCCGCCGGATTTCGGCCGCGGGCAACGGGCGCGTATCGCCCAAGGCCGCGGCCTGCAGCAAGAGCGCGAGAACGGCAGCCTGCTTGGGTGCGCGCGCCAAGAGCTCGTCCATGGCGGCCCGGGCAATAGCCTCGTCGGCCGTCAGCCTCCAGCCCGGCACAAGACGCGCCCGGACCGCGTCCGGGCCAGTGGCACCGGGAGGTGCGAGGCAGCGCAAGGCTTCCACCCGCAGGCAGAGGTAGCGCTCGCAGAGCCATTGGGCCAGGGCCAAGCCGTCGGTGTCAAAGAATGGGTCTTCGCTCCGGATGGCCAAGAGCGGCTTCAGGCGGCTGACACCGGTTTCGGCGGCGAAGCCGACCACATATCCTTCGACCCGCCGCCCGCCGAAGGGGACGAGCACCCGCTGGCCAACCCGCACCCGGGCAGCCAGCGTTTCCGGCACAAGATAGTGAAAAACCCGGTCCACACCGGGAACCGGGACGTCAACGATGACCTCCGCAATGGGGCCGGCGGGGTCACTTGATGCCGGCTTTGGTCCGCTCAATCTCCAGCTTGTCCTCCCCGATCTCCCACAACGCGATGGTCACCGGTTTGTCGGACGGCACGTCGACGAGCCGCGGCACTCCCTCCAACAGCTGCCGGGCTCGCTTGGCCGCCGCCACTACCAGTGCATAGCGGCTATCCACTTTCTCCCGCAGGAGATCGATGGACGGCTGGTTCATAATCATGGTGCCTTTCCCTCCTCCCGCAGGCTGGCGATCAGCGCCGGGTAGTCGCTGCGGCTGACTTTGCACCGCTCCGCGATGATGATCGACCGCAGCTGGTCGCACGCCCGCTGCAGGTCGTCGTTGACGATGACGTAGTCATAGTCGATCACCGCCTCGAGCTCATGCTGCGCCCACGACAGCCGCTCGGCGATGGCCGACTCCGAGTCCTTGCCCCGGCCGTAAATGCGCCGGCGAAGCTCCTCGAGGCTCGGCGGGAGCAAAAAGACCAGCACTGCCTCCGGCATGGCCGCCCGGATCTGGGCCGCTCCCTGGATATCGATGTCCAGGATGACGGTCAGCCCCTTGTCCAGGCACTCCTCGATGAAGGCGCGGGGCGTGCCATAACGCCGGCCGACGAACTCGGCCCACTCAAGAAACTCCCCGCGCTCGACCATACCGTCAAACTCTTCGTCCGTCAAGAAGAAGTAGTCCCGCCCGTGCACTTCTCCAGGACGGGGCGGCCGCGTCGTTGCGGAAACGGAATACTGCAGCCCGTCCACCAAGGGGAGCACCGCGTTGAGCAGCGTGTTCTTGCCGACCCCCGAGGGACCGCTGAGCACGACCAGAAATCCGCGTCTTCGGCTGGCACCTTTGGACATGGCTTCCGCGCTCACGACACTCCCGCCGCCCCGCCTTCGAGCCTGTCCCGCTGGTTGAGCCGCTGCGCCACCGTTTCCGGCTGGACGGCGGACAAGATCACGTGGGCCGTGTCCGTGATGATCACCGCCCGCGTCCTGCGCCCATACGTGGCGTCGATGAGCGTGCCTCTGTCCCGGGCCTCCTGCACAAGGCGCTTGATGGGCGAAGACTCAGGCCTGACGATGGCGACGATGCGGTGGGCGGCGACGACGTTGCCAAATCCGATGTTGATCAGCCTGGTGTCCACGGAACTCTACCCTACCCGGTCTACAGCAGCGTGCACCCGTTTATCCGAAACGCTCCAAGAGCGCCTCGCGCTGGCGGCTGCCGAGGCCCTGGACCCGGCGGTTGGCGTCGATGCCGATTTCCTGCATCACCCGGGCAGTAGTCACCTTGCCGACATGCGGCAGCGACTGCAGCAGGTAGGCGACGCGCATCTTTTTGACGACCTCGTCGTCCTGTCGGGCAAGCACTTCCCGCAGGCTGACGGCACCCCGCTTCAAGTCCTGCCGCAACTGTGCCCGACGACTACGCATTTCCTGGGCCTTAGCTAAGGCCCTCCGCTTTTCCTCCGGGGTCAACTTGGGCAGAGCCACCCCCCGCACCTCCTGCTACTCGATATTCTGCACCTGCTCCCGGATCTTTTCCAGCTCGGCCTTGGCCTCGACCACCCATTGGGCGATCTGGGCGTCAGCGGCCTTCGCACCTAGCGTGTTCCACTCGCGGTTTAATTCTTGCAGCAGGAAATCCATCTTGCGCCCAGCCGGTGCCGCTTGCGCGATCAAATCCCGCAGCTGGCGGAGGTGGCTGGCAATGCGCGCCAGCTCCTCGCTGACGTCGCAGCGGTCAGCGATGATGGCCACCTCTTGGGCCAGCCGCTGGGGGTCGACACCTTCCGGGATCAGCTCCGAGAGGCGCTGGGCCAGGCGAACCGCCGCCTCCCGCACCACGACAGGGGCCCGTTCCCGCACCAGCTGTCCGAGCCCCTCCAGCCGGTCAAGGCGGAAGAGGATGTCGGCCGCCAGGGCTTGTCCTTCGCGCGCCCGCATGGCCACGACGCTGTCCAGCGCCTGGCCCAGGGCTTGGCTCACCACGTCCCACCAAGCATCCAGGTCCGGAGCCGGCTCCTCCACCTGGAGCACATCGGGAATGCTCAACACGTGGGACAAGGTAACGGGTTCAGCTGTCCCCAGAACGGCCCGCGCCTCTTCGAGGGCTGCCCGCAGGGCCAGCAGAAGCCCGCGATCGATCTTCACCCTTCGGTCCGCGGTGCCGTGTTCCTCCACGGTGACCGCGATTTCGATCCGCCCGCGCTCAAACCGTTGCTGGACCGTGCTGCGCACCCGCTCCTCCAGCCCGGCCAAACCCCGCGGCAACCGGACCACCAGGTCCAGGTACCGGTGGTTGATGGAGCGGACCTCCACCGTGGCCGCCCGATCCCCCGCGCTGGCCACGGCCCGGCCGTAGCCCGTCATGCTGCGCAGCAAAGCCCGCACAAACCTCCTGGGCGCATTTGCACCCATTGTAACGCAATCCCAACGGGCTTGTAAACTACGCCCGGAACCCCGTGATCGACCTCAGCGCCCGCCCGGCGATCCGCAGGAGTGCCTCCACCGCCAGGTACCAGGCGGAGAACCCAAGCACCAGCAGCCAGCCGCGGGCGTCCAGCGGCATCACGCCGAACACCCGCTGCAAGAGCGGCACGTACAGCACGGCCAAGTGCATCCCCAAGGACGTGGCCACCGCCGCCACCAGATTTGGGTTGCGCAAGAAGCCGATCTCGAAAACGCTGTGGTGCTCCGACTGGCATTGAAACGCGTACACGAGCTGCGC
>DATCLD010000210.1:0-9395 GCA_036564115.1 Limnochordales bacterium
GAGATCTACGACTACCTGCGGCTGTTGTATGCCCGCATCGGCCACCCCCACTGCTGGCAGTGCGGCCGGCCCATCCAGCAGCAGACGGTGGAGCAGATCGTGGACCGGGTCATGGCCTTGGGCGAGGGGACGCGCCTGCAGATCCTCGCGCCCGTCGTGCGGGGCCGCAAGGGCGAGTACCGCAAGCTGTTGGAGGAGTTGCGCCGCGAAGGCTTTGTGCGGGTACGGGTCGACGGTGAGCTGCGGGAGCTCACCGAGCAGATCGAGCTCGACAAAAACAAGAAGCACACCATCGAGATCGTCGTCGACCGGCTCATCGTGCGGCCCGGCATCGAATCGCGCCTGACCGACTCCCTGGAAACCGCCCTGCGGCGGGCCGACGGCATCGTGATGGTGGATGTCATCGGTGGCGACTCCATGCTTTTTAGCGAGAAGCTGGCGTGCCCCGACTGCGGCACGAGTTTCGAAGAGCTGGCGCCCCGCATGTTCTCCTTCAACAGCCCCTATGGGGCGTGCCCCAGTTGCGACGGGCTTGGGATCCGCATGGAGATCGACCCGGACCTCGTGCTGGACCGCAGTCGCTCCATCCGGCAGGGCGGCATCCTGCCGTGGGCCAACTTGCAGAGCAAGTGGCACCACGCCGTCTTGGAGGCCGTGTGCCGGCGCTATGGCATCGACATGGATAAGCCGTTGGGCCAGCTGACGGAGCAGCAGCTCCAGGTGTTGCTATACGGCCTGGGCGAGGAACGGGTGCCGTTCCGCTACGTCAACCAGGCGGGTCAGGAGCGGACGTACACGCATGTCTTTGAGGGCGTCATCCCCAACCTCGACCGGCGCTACCGGGAAACCCAGTCCGACTGGGCCCGGGAAGAGATCGAGCAGTACATGAGCGCGCGCCAGTGCCCTGCGTGCAAGGGCGGGCGCCTGCGCCCCGAGAGCCTGGCCGTCACTGTGGGCGGGCTCAACATCATGGAGCTCACGCGCCTTTCGGTCCGGGAGGCGCGGGAGTTCTTCAGTCGCCTGGAAAGCGAACTCACGGAGCGGGAACGCACCATCGCCCACCAGGTGCTCAAGGAGATCAGGGCTCGCCTAGGTTTTCTGGTGGATGTAGGACTCGATTACTTGACCCTAGACCGGGCTGCGGGGACGTTGTCGGGCGGTGAGGCGCAGCGGATCCGCCTGGCCACCCAGATCGGTTCGCAGTTGGTGGGCGTGCTCTACATTTTGGATGAGCCGAGCATCGGCCTGCACCAGCGGGACAACGAGCGGTTGCTCAACACCCTCAAAGGCCTGCGGGACCTGGGCAACACCTTGATCGTCGTCGAGCACGACGAGGACACGATCCGGGCCGCCGACTACATCGTGGACATTGGCCCCGGCGCTGGCGCCCACGGCGGGCGGGTTGTAGCCGCGGGGACGCTGGAGGACATTTGTGCCAACCCCGAGTCGATTACGGGGCAGTACTTATCGGGCAAGCGGTCGATTCCCGTGCCTGCCGTGCGCCGGAAGGGCAACGGCAAGAAGCTGGTCATCCGCGGCGCCCGGGAGCACAACCTCAAGAACATCGATGTGGAAATCCCACTCGGAGTTTTTGTGTGCGTTACGGGCGTGTCGGGGTCGGGCAAAAGCACGCTAATCAACGAGATTTTGTATAAGCGGCTGGCCCAGGCGCTGCACGGGGCGTCCACGAAACCGGGCGCCCACGATACAATCGAGGGCATCGAATACCTGGACAAGGTCATCGACATCGACCAGTCGCCCATCGGCCGGACGCCCCGGTCCAATCCCGCCACATACACCGGCGCCTTTGACGGAATTCGCGAAGTGTTTGCCCAAGTGCCTGAGGCCAAGATGCGGGGATACAAGCCGGGCCGGTTCAGTTTCAACGTCAAGGGCGGACGCTGCGAGGCCTGCAAGGGCGACGGCATCATCAAGATCGAGATGCACTTCCTGCCCGACGTGTACGTGCCGTGCGAGGTGTGCAAGGGCAAGCGCTACAACCGGGAAACGCTGGAAGTGCGGTACAAGGGCAAAACCATCGCGGATGTGCTGGCCATGCGGGTGGAGGAGGCGTTGGACTTCTTCTCCGCTCACCCCGCCATCCACCGGAAGCTGCAGACGCTGTACGACGTGGGGCTTAGGTACATGGAGCTGGGACAGCCGGCCACAACGCTGTCGGGCGGCGAGGCGCAACGGGTGAAACTGGCCACCGAGCTCAGCCGACGAAGCAACGGCCGGACCTTGTACATCCTGGACGAGCCCACTACGGGCCTGCACACGGCCGACATCGAGAAGCTACTGCAGGTGCTGCAGCGCCTGGTGGAAGCTGGCGACACGGTGGTCGTCATCGAGCACAACCTGGACGTGATCAAGACGGCCGACTACATCATCGACCTCGGGCCCGAAGGCGGCGACGGCGGCGGGATGGTCGTGGCCACCGGGACGCCCGAGGAGGTCGCCCAGGTACCGGAGTCGCACACGGGCCGGTTCCTGCGCATGGTGTTGGAGCGGGACCGGGCTCGCGCCGTTGCCGAGATCGCCACCGCCGACGGGAGTGCCAACGGTGCCCCGGGCTCCGCGAGCGCAGGCCGAAACGCAAGCCGCAAGCGGGGTCGCAAAGCCCGCTCTGGGGAGCCGGCGGCTGGCCCTGAGACGCTGGCCGTTTCGGGCGGCACGTCGGGCTAGCCCCGACGTTTCTGCACCAACAGCCGGTTGGAGCCGCAGGAGGTGTCCTGCGGCTCTGTTTGTTGTTGGGTCTCAGGACTCCCAGTTCTCAGGGCTCCCAGTTCCCAGGGCTCCCAGTTCCCAGGACTCCCAGTTCCCAGGACGCCCAGTACCCAGGACGCCCAGTATTCAGGACCCGCAGCATTCAGGAGCCCCAGCATTCAGGAGCCCCAGCATTCAGGAGCCCCAACATTCAGGACCCCCAGCATTCAGGACCCCCAGCTTCCAGTATTCAGGACTTCCAGTTTCTAGTGGCGCCGGGATCACGTGTTCGTCTGTCAAACCCCTGATCTATTTCGACCGTTCGGTCCGAAATAAACCCCCTTGGGAAGCACGTTTGCGGGAACGCCTAGCACAAGGGATTTGGTCCCAGATTAATTGCCCAGCTTTTTTGGGGCACACCGAGACGTTCATTACGACCTGTTCGTTTTTGGACCGAGCGGTCGGTATAAACCAGCCGCTTCGTTCTTGTTCGATCGCTTGGCGAAAAGCAAACACGCATCCTATCGACATTTCAAAAACCGAATCCGCAACCCACCAGCATTCCAGAGACCAAACCTGCCTCCTGCTTGCATTCATTTTGGACCGAACGGTGGAAATAAAACGGGAGTGACGCGCCAACGCACCATCCCCGGCGACGTTAAACAATGGAAACCGTTCATCGGCCGGGAGGGGCCGGCTGCGCCCGAAGAGTGGGTGACCGGTCGACGGGTCGGCGACCAGTCGACGGGTTGGTGACCATGGCGTTCACGGTCGGTGAGGAGGCGGCCTTCTCTGCGTGGGACCCGCAGACGAGTCGCGGACCAGCAGGGTGACCGGCGACCAGCGGGGTCACCAGCAGGCCTGTGCTATAATGAACCGGGTGATGGGCCTTGGTAGATAGCGTCACGCCGGGCACTGATGGCGGACGAGGAGAAACTGAATTGCACCGGGCCGACGACGAGCGAGAGGCCAACGCTCGAGAGGCCAACGCTCGAGAGGCCGGCGAACGCCAGGTCGACGAGCGCGCCCCCGGCGGAGGGATCGAGGAGCGGGGAGACGAGCAGGAGGACGAGGCCCGGGAGAAGTTGCGGGAGAAGCTGCGCCTGCTGCCGGATCGGCCGGGCGTCTACCTCATGAAGAACGCCGCCGGCGAGGTGATCTACGTCGGCAAGGCGGTTTCCCTCAAGAACCGCGTCCGCAGCTACTTCCAGTCGCCCGCCGGGTTATCGGCCAAAGTCCGCGTGATGACGTCCCACATCGCGGACATCGACTATATCGTCACCGGCTCCGAGGTTGAGGCCCTCATCCTGGAAGCCAACCTCATCAAGGAGCACCGTCCCCGCTACAACGTCCGCCTGCGCGACGACAAAGCGTACCCGTACCTCAAGCTGACCCTGAACGAGCCTTTCCCGCGCGTCGTCGTGACGCGGCGGGTGGAGCGGGACGGCGCCAAGTACTTCGGCCCCTACACCAATTCCAATGCGGTGCGGGAGACCATGCGCTTTTTGCGCAAGCTGTTTCCCATCCGCACCTGCAGCCTTGACCTCAGCGGCGAGCTCAACTACCGACCGTGCCTTTTGTACCACATCAAGCGCTGCGTGGGGCCGTGCGCTGGCAAGGTAACGCCCGAGGCTTACGACCGCTTCATCGAGCAGGTGAGCTTGTTCCTCGAAGGCCGCCACGACAGGCTGCTGCCGGATTTGTACCGGGAGATGCGGGAGGCGGCCCAGGCCCTCGAGTACGAGCGGGCGGCCCGCATTCGGGACCAGATCCGGGCCCTGGAACGGGTGACCGAGCGACAGACGGTGGTCAGCGACCGGCCCGTCGATCAGGACCTCATCGGTTTCGCCCAGGAGAAGGATCTGGTCTGCGTGCAGATCTTCAGCGTCCGCGGCGGGCGGCTGATCGGCGGGGAGCACTTCTTCCTGGAAGCGCTGGCTGAGGACGAGCCCAGCGAGATCATGACCGCGTTCGTGCAGCAGTACTACCAGCGGGCGCCGTTTGTCCCGCCCGAGGTGCTCATCCAGGTGCCGGTGGAGGATGCGGCCGTCATCGAAGGCTGGCTGCGGGAGCGGCGCGGCGGCGCGGTGCGTTTGCACGTGCCGCAGCGGGGCGAGAAGCGGCGCCTCATGGAGATGGTCGTGGAGAACGCCCGCCTCATGCTCAGGGAGCGCCTGGCGCAGGAGGCTCGCCGTTCGGAGGAGGCCGAGCGGGCCATGGCGCACCTGGCCGAGGTGCTGGGCTTGCCGTCGCTGCCCCAGCGCATCGAGGCGTTTGACATCTCCAACATTCAGGGCAACCAGGCGGTTGCCTCCATGGTGGTGTTTGAGGACGGGCAGCCCAAGCCTTCCGACTACCGCCGCTTCAAGATCCGGACCAGGTCCACGCCCGACGACTTCGCCATGATGCGGGAAGCGGTGTACCGGCGGTTTCTGCGGGGGCTCAAGGAGCAAGCCGAGGAAGTCGAGCCGCGCGGTTTCGCCGCGTTTCCGGATTTGGTTCTGATCGACGGCGGCAAGGGCCAGCTCAACGCCGCCCGCGAGGTCATGCGGGAGCTGGGGGTGGAGGACATCCCCACCGTCGCGTTGGCCAAGCAGTTTGAGCTGGTGTTTGTGGAGGGGCGCCCGGACCCCGTCAACCTACCATGGGCGTCGCCGGGGCTCAAACTCCTGCAGCGCATCCGTGACGAAGCCCACCGCTACGCCATCACGTACCACCGGCACCTGCGGGACCAACGCACGTCCGAGTCGGCCCTGGACCAGATTCCCGGCGTAGGCCCCCGGCGCAAGCGGGAGCTCATCAAGCGCTTCGGCTCTGTCGCCGGCGTGCGGCGCGCCACGGTCGAAGAGCTGGCCTCGGTGCCGGGGATCTCACGGGCCTTGGCGGAGCGGATTCACCAGTACCTCAACGACTGAACGCACGCCTTATAACGGGTTTCCTGTCCTGAGAAAAACTGAAAGGGAGCCGTTGACAGCCCCGCATTTTACCCGTATGATTAAGCCAAGATATCAACAAATTCAAAGGTTTGGTTTGAAAACGGCAAAGGAGATCTAAGAAGGTGATTCGGATGGCCCACAGGACCGTCGGGCGCTGCCCCGTCTGCAACGACACCCTCGAGGTGCGGCGTCTGGAGTGCGTCAACTGCGGCACCGCGGTGGAGGGGCGCTTTGTCCAGTCCAAGTTCGACCGACTGACCCCGGAGCAGCAGGAGTTCGTCGAGGTGTTCCTGCTAGCCCGGGGCAACATCAAGGAAGTCGAGCGGGTGCTTGGCATCTCCTACCCGACGGTGCGCAACCGGCTGGACGGGGTGCTGGAGGCCATGGGCCATAAGGTGGAGCGGGACAACACGGCCGCCAGCGACCGGAGGGCCGAAATCCTGGCCGCCTTGGACCGCGGCGAGATAACCGCGGCAGAGGCCATCAAAATGCTGAGAGGGTGAAACCGATGAAAGAGGAACGCCTGCTGATCCTAACGATGCTGCAGGAGGGGAAGATCACCGCCGAAGAGGCAGCCGAGCTCCTGGAGGCGCTCTCGCGCACCCCGGACACGCAGAAGGAAAAGACTGTGTCCGACCGGCTGGCGGAAGTGGTGGAGCGGCTGGAGGTGGCCCGCGAGCAGGTGGAGACGAAGCTCGAGGCCGCCCGCCAGCGCATCGAGGAGGCGCGGGTCCGCGGCGAGCGCACCGGCGAGGACATCGTCCGGGGTCTGGAGGACGTCTTTGTCAACGTGGAGCGGGGCTTGTCGCGGGTCTTGAGCGAGCTGCCCGACACCGTCGGCCGCTGGTTCGGGGCTCTCCGCCTGTGGCCCGAGCATACCGTGAACCAGGTGTATGAGGGCGAGTTCCCGGCCGGGCTGTCCGAGGCCGAAATCTCGGTGGTGACGCGGGACGGCGTCATCCGGGTGGAGGCCGGCGACGGGCCCGGCTACCGCGTGGAAATCACCAACCACGTGCGCGTCGACGACGCGGAGCTGGCGGCCAAGCTGGCGGCGGAGGCGACCCGCTGGGAAGTGACCGAACGCGGCTTCCGGCTTGTGGCCGCGGACCGGCGGGACGTGGAAGCATCGGTGAAAGTCGTCCTGCCCAAGGGGTTGAGCTATCGCCTGGAGTGCCAGACGGCGGACGGCTCGGTACGCTGCCGGAACCTGCATCTCACCAAGGCGCGGCTGACGACGGCCGACGGCAGCATTCGCCTGCACGGGGTGCAGGTGGATGAGCTGGAGGCGACGACCGCCGACGGGAGCATCCGCTTCTCCGGGGCCGTGGAGCGGGCGCGCTGCAGCACGGCCGAAGGGTCCATCGACGCCCGGTACGTCCCCGCGGATGCCGGTGCAGGCGCGTCGGTCCAATGGGACCTGCGGACCAGCGATGGCCGCGTGCGCGTCAGCCTACCGTCAGGCGACGACGTCGGCTACCGCCTCGATCTGGAAACCGCCGACGGGCGGGTGCGGGCGATGATCCCGGGCGTGGAGCAGCGGGTGGCGGGACGGCACACCTTGCGGGCGGAAACGCCGGGCTTTGCGGAGAAACGACTGCGTTTCACCGTGCGGGCCCGCACCGCCGACGGGTCCATCGTGGTCGGTCATGACGTCGTCCAGGATTCAGACATTGGTGTGGAGTAGGGGGGCCAGCCGGTGACTGATGAGCGTCTGCAGATCCTGCGCATGGTCCAGGAGGGGAAGGTGTCGGCGGAAGAGGCCCTCAAGCTCCTGGACGCGCTGGATCAGGGCAAGGGGACGGGGACAGCAGGTCCGCGCCGGCGCAACCGGTTTGTCCGGGTGCGGGTAGTGGACGGCGACAAGACGAAGGTCAACGTCAACCTGCCCTTGGAGCTGGCCTGGGTGGCCCTGCGGTTCGTTCCTAAGGACGCCCTCAAGGTGGGCAGCTCAGAGCAGGCCATCGAACCCGAGGAGCTCATGCGGCTCCTGGAGCAGGGCTTGGAGGGCAAGATCATCGACATTGAAGACGACGGCGGCAAAACCCGCGTGGAGGTCGTCGTGGAGTGAGCCCCCGGGCCAGTTTCCTGGTCGTCCAGGTCCGGCCGGAAACGTGGCGCTGGCCGCTGGTGTTGCCGGTGCCGCTGTTTGTGCTGGAGGACGCGCTGGAGGCGTGCGCGATACTGGCGCGGACGCTGGCCTGGGCGGGCATGAGGATCTGGTGGCGAGCCGGGTGGCGAGGCGGGTGGCGAGACGCGTGGCGAGATGGGTGGCGAGGCGGGTGGCGAGGCGGGTGGCGAGGCGGACGGCGCTGGGCCGGGGTTGTGCCCGCAAGCCTGCTGGTGGCCGCCCTCGACCTGCCCGTGGCCGCCATCCGCTGCCTGCGCGACCAGGGACGCTTTACCCTGGCGGAAGTCAGGACCGACGGTGCCCGCGTCGCTGTGCGCCTGCTCTAAGGAGGGAGGGAGTGAAGTCCGTTGCCGACGTGGCTCTTTCGCTGGCTGGTCAATACGCTGGCCCTGCTCCTGGCGGCGGCGGTCCTCAAGGGCGTTGAGATCGACAGCGTCCTGGCGGGCGTCGTCGCAGCCGGGCTCCTTGGGCTGGTCAATGTCAGCGTTCGTCCGATCCTCATCATCTTGACCTTGCCGGTAAATCTCTTGACGTTAGGTCTCTTTACACTGGTCATCAACGCCCTGATGTTGATGCTCGTTGCGTGGCTTGTGCCCGGATTTCATATTGCCGGTTTCGGCGCGGGTTTGGCGGCGGCGCTGCTATTGGCCGTCGTGAGCGCTCTCGCCAGCTGGTTGACCCCGGGCCGCTGGTACGTGTACCGGTATCGCTGATGCCGGGAGTCGACGGAAGAGCGTGGGTTCGCTCTTCGGAAAGTTCACAGCAGCCGGCAGGACACGGGCGGCCGTAGGCCGAATGGTTATTTTCGGCGGCTGTGCACTTTTTCGCCGAAGGAAAGGGGTTGGAGCGTTGGCAAGGGTAGTGCTGGAGAACGTCACCAAGCGGTACGGCAACGTCGTGGCGGTTAACAAGGCCAACCTGGTCATCGAGGACGAAGAGTTTGTCGTCCTGGTCGGGCCGTCGGGGTGCGGCAAGTCCACCACCTTGCGGATGATCGCCGGCCTTGAGGAGATCACCGAGGGCAACATCTACATCGGTGATCGGCTCGTGAACGACGTGCCCCCGAAAGACCGGGACATCGCGATGGTGTTCCAAAACTACGCCCTCTACCCCCACATGAACGTCTACGACAACATGGCCTTCGGCTTGAAGCTCCGCAAGTTCCCGAAGGACGAGATCGACCGGCGGGTCCGGGAAGCCGCCCGCATGTTGGGGATTGAGCACCTGCTGGACCGCAAGCCCAAGCAGTTGTCGGGCGGTCAGCGGCAGCGGGTGGCGGTGGGCCGCGCCATCGTGCGGGAGCCGGCCGCGTTTCTGATGGACGAACCCTTGTCAAACCTCGACGCGAAGCTGCGGGTGCAGATGCGGGCCGAGCTGAGCAAGCTGCACAACCGCCTCCGCACGACGACCATCTACGTGACCCACGACCAGACTGAGGCCATGACCATGGGCGACCGCATCGTGGTCATGAAGGACGGCTTCATCCAGCAGGTGGGCGCCCCGCTGGAGATCTACGAGAATCCCAACAACGTGTTTGTGGCCGGCTTCATCGGCAGCCCGGCCATGAACTTCCTCAACGCGGTGCTGCGCCGGGATGGCGACGACGTGGTCGTCGACTGCCAGGC
>DATCLD010000211.1:0-16523 GCA_036564115.1 Limnochordales bacterium
CTGGCCGTTGAGGATCTGCACACATGGTTTGAGATCAGGCGCTTCGGCTTTTTCCGGGTCGGATACGTCCGGGCCGTAGACGGCGTCAACTTTGTGCTCCGCCGCGGCGAAGCGGTAGCCGTCGTCGGCGAAAGCGGCTGCGGCAAGAGCACCCTCGCCCGCACGGTTCTGGGCCTGTACACGCCCACCCGGGGCCGGATCGTCTTCGACGGCAAACCCCTAGACACGAAGGACGACCGGGCCATGCGGGCGTACCGTGCCCAGGTCGGCTACGTCCAGCAGGACCCCTTCGGCGCCCTGCCGCCCTTCATGGACGTGCGCCGCATTTTGGACGAGCCGCTCGTCATCAACGGCGTCAAGGACCGGGCCACCCGGGAAGACCGCATCCGGCAAGCCCTGGAGGATGTGCGGCTCACGCCGGTGGACAACTTCCTGGATAAGTTCCCGCATCAGTTGAGCGGCGGCCAGCAGCAGCGGCTGGTCATCGCCCGGGCCATCATCTTGCAGCCTAAGCTGATCGTGGCGGACGAACCGGTTTCGATGCTGGACGCGTCGGTGCGGGTGGAGATCCTGCA
Source organism: Limnochordales bacterium (assembly GCA_036564115.1). Taxonomy (GTDB): domain Bacteria; phylum Bacillota; class Limnochordia; order Limnochordales; family ZCTH02-B6; genus ZCTH02-B6. The sequence goes on from DATCLD010000211.1 coordinate 576, forward strand.
GCTGCTCCGGCGCCTGCAGGAGACGTACGGCATCAGCATCATCTACATCACCCACGACTTGTCCACGGTGCGCTTCTTCTCTGAGCGCATCTTTGTCATGTACGGCGCGAAGATCATCGAGCAGGCCCCGACCCGCGACCTTTTGGACAACCCGCAGCATCCCTACACCCGGGCACTGCTCAACGCAATCCCGGATCCGGATCCTGAGAACGCCAATCGCTTAAGGGAGGTACCCGCCGGCGAGCCGCCGAGTTTGATGAACCCGCCGTCCGGCTGCCGCTTCCATCCCCGCTGCCCGGCGGTGATCAAGGGCGTCTGCGACGTCGACATCCCGCCGGACGTGGAGATGGGGCCGGCACATCAGGTGGCTTGCTGGCTGCACAAGGAACATGTCAAACAGCAGAGCGCTTAAGATGATCATCATCGGCGGGGCGCTGGTTGTCGCCGGTTGGCTCGCGATCCTCCTGATGACCATGCGCGTCCTGCCGTCCAGCTACCTCCTGGCCTTCCTGTCCTACGCCTGCTCCTTGGGTGGGCTTGCGGCTGGGCTCCTTGGCCTCATCATGTACGCCCGGCTGCGGTAGCGCCCGGGACAGGTTCCGGGGCCTTTTTGCCGAACAATAGTCCCATCGGCTTACACAGGAGGTGGCTTCCCCGTGCACAACGACGTGCCGCGCCGGCCCGTGCGCGGCTATACCTTGGAAACCATTGCCATCCACGGGGGCCAGGCGCCGGATCCGACCACCGGGAGCCGGGCCGTGCCCATATACCAGACGACGTCCTACGTGTTCCACGACACGCGGCATGCCCAGGAGCTGTTTGCCCTCGATGAGGCGGGCAACATCTACTCCCGCATCGGCAATCCCACCGTGGATGTGCTGGAAAAACGAGTCGCCCAGCTCGAAGGCGGTGTCGCTGGGGTGGCCTTTGCGAGCGGTCAGGCGGCCATGACCGGTGCCATCCTGACCATCGCAGGCGCAGGTGACGAGATCGTGGCCTCCGCGCACCTGTACGGCGGCACGGTTACCCTGTTCGCTTCCACCCTGGCGCAGCTGGGCATCAGCGTCAAGTTCGTCGACCCGACCAATCCCGAGAACTTCCGCGCTGCGATCACCGAGCGCACCAAGGCCATCGTCGGGGAAACCATCGGCAATCCGAAACTGTCGATCTTGGACATCGAAGCGGTGGCCAAGATCGCCCACGACCACGGCATCCCTCTCATCGTCGACAACACCTTCGCCACGCCCATGCTCTGCCGGCCCATCGAATGGGGCGCGGACATCGTGGTGCACTCCGCCACCAAGTGGATCGGCGGCCATGGCACGTCCATCGGCGGCATCGTGGTGGACGGCGGGCGGTTTGATTGGGGCAACGGCCGCTTCCCGCTGCTCACCGAGCCGGACCCGAGCTATCACGGTTTGCGTTTCTTCCACGAGTTTGGGACGCTCGCCTTCGCGACGCGGCTGCGCACCCGCTTCCTGCGAGATATCGGCCCGTGCATGAGCCCGTTCAACGCGTTCCTGATCCTTCTGGGCGTGGAAACGCTGCACGTGCGCATGGAGCGCCACTGCGAGAACGCCCTGGCCGTCGCCAAGCACCTGGAGAACCACCCAGCGGTCGCGTGGGTGCTGTACCCGGGACTGCCCAGTCACCCCCAGCACCACCTGGCCCAGAAGTACCTCAAGGGTGGCTACGGTGCCATGGTGGTCTTTGGCATCCGCGGCGGCGTGGAAGCGGGTGCGCGGCTCATCGACCGCTCGGTACTCTGGTCGCATCTGGCCAACGTGGGCGACACGAAAAGCCTCATCATCCATCCGGCAAGCACGACGCACCAGCAGCTGTCGCCCGAAGAGCAGGAGCGGGCCGGCGTCAGCCCCGATCTGGTGCGCCTGTCGGTGGGGCTTGAGGGCGTGGCGGACCTCATCGCGGAGCTCGACGACAATCTGTATATGGCCACTGGGCTAGGCCAACCCGGCGAGCCCATCCTCAACAGCGAAACCGTGATCCGCCGCGTCGCCGGCAACGCGACCGTGCCGATGGAAGACGGCAGCGGCCGACGGCGGGCGCAGGTCATCGCCGTGGTCGGCCTCTCACCCGACCCCGGCCGTCCCAGCTACCGCGTGGCCCGGAAGCTTCAGCGGATCGGCTACAAGATCATCCCGGTCAACCCGCGGGGTGGCACTATATTAGGCGAGCGGGTGTATGCGAGCCTTAAGGAGATCCCAGTGCCGGTCGATGTTGTGCAGGTGTTCCGGGCGCCAGAAGCCGCACCCGGCATCGCCCGGGAAGCCGCACAGCTGCCCGGGCGGCCCGTGTTCTGGCTGCAGGAAGGTATTGAGAGCCAAGAGGCGGCAGAGATTGCGGCCGGGGCTGGGCTCCCGGTCGTAATGAACCGCTGCCTGTGGAAAGAGGTGCAGCGGCTCCAAGGCTCCATCGCGACGTACCTGACCAAGGTTGAAGCGTCGTCGTGAGTCCGGGCGAGGAGGTGAAACGGATGTCGGAGGTGGTCATCACCGTGCGGGACAACGGTCCCCTGCGGGTTACTGGCCCCGTCGTCCTCGAGGATGCCGAGGGCAACCGCTTTGAGACCAAGGAGCAGTTCTTCCTTTGCCGCTGCGGGATGTCCAAGAACAAGCCGTTCTGCGACGGCTCGCACAAGCAGGGGTTTGAAAGCGCCCCGCGCGCCCGCTAGCCAAACAGCCGCCGGCCCGAGCTGCGCACCCGCGGGTCGGGCCGGTTGACTGTCCCTTGCTTCGTTCCTGCAGCGCAGCGCCTCGAGACCGCCTAGGCCGCCACTCCCAGCACACCGCCGAGCGCCCCGGCCAGGAACCCATACGCCGCCGTCTTGAGCCCCGCGGCGGTCGCCACGGCCTCCATCGCCTCTCCTGGGGCCAGCATCCACGATACTAAGAGCAGGTACACCACGCCGACCAGGCCCCCGTGGAGCCATCCGAGCCGCCGGGCCCTGCGCCCCGCGGCAAACCCGCCGGCCCCGACCGCCAGCAAGTTCAGGCCGTTGAGCAAGGCGTCCGGCGCGTCCCACGCCGGCGTCAAGGCTACGCCTAGTCCCACCGACACCGAGAACGCCAGGGCGGCGAGAAAGGTCACGCCAAGGCCGTGCAGGATCGACCCAACACCCAAAGGGAACCTGCCGTTCCCGCCGTCTGCGCTGCGCAAAAGGCTCGGCACCCCGGCCCCCTCCCTTGCGGACCCGGCCGAGCGCATGGAGCGCCCGGCCGCCTACAGCACTTTATGCGGGCCGGTGGTGTCCTATGCGCTGCGCGGCGGCTGGCCGGGGACCGGCGACCGCCCGCACTACGACGAAGCGCGGGCGGCGTTGGCAGCGGCGATGATGCCCTGGGCGATGTGCTCGGGCACTTCCTCGTAGTGGTCCATCTGCATCCGGAAGCGGCCGCGGCCTTGGGTAATCGAGCGCAGGTCCACGGCGTAGCGGGTCAACTCCGCCAGCGGCACATGGGCACGGATGACCTGGTTGCCGTTGTCCGGATCCATGCCAAGGATGCGGCCGCGCTTCTTGTTAAGGTCGCCGATGACATCGCCCATGTACCGCTCGGGTACGACCACTTCCAGGAGCATGATGGGTTCCAGCAGCACGGGCTGCGCTTCCATGAAGCCCTTCTTGAACGCCATCGAGGTGGCGATCTTGAAGGCCATTTCCGAGGAGTCGACGCTGTGGTACGAACCGTCGAAGAGCGTCACCTTGACGTCGACCACCGGATAGCCGGCCAGCACGCCTTCTTCCATCGTCTCCCGCGCGCCCTTCTCCACGGCCGGGATGTACTGCTTGGGGACGGCGCCGCCGAAGATCTTGTCCTCGAACTCAAACCCGCCGCCGGGCGGCAGCGGCGACAGCTCCAGCCACACGTGCCCGTACTGGCCGCGCCCGCCGGTCTGCTTCTTGTGCTTGCCCTCGACTTTGACGGTGCCGCGGATGGTTTCCCGGTAAGGGATCCGGGGCGGCACCAGTTCCACTTCTACGCCGAACTTCTTCTGGAGCCGCGAGGTGATGATCTCCAGATGCACGTCACCAAGCCCTGAGACCAGGAGCTGTCCGGTTTCACTGTTCTTTTCGGCCGTGAACGTCGGGTCTTCTTCCAAAAGCCTCGCCAAGGCAGCACCGATCTTTTCCTCGTCGCCCTTGGACTTGGGCACCAAGGCCAGCGTCAGGTTGGGCTTCTCAAACTCGATCCCGGGCAGCTTCACGGGCCGGTCTTTCCGGCTCAAGGTGTCGCCGGTGGTCGTCACCTGCAGCTTGGAGACGGCGCCGATGTCCCCGGCGCTGATCTCCGTAACCGGGATCTGTTCCTTGCCCCGCAGCACAAAGAGCTGCCCGACCCGCTCTTCCTTCTCTTTGTTGACGTTGTAGGCGTTGCCGTCAGAGCTGAAGGTGCCGGAGAAGACCCGGAACAAGGTTAGGCGCCCGACGTACGGGTCGGAAATGGTCTTGAACACGAGTGCCGCCAAGGGACCGCCGGGGTCGGCCGTGCAAGCCACTTCCTCCCCGTTGCGCGGATCAGTGGCTTTACGTGCGGGCGCGTCGGCGGCCGACGGGAACAGCTGCACGATGCCGTCCAGGAGCGCCTCGACGCCAAGAGGAATCAACGACGACCCGAGCCAGACGGGCACCACCCCGCCGCTGCGCACCGCGCCGGCCAAGGCCGTACGGATCTCGTCCGCGGTGATCTCTTCGTTTTCCAGATACTTGAGGGTGAGCTCGTCATCGGTGGCGGCGACGGCCTCCATCAGCCAGTCCCGCATGGTTTCCACCTGGCCCCGCACATCTTCGGGCACCGGACCTGCAGCCAGCTTGTCGCCCGAGCGGGTATAGGCCTGCAAGGACACCAGGTCGACGAACCCGCGGAAGCTATCCGCCTGCCCGATGGGCACCTGCAGCGGCACCACCTTGTTGCCGAACATCTCCCGCATCTGGCTGACGGTCCGCTCAAAGTTCGCGTTTTCCCGGTCCATCCGGTTGACAAAAAACGCACGGGGCAGCCCGTGCGCATTCGCCATTTCCCATGCCTTTTCCGTTCCCACCTGGACGCCGCTGGCCGCACACACGACGCACAACATGGCGTCGGCTGCGTGGAGGGCACCCTGGACCTCACCGACGAAGTCGAAGTACCCCGGTGTGTCCAGCACGTTGACCTTGTGATCGTGCCACTCACAGGGGATCAATGAGGTCCCGATGCTGATGTGCCGCTTTATTTCCTCCGGGTCCCAGTCGCTGACCGTGTTGCCGTCGTCCACCTTGCCCATGCGGCTGAGGGCCCCGGTGACATACAGCATGGCCTCGGCCAACTGGGTCTTGCCCACCCCGCCGTGGCCGGTGAGGACGACGTTGCGGATCTGCGGCGCTTGGTAGCGCTTCAACGATGACCCCCTCCTGTTGCAGCGGCGACGGAAAGACGCCTACTGTTTGCTTGTACTGAATAATGCTACTTCGGTAAGTGGGGGTCCCTTCCCTGCCTTGCGAAGCCGGCCTCACGCGCCCCGGCCGACCGGCAGCTCCTCCAGGGCGCGCATCACCATCTTCAAGTCTTCCCAGGCCAGCTTTTTGTTGGCGGGAAACCGCAGGAGGGCGGCCGGGTGGAAGGTGACAGCCACCAGCCGCCCGTCCACCTCAAAAAACCGGCCGCGGCTCTTGGTGACGCTCGCACTTGGGCCCAAGAGCCGCCTGGCGGCCACCGCTCCCAAACACACGATCACCTGGGGGTCGATCAATTCGATCTGCCGCCGCAAGAACGGCCAGCACGCGTCCGCCTCATCGGGTTCGGGCGCGCGATTTTGCGGCGGGCGGCACTTGACCACGTTGGCGATGTACACGTCTGCTCGCTTCAGCCCCATGGCGACGATCATCCGGTCCAGCAGTTGCCCAGCCCGACCCACGAACGGGCGGCCCTGAATGTCTTCCTGCTCCCCAGGGCCTTCCCCAACAAACATGAGGCGGGCCTTCGGGTTTCCCTCGCCGAATACGACCTGCCGGCAGCCGGCCCGGAGGCGGCAGCGGCTGCAGGCAAGCGCGATGCGGGCCAACTCTTCCAGGGATCCAATGGGTGGCAACGGGTCGTCGACAATTGGCGGCAGCGTGAGCGAGGGGTACGCGGCCGGCGCCGGCTCCGCACCGGGGACGGACGGCACTGCCGCGGGGGTTTGGGGCTTGGGATCCGGAGACGACGGAGCGGCAGGCTTGGGATCGAGAGACGACGGAGCGGCGAAAGGCAGCGACAGTTGTTGCCCGTGCACGCTCGACAACTCCTTCCTGCGGGCCAGCGCCTTAAGGGTTGACCTCAAGCGCGAGCTCCCGCCGGCGCGCGTCCAAGTACACGCTGGCGCCGAAGCCTTCGGCCAACGCGGCCGGCGCGTACGTGCGGCCCGATCGCAGTACCGGCGCGGCGGGCAGTAGGCGGATTCCATCGGAGAACCACCCGACCGGGTCCCCCATCGTCAGAACAGCGAAGCGGTTCCCGCCCACCGCGGTGAGACGTTGATTGGTCACATCCCAATAGAGCGTCAGTCCCAGGATCGACGCCCAGTCCCGCATGGAAAGCAGCACCTGGTCGCCCTGGAACAGCGGCGGGTCCTGCAAGGTCCAAACCGTCCCGTTGATCCTCAGCACGAGATAATCGGCCGGCACGCGCACCCACGCGCTGACGGAACGCGCCGGCTCGCCCACCAGCAGCCGCTGCCCGCCGGGCAAGGGCAGCACCCACGCGGGGTCGGCGGCGCCTGCGGCCACGAGCTCCAGGCCCGACGCAGAAATGCGCCACAAGCCCAGTCCCCCCGCATGCCGCGCCGCGAGGCTGACCCGCGTTTCCCCGGCCCAGCGCAGGGCGTGCACAGACTCGAAGGGCAGCCGGGCGTCGTGGATCGGGGACCCGGCCGGGACCAGGCCCTGCTCCTGCCAGATGAACCGGTAAAGGAGCCGCTCGCTGGTGGTAACGATGACCTGAGGCGAGCCGCGACCGTCCAAATCCGCAACGGTCATAGACATGGGCGTTCCCCACACAAACCCCTGGGCCAGCGGCTCTACCAGCGGCCAGCGCCAGACGGCTATCGCGCCCGACTGGTCGGCGAGAACCAGCTGCGGACGCCCTTCACCGGTCACGTCGGCCAACCGCGCGTGAAGCACCGGCGACCATGCGGCCGGCGAGCGAAACAGGGTGTGCCAGCTGCGTTGCCGCCAGCCAAAGACCACGAGCTCCCCGGCACCGGTGACAGCGATCAGCTCGTTGCGGCCGTCGCCGTCCAGGTCGCCCACCTCAAGCGACCGCACCGGCGACCAGACATAGGGCGTCTGGCCGAGCAGGGTCCACCGGCGGCCGGTCCAGGCGAACACATAGATGGAGCCTGCGTTGCCTGTTCCCACGGCCAGCTCGGGGACGCCATCGCTCGTCACGTCCCCTCCCCCCACCGCCGTGACCGGGGCGGGCAACGGCGGCAAACGGGACGCCAGCTGCCACCTGGTGCCGCCGGCCGGGGCGGGCAGTGCGAAGAGGCCGACGCCCTCTTCCCCAGCCAGCACCAGTTCGGGCAGTCCGTCACCGGTCAAATCTACGAGTGCGGCCGCAGCGGCCGGGCCAAAGGGCAGGTCCTGCTCGTGGACGAGCGCGTCGGCCGACGCCGGGCCACAAAGGACGGCGCAGGCGACAATCAGCGCTCCCACTGGCGCTACCAGCGCCGAGACAGACCACTTTGCCATAAACCAGCAATTCGCAGCCGGGGCCCCCGCTCCTGCCGGGCAGCCGCTCCGGAAGCGCAACGGCAAGAGGCGGCAGCCGCTGCGGGAGCGCAACGGCAAGGGTCAGCGGCCGCACCCGCGGCGCGCAGGGCGCCGACGAATCCGGAAGAGCGGAGAAACGAGAAAAGGCTCCGCGAGGCGCTCTGTTCCGTGCCGGCCCCGGGCGCCTTCCTTGGTTCCCTGCCGGCGGCTGCGCCTGGCGCGAAGCCTTCGCCCGTAGTGTGACGAACGCGCCCGCGCCCTATACGGCCGCGACGCCAGGCGCGTCTGGTCCGTCCTCGGCCAGCTGCCGGGCTAGCTGGACGAAAGGCGCCAACGACTCCGGGTTGGCCATCGACCCCGGATTGACCGCTTGCTCCAGGGGCACCCCCAGCAGGATCTTGCGCACAGGCACCTCCAGCTTCTTGCCGTTGAGCGTGCGGGGGACGTCAGGGACGGCAAAGATGGCGTCGGGCACATGGCGCGGCGAGACGTCTTCCCGCAGCCGTTGGCGGATGCGCTTCTCCAAGGCCTCATCGAGGACGCAGCCCTCGCGCAGCACGACAAACAACGCCATAAACGACCGCCCGCCGAGCCCTTCCATGTCCACCACCAGGCTGTCCGCGATCTCCGGCAAGCTCTCGACGGCTTGATAGATTTCGCTGGTGCCCATGCGCACGCCGCCCCGGTTGATGGTCGCGTCGGAACGGCCATAGATGACGCAACTGCCCCGCGGCGTAATCTTGATCCAGTCGCCGTGGCGCCAGACGCCCGGGTACATGGCAAAGTAGCTCTCGCGGTACCGCCGGCCGTCCGGGTCATTCCAGAAAAAGAGCGGCATGGACGGCATCGGTCTTGTGACGACCAGTTCGCCCACTTGGTCGACGACGGGGCGGCCATGCTCGTCGTACGCCTCCACCTTGGCGCCGAGCGCCCGGCATTGGATCTCCCCTGCCCGCACGGGCAAAAGCGGTACGCCGCCGACAAAAGCGGTGCATACGTCGGTGCCGCCGCTGATGCTGGCCAGGTGCAGGTCCTCCTTGACGTTCCGGTATACCCACGCGAAGCCCTCCGGCGGCAGCGGTGAGCCTGTCGAACCGACCTGCGTCAGCGCTTCCAGGGAGAAGCTGCGCCGCGGTTCGATGCTGGCCTTCATGCACGCGGCGATATACGCGGCGCTGGTGCCGAAGCACGTCATGCGCGTCTCCTCAGCCAGCTGCCAGAGCGCTTCCATGCTCGGGTACCCAGGGTTTCCGTCGTACAAGACGATCGTGAGCCCCAGCAGCAACCCGCTTACGAGGAAGTTCCACATCATCCAACCTGTGGTCGTGAACCAGAAGAAGCGATCGCCTGCCCGCAGGTCCATGTGCAGCATGAGCATCTTGAGGTGCTCTAGCACAATGCCGCCATGGCCGTGGACGATGGCTTTCGGCGGGCCCGTAGTGCCGGAGGAGTAGAGCACCCACAGCGGATGGTCAAAGGGGACCGGGACTGGCGCGGGCTCGGCCCTCCGCCGCAGGAGTTCGTCCCAGTAGACGACGCCCGCGAGCCCCTCCGTGTCTGGTCGCTCGTTGAGATACGGCACGAGCACCACGTGCGCGACGCTCTCAAGGCGCGCCTTCAGCTGCTTAATGACAGGCATGCGGTCAAAGGGCTTGCCACCGTACCGATAGCCGTCGGCCGCGATCAGTACCTTGGGTGCGATCTGGCGAAACCGCTCCACGACACTTTGGGGACCGAAATCGGGCGAGCAGCTCGACCAAACCGCGCCGATGCTGGCGCAGGCGAGGAACGCCACCACCGCGGCGGGAATGTTGGGGATGTAGCCCACGACCCGGTCCCCCGGCCCGACCCCTAGCTCCCGCAAGGCGTGTGCGACCGCCCCGGTCTGCGCCGTGAGTTCCCCCCAGGTCATGGACTGCAGCAGACCGCCTTCTTGCTGATACAGGATCGCCGGCTGATCCTGCGGCCGGCCGCGGAAGACGTGAGCAGCGTAGTTCAACTCCGCCCCGACAAACCAGCGGGCGCCAGGCATGCGCTCCTCCGCGAGGACCTGGGAGTACGGCTTCGTCGCCTGGACGTCGCAAAACTCCCACACGGAGGCCCAAAACGCGTCCAGGTCCGTGACGGACCACCGCCACAGCGCGTCGTAGTCGTGAAACTCGAGCCCATACCGCTCCTTGAGCCAGCCCATGTAGCGGCGCATAGTGGAGCGGGCTTGCTTCTCAGGAGACGGCTGCCACAACAACTCACCTTCCCGCACGCGCCTGTCCGCCCCTTTCGCTTGTCCCGGTTTCATGACGCAATCGGCGCAACAATTGCGATTTACAAGGACTTTTCTCCCCTGCGCGGTATCTTCTTTTGCGATATATCACCGCAAGGAGGGTAAAATTGTGAACCTTCAACGCGCCTGGACACCGCTGCTCCTGCTTTTCGCCGCGTTGCTATGGCTTGGGGCCGCGCCTTGGGCCATGGCCCAGCGGGCCTACGCGCCGCCGGCGCCGGGCCAAACTTTCGGCGTCGGCGAAGTCGGGCCTATCGGTCCCATTTTCTCTGGACCCCATCAGTACCCCTTCTTGTGCAACACCATTGAGTCGGGCCTGGGGCCCCCGGTGGTGGACAACTATGCGGGCATCGGCACCCCGGTGCTGGACGAGGAGGGCAAGATCATCGGCTACAGCCAGCACTGCGGTGTGCCCATGCGCATCAACTACTTCTACCGCTCTACCGACGGCACATGGAAGGAACTGCCGGACCGGGCCGTACGGCCGCCGGACCTGGCCCAGACGACGACCAGCGAAGGCTTGACGGTTGATTACATCGTCCGGGTCGAGCGGGGGACGATCAACCGCTTCATCTACGGCATCGCGATGCTCGCGCCTTTCGACATGACGCCCTTCAGCCCCCACTTGCCCACCCCCTGGAACCGCCGCCTTGTTTTCAGCTTCGGCTCCGGGGGCGGCGGCGTGGGCCACCGGCAGTATCCCATGAACGTGCGGGAGGTGCTCATCGACGAATTCCTGTCCAAGGGATACGCCGTGGCATACACCACTGGCGCCCGCACCGCCCGCAGCTATAACATGACACTCGCTGAAGAAACCGTGATGATGGTCAAGAACCACTTCATCGCCCGCTACGGGGAGCCCCTTTACACCATCGGCATCGGCAGTTCCGGCGGCGCCTTGACCCAATACGTGCTGGCGCAAAACCATCCCGGGCTCCTCGACGCCTTAATCCCGATTAGGGGTTACCCCGACATGATCACGCAAAGTATCTACGTGGGCGACTGCGAGCTGATGGAGTATTACTTCGACCACAGCGACAACCCGCGTTGGCGGAGCAAGAAGGAACGTGAGGTCTTCGAAGGGCTGGCCGGCAACGACGAGCTGGGCGAGACGGCCTGCGTGGCCGGTTGGCGCGGTTCGGTACAGGCGTTTATCAACCCCCACTTCCCGCCCTTTGACGTGAGCAGCTTTCCGCCGGAAGAGGTCGCCGCCACCCGCTGGACCCACTGGGACGACTTGCGCAACATTTACGGCGTCGACGAGCTTGGGTTTGCGCCCCACACGTGGGACAACGTGGGCGTGCAGTACGGTCTGAAGTCGCTGCAGGCCGGAATTATCAGCAAGGAAGAATTCTTCGACCTCAACGAGCGCATCGGCGGCTGGAAGCAGCCCCATGAGTTCGGCCCGCCCACGTTCCCCTACGACGAGGGCAACATCAACAAAGGCGAGCCAGGCAATCCCAACCGCACGACGGGCAACCTGACCGCTATCCAGCGGGCCTACCAGTCGGGACAGGTGTTCCGGGGCTACGCGGACGTGCCCATCATCGACATGCGCCAGTACGAGGACCCGATCCTGGACATGCATCACTTCCTACAGTCCTTCGCCGCCCGGGAGCGGATCAAGCGAGCCATGGGCGACGCTTCCCAACAGCTGATATGGGTGGACGGCACCCAGCGGCACAACACGTTCCTCAACATGCGCCACGAAATCCTCTACCGGGCCCTGGACATCATCGACCGGTGGCTCGCCAACCGGCGGGCGCATCCCCACCTCTCCGCGGCCGAAACCCGGCCGGCGGATGCGGTCGACGCCTGCTGGGACGATGCCGGCAGCCTCATCGCGTCCGGCCCCGGCGTGTGGGACGACGGCGGGCCTTGCCGCACCGCCTATCCGCCCTACGAAACTTCCCGCACCCTGGCCGGCGGCCCCGTCAGCGGCGACGTCTTTAAGTGCCAGCTCATACCCGTGGATGAGGCCATTGCCCGGGGCCTGTATCCAACAGAGGGGCCCAACGCTTTCACCGACGAGGACTTTGCCCGCCTGCGGGCCATCTTCCCCGATGGCGTTTGCGACTACACAAAGCCCGACGCGGGCTTCCCGTCGGGCTGGTTCAACTAAACGCACGGACCGGAGTAGACGAACGGACTGAACGCGGTACAGATGGGCTAAGCCCCCCGGCCCCCGTCGGCCGGGGGGCTTTGGCGTCAGACCGGATCTTCCTGGGCAGGCCGCATGCGGCCCACGGCTAGAGCCGCCAAAGCCGGAACCAGGAAAACTAGCAGCACCACGCTCGGTGGCACGGGTACCCCGAGCGCCACCAGCAGCGTCCGGACGTTGTAGAGGATGATCATCGCCCCTACCGCGACGCCGAGGATCTCCAAAGGCAGCCGCCGCACAAGCCACGCCGCCAGCGGCGCCGCCGCCGCACCGCCGATGACGATGGCGCCAACCCACAGCCAGCTCATCCCTTCCCACCCGAGCGCAAAGACGAAGCCTGCTGTTGCCGCCGCGGCTACAAGGAATTCACTGGCGTCCACCGAGCCGATTACCCGCCGGGCGCGGGCAGGCTCACGCGCAATAAGGGTGGTGGTGGTGACAGGCCCCCAGCCACCCCCGCCCGTCGCGTCCAAGAGGCCCGCCACAAAGCCGAGCGGCGCCAGCCACCCTTGCGGCAGCGGCCGGCTGCGCAACGCCGCCGCGCGTCCCGCCCTCAGGAAGCGCACCAGCACGACGACCCCCAGGAGCAAGAGAAAGCCCGACACCCCGACACGCGCCGCCTGGACAGGCAACGACGCCAAGAGCAGCGCACCCAGAAACGCTCCCACCGCGCCTGGCACCCCCAGGCGCCACACCATGCGGCGGTCCACGTTGCCGAAACGCCAGTGGGCGATCCCGGAGACCAGGGTCGTCACCACTTCGCCCGCGTGCACCGAGGCCGAGACCATCGCTGGGGCGACGCCCAAGGCCAAAAGCATCGACGAGGATGTCACCCCGTAGCCCATGCCCAGCGCGCCGTCGATCAGCTGGGCCAGGAAGCCGACCAAGGCTAAGACCACCAGGTTGCGCACATACGCCCCTCCTTCCGCCCCTGTAGATCCCTGCGCCGCGCTCGTCAGCGCGCCGCTCCGAGAGGGACGACGAGATTGGTACCGGCGCCGGTGCTCGTCATCATATGGCAGCGGACAGGACAGGGTTCCTACCGGCATCAGCAAGCTGCGGGTTGCGCGGGTCCTTCGTGCCGCCTCAAAATGAAAAGGCCCACCGGGGACACCGATGCCTAGTGCCCTAGTCGGGGCGACTGGATTTCGAACCAGCGACCGTGCGGTCGCCTGTAAGGGTGAGGCGTGGCGGGCCACGCTTGCCAGGCTTGCGGGGTGGGCGAGCCAGCCGGGGGCGATCTTCCTGCTCGCCGTTCCGCTAGCCGCGATGAAGCTCCTGCCCGAGATCGGCGGAAAGAACCCGTTCTTCTACGGCCTACTATTTGTCTACGGCTACATCTACATGTCGGGTCCGGCGTGGCAGAGGGCGACCGATGGGCAGAGGCGGACCGCTCTGGCGCTGGCGGCTGTCACCAGCGCCGGGCTGATGGCGATCTGGGGCAGCCGCCCGCCGTGGGCCTCGCACTGGCCCGGCGATTTGTTCGTTGGCTTTCTCGAAACGCTGAACGGGTGGGCGTGGGTCATCGCTTTGCTCGGACTTGCGCATACGCACCTGAACTTCTCCCATCCGGTGCTGCGCTACGCGAGCGAGGCAGCCTACCCCTTCTACATCCTGCACCAGACGGTGCTGGTGGCAATCGGCTGGTTCGTCGTGCGCTGGCCGCTGAGCGTGCCCATGAAGTGGGCGGTCATCAGCGTAATCGGGGGTGCGGCCACGCTGGCGTTCTATGAGGTGCTGGTCAGGAGGAGCCGAGTCGGGAGGGTCCTGTTCGGCATGAAGCCGGCGGCTTCGGCGTGGGCTGAGGCGGCTACGGGAGCTTCGTTGAGGAAATAGACGCGCGATAGCCGCGCGAACGGGGCCGCGGCGTGTATGGCAAAGGCCCAGAGTGGCTCTTTTCCAACCTGACCAGCAGCGTGCGAAAGGCAGGAATCATCTCGCGAGATCGGATGGAAAACCTTGGCATACTACAAAACCGACTGCAAGCGTCCGGCGCCAACGAACCACTGGCCGCGCTTTTCGCCTTCCACTGGCCAAGTATCCAGTGTAACCTCGCGGTGATACGAGGAAGCGTTGACGAACCGAAACTCGGTCATGTCCTCGTTCACCCACTCGATGAATAGGCCGCCGTGGGTAATCCGTTGCTCGTTGTTGGTAATGAACACGATGTCTCCGGGCTTCATCTCCTGCGGCGGAATAACCACCACATTGTACCGCCATAGTTCATCTTGAGTCGCGTCGCGGACAGTTACCGAACCGATCCGCAGCTTCAGATCAGGGATCACCTGACCATAGGCCCAAATGATGAGCCCAGAGCAGTCGAAACCGACCGTCGGGTCCTGTCCGCCGTCTAGATAGGGCGTGCCCTCGACCGACAAGGCCACCGCCAAAGCCCGTGATGCTACGTCATCGGTTACTGGCGCCTGTTTTGGTGTGACCTCAAAGCCGCATCCACCGAGGACCGCCGCCAAAACGGCCATTAGCAACCAACGCCTCAATTCGGCCACCCCCGCGATTACACGTTCGGCGGCCACGGATCCTCACCCTCGATTCGGGCGATTGCCTCTCTTACATCTTCCACGACTCAACCTCAGTCCTCACCGTTACGACCCGAGGCCGCGTGTATTGGGATACTGGCACCCCTTCGGGCGGCACGTGTAGTTCACGTGGACTTCTTAGAGAAAGACCGACTGCGGGTCGCCCGCGCCCTCCATGAAAGCGGGAGCCGTATCTGGAAGCGGTCGACTTAAGTCCGATTCCTCTTACCGCACTATTAACTTGCCTCAAGAAGCCATCGCGGCCCTCAAACGCCGCCGGGTGCGCCAACTCCAAGAGAAGCTCAAGGCCGGGTCGAGCTGGGAACCGCCGCAGGTGGCGAAGCCGTACTCCGGGAACCTCGTCACCACCGAAACCGGGGGATGGCTGCGCCGCATCACGATTTACAAGTACGAGCTTGCCCGGCTTCGTGAGCGCCCGGGCCTCCACGACGTGGGCCCGAATACATTGCGTCACATGCATGCCGCCAACATGATCCACATGGGGGCCAACGTTCTGGAAATTCAGCAGCGTCTCGGCCACAGAGCCGTGACTTTCACGCTCAAGAAATATGGCCACTTCTTCCCCGATGGCCATGAAGGAGCCGCCCGGCTAATGGATCAGTTCGCCGCGTCATTGAGGAGACAGCCGCGCGAACCGGGTTGTGCAGCGCCTCCGGCAAAGGAAAAGGCCCATCGGAAACTGGCTTCCGATGGGCCTTTTGCCCTGGTCGGGGCGACTGGATTCGAACCAGCGACCTCTACCACCCCAAGGTAGCGCGCTAACCAAGCTGCGCCACGCCCCGACTCCTCGTGGCGGTTCCTAGAATACCACAAAACCGGCGGGAAGGCAACGGCTCCAAGCACCTTGGTCTGAGTCAAGCGGTCCGGGGCAGAAGCCAGTCTTGGTTGATCAGCCGGTTGTGCCGGAGATGATCCGGTGCATCAACTGCGACAATCCGCCAGAGCGAGTGCGTCCTGCGTCCGTGATGGGCACGTGGGCTCGCAACACCTCAACGCCTTCGTTCACCACACACTGCAACACTTGCTTGGTCTGCCGCTTCAGGCCCTCAAGCGACACTTGGGCACGAACGAGAAACGCTTCTACCCGCTTCATCACCTCGTCCAGACGCTGCGTGTTTCTCCAGCAGAGCACCTCCATCATGGCCGCCAGCCCTCGCCGGCTCCAACTCCGTCCCCGGTGTTTGACCCGGTCGGCAAAGGTGTC
>DATCLD010000212.1:0-6551 GCA_036564115.1 Limnochordales bacterium
GAGCGGGGCATCGAAGTGGTGGAGTTTGCCGCCGGCATCCCGACGCTCATCATGGGCAAGACGCTGGAGTTGGTCGGCACGGGCGTCGACGCGGAGATGTACCGGCAGCCGTTGGGTGTGTGCGTCGGCATCTGCCCCTACAACTTCCCGGCCATGATCCCGATGTGGATGTTCCCGCTGGCCATCGCCTGCGGAAACACCTTTGTGCTCAAGCCCTCGGAGCGGACGCCGTTGACCGCGACGCGCCTGGCGGAGCTCTTGGTGGAAGCGGGCGTGCCCGACGGCGTCTTCAACGTGGTGCATGGGGCGCGGGAGACTGTGGATGCCTTGCTCGCCCATGAGGAAGTGCGGGCGGTGTCCTTTGTGGGCTCGCAGCCCGTCGCGGCCTACATCTACCGCACGGCGGCCGCGTACGGCAAGCGGGTGCAGGCGCTGGCCGGGGCCAAAAACCACATGATCGTGCTGCCCGACGCGGACCTGGACTACACGACGGAAGCCATTGTCGCCTCGTCCTTTGGCAGCGCCGGGCAGCGCTGCATGGCGGGCAGCGTCCTGGTGGCGCAGAAGGACGTGGCCGACAAGATCCTCGAGCGCCTGGTGGACCGCTCCAATCGGCTCAAGATCGGCCCGGGCGACCAGCCGGGCGTGGAGATGGGCCCCTTAATCCGCGATCAGCACCGGGAGCGGGTCAAGGGCTACATCCAGATCGGCGAAGAGGAAGGGGCGCGCCTCATCTTCGACGGCCGCAAGACGCCCGTGCCCGAGCGGGGCTTCTTCCTGGGGCCGACGATCTTTGACGGCGCCAATCCCGACATGCGCATCGCCCGGGAGGAGATTTTCGGCCCCGTCCTGACCACCGTGCGGGTCAAGGACGTGGAGGAGGGCATCGCGCTCATCAACCGGTCCGCCTACGGCAACGGCGCGGTGATCTTCACCCGCAGCGGCGCCGCCGCCCGGGCCTTCCGCCGCCACGCCAAGGCAGGGATGCTGGGGATCAACATCGGCGTGCCGGCGCCGGTGGCGGTGTTCCCCTTCACGGGCTGGCGCAACTCCTTCTACGGCGATCTCCACGCCAACGGGGAGGACGCCATCAACTTCTACACGGACCGCAAGGTCGTCACCACCCGGTGGCTGTAAAGCCGCCGGGGGGCTGCAGGGCCAGCGCGGGGCAGCACCTAGCAGTAGAGCTTCAGCGCATCGCCCGCCTCGGCCAAGGTCCGCAGCCGGGTCAGCGCGGTCTCGCCCAGCGTCGCCGCGACGGCATGCACCAAGGCGGTGAGGAGGGTGATGGGCGCGGCGTACGCGCCGGTAAAGGCGTCGGTGGCCGCGGGGGCCGGCAGCTCCACCGTTGCCGCTTCGGACAGGGGTGAGCCGTACTCCTCCACGACGGCCAGGATCGGATACCCCAGGGAGCGGGCGTATGCCACCGCTTCCACCAAGCGCCGGTCGCAGGGCCGCAGGCCGATGGCCAGCACGACGCCCCCGTCCTGCGCCAGGGTCAGGTGATCCCAGAGGCTGGCGTCGGCGGCGGTGTAGATGTACACGTGGGGCAAGAGGCGCTTGAGATGGTAGCCCGCATGGACGGCCAGCGCCGCACAGCGGCCAAGGCCGAGCACCGTGACGGAGCGGCTGCCGCACAGCCAGTGGGCTGCCTGCTCCACGTCCTCCCAGCGCAGCTGCCGCGCCAGCCGGCGGACATTTTCCCCTTCCAAGGCAATGAGCCGCTGGGCGGGCTGCAGCGCGTCGGGGCCGTGTTCCTCCCGGTCGGCGCGGTGCAGGTCGTCGGCGACGATCCGGCGCAGCCGCTCCCGCAGGTCATTGAAGCTAGCGAAACCGATCTTGGTCGCAAGGCGGATGACGGTAGCCTTGCTCACACCGGCGGCCCGGGCCAGTTCCTCGGCGGTGAGAAAGGCCGCATCCCGGTACGCGGCGATCAAGTAGTCGCACAAGATCTGTTCGGTGCGGCTTGCCCGCGATTGCCGGAAGCTGGTCAGCCGCCGCAAGAGGTCGCGCTTGTCGCCGTCCGGAGGAGCAGGGGTAGGTATCGGCTCCGGCTCCATCGTAAAGGAGGTCACCTCTTTGGCCGGCGCCGGCGGAGACCGCCGGACGGGGCCCGTCAAAAAGCGACGGATCGTTTCGACGTTGGCCGCCCACGGCCCTGCGGGCCGCAGGGCCTCAGCGCCGTGCGGCCCGCAGCCTCAGGCCTCGAGGCGTGAGGATCTCCTCCAGCCTCCGCAGGAAAAAGTCCATGATGACGGCCAGCAGCGCCGTGGGGACGGCGCCGTACCACACCAGCGGGGGGACGCGCAGATCGATGCCGTGGACGATGGCGGTGCCAAAACCGCCCGCCCCGATAAGCCCCGCGATGACGGCCACGCCGACGTTGAGCACCGCGGACGTTCGGATGCCGGCCAAGATGACGGGGATAGAGTGGGGCAGCTCCACCATCCACAACAGCTGCCACGGTGTCATGCCCATGCCGCGGCCGGCGTCCAGCTGGGCCTTGTCGACGGTTTCCAGCGCCACCGCGGTGTTGCGCAGGACGGGCAGGAGACCATAGAGCACCATGGCCACCAGCGCCGGCACAAAACCGAAGCCCAACAGGGGCAGGGCCAGGGCGACGACGGCCAGCGAAGGGATGGTCTGCCCCGCATTGACCAGGCCGTCGACCACCGGGGCCCATTCGTCCCGGAAGCGGGGCCGGGTCGCGATGACGCCAAGGGGAATGCCGATGACGACGCACAGCAGGGTGGACAAGAGCACCAGCTCCACGGTGCGCACGCCCATCTGCCACATGGTGCCGCCCTGGAAAGGCAACGCGTTGGGGTACTGGGGCCAGACGGCCAGGAGGATGCGGGCGTGCAAGTCTTCCATTCGGAAGAACACGCCCAGCAACACGACGGCCCCCACCGTCGAGGCCGCGAGCCGCACGACGCGCGTGACCGTCACGAGGCCACCCCCTGCACCGGCAAGGCGGACAGCAGTTCCAACAACCGTTCCCGCCGGATCCAGCCGACGACGCGGCCGTTGTCGTCTACGACGGGAGTGTCGGCCAAGCCGTTGAGGATCGCGGCCGACAAAGCGTCCCGCAGCGTGGCCGTGGCCGGCACGGCCGCCGGGGCCCGTCCAGCCGGCGTCCCTTCGGGTGCAGCGCCGCCCGCTTCGTCCGTTGCGGTTGCCTGCCCGTTGCGCAAGGCCGCGGGCTCCATCACCCGGGACACCGGCACCAGCCCCAGGGCTTTGAGCACCCGGTCCCCGCCAACGAAGTCCTGGACAAACTCGTCCGCCGGCCGCCAGAGGATGGCCTCGGGCGTGTCGTATTGCACCAGCCTGCCCTGGCGCATGATGGCGATGCGGTCCGCCAGCTTGAGGGCTTCGTGGATGTCGTGGGTGACAAAGACGATGGTCTTTTTGACCACCCGCTGGATGGCGAGCAACTCGCCCTGGAGCCGTTCCCGGGTGATGGGGTCCAAGGCGCCAAAGGGCTCATCCATAAGCAGGATGGGCGGATCCGCCGCCAGCGCCCGGGCTACCCCCACCCGCTGCTGTTCGCCGCCGGAAAGCTGCCGCGGGTATTTGTTGCGGTTGGTGGCCGGGTCGAGCCCCACCAGCGTCAATAACTCGTCGACCCGTTCGTCGATGCGGCCTTTGGGCCAACCGAGAAGCCGCGGCACCACGCCTACGTTTTGGGCAACGGTCATGTGCTCAAACAAGCCCACGCCCTGGATCACGTAGCCGATCTGCCGCCGCAGCTCTTCGGCCGGCACGCGATCATTGGGCTCGCCGTTGATCAAGATGCGCCCGGTGGTGGGCTCCACCAACCGGTTGATCATGCGCAGGCTGGTCGTCTTGCCGCAGCCCGACGGGCCGATGAGCACACAGGTTTCCCCGGGCATGATGGCCAGGTTGAGGTTGTCTACGGCCTTCTTTTGCCCGTACAGTTTGGTGACACCTTCAAACACAATAATCGGTTGGCTCATGCCGAAACCCCCCTGGACATGCGCAGGCCTTTCGGCGTCAGCCAGCGGGCGAGCCAGCCCAGGAGCAGGTCTACCGCGATGGCAACCAGCACCGCGGGGATCGCTCCGAGGAGGATATGGGCGATGCTGGCCCGGTTGATGCCCTGGAGGATGTAGTAGCCGAGCCCTCCCCCGCCGATGAGCTGAGCGAGGGTCGCGATCCCGATGAGCAGCACCGCCGTCTGCCGTACGCCGGCCATGATGATGGGCAGCGCGTGGGGCAAGAGCACCATGAACATGATCTGCCGCGGCGTCATGCCCATGCCGCGGGCCGCATCCACTTGGGCGGCCGACACGCTGTGCAGGCCCGCATGGGTGTTGCGGATAACCGGCAGCAGCCCGTACAAGGCCAGCCCCGTAATGGCTGGGGCCGCTCCGAGGCCGCCGATCCCGTAGCTGCGGAGCACCGGGTAGGCGTTGGCCAGGGCGGCGAAAGGCTCCATGAGCATGGCAAACAAGGCCAAGGAAGGCAGTGTCAAGATGACGCCGGACACATACAGCGCCGCCTGGGCCACCCGTTCCCGGTAGTAGCCCCAGATGCCGATGGTGACACCGATGACGATGCTCAAGCCGGCCGATACACCGGCCAGCCACAGATGTTCCCTGAGCCGGCGTTGGATCCCGCCGCTTTGGGCTTCCTCCTGAAACACCCGCCACAGCCAGTTCTCCGCCGGCTCGGCCCGGAAGACGAGCCAGGCCCCGTGGGCGATGACCAGCAGCACCGGCAGCCAAAGCATCGACCAGAGGGCCGAAGGCATACGGCCCGCCCGACGGACGTTGAGGACGCCCGCGTAGATGAGCAGCCCGTAGCCGGCCAAGGACAGCCACACGCCGCTGCCCCATAAGGCCACATTGGCCACCGCACCCTGGGCGCGCCCGGCGGCGGTCAAGGGCTCACTGGTGCCCCACACGGCCAAAAGCCCAGCGCTGCCGGCCGCCCACAGCCACCAGCCCCCTCGCGGACCCAGCGGCCGGGCGCTCACCAGGAGCGCGACCGCTGCCGGGGCCGCGAGGAGGCAGGCGGCGGGCCAACCGCCTAAGGACGACACCGTGCTGGTCCGCACCAGAAACTTTGAGCCAAGGGCTAGCGGATTCGGGGCGCTCTGGATCCACGGCAGGCCGCCCACCGCGACGAGGGCCAGCGCCGCGCCGGCGATCCCGAGCCAGCTGCGGCTGCCGGCCGTTCTCGCGGGGCCGCTCATTAGCGGATCACTCCGACGCGCTGCAGGAAGTCACGGGCGACGGCAGCCGGCTGGCGGCCATAGACGTCCACTTCCGCGTTGAGCTCGGCCAGCGTCCGCCCATCCAAGTGCGCGAACACCTGGCACAGGACTTCCTCCAGCTGCGGATAGGCCTGCAGCACTTCGGCCCGCACTACCGGCGCCGGCTGGTAAATGGGCATGGCGCCTTGGGGGTCTTCCAGCACCAGCAGGTCGAACGCGGCGATGGTGCCGTCGGTGCCAAACACCATTGCGGCGTTGACGCCGTTGGCGCCGTTGGCCAGCGCCTGGGCGGTGGCATAGGACCCCTGCGCCAGGACAAACACGTCACCGCGGGGGATGGAAAAGCCGTACGTCTGCTCAAAGGCCTGCAGCCCGTCCGGCCGGTCGATGAACTCGGGATTGGAGGCGAAGATCACCCGGCCGCCGGCATTGATGTAGGCGGCCAGGTGCGCCACCGTGTACACGCCGTTTTCTTCCGCCCAGTGGCGACGCACGGCAATGGCATAGGTGTTGTTGGCGTCAGCCGGGCACAGCCACACGAGGCCGTTGCGCTCGAGATCCACCTCCCGCACCAGGGCCGTCGAGGCCTCCGGGTTGGACCACACCTCCCGGGGGACGTCGAGCCCGTAGCCGCTGAAATGGACCAGCAGCGCGGTGCCCGTGTATTCGGCATAGACGTCGATCTCGCCCGTCTCCAGGGCCTGGCGCACCACGGCGGTGCCGCCAAGGCTCAGCCTGCTTTCCACGGGCAGGCCGTGCGCGGCCAGCGCCTGC
Organism: Limnochordales bacterium; assembly: GCA_036564115.1. Lineage (GTDB taxonomy): Bacteria > Bacillota > Limnochordia > Limnochordales > ZCTH02-B6 > ZCTH02-B6. Next base: position 6,017 of record DATCLD010000212.1, read on the forward strand.
AGGATGAGCTCGCCGAGCACCAACTGTTCGGTGAAGTTCTTGGAACCGACCCGGATCGGGGTCTGCGCCAGGGCCGCGAAAGGCCCGGCGGCCAAGAGCAACATGACTAGACCAACGGCCAGCAGGGATCGTAGACGAAGCAACGGCATCAGCCTCCCTCGCAGAAAGTGTGGTAAATCTCGCCCGGCTGACGGGCGCGCGCCATACCCTTCCGCCGCCCGAACATGGGGCCGCAGAGGAAGATCCGGATGGTCCAGATGGAACCAAAGGGTGAACCGTGTGGTTCGAGTATACGGTTTCTGGAAAGAGGGTGTCAACCGAAGGAATCCGACGGTTTTCGGCACGACATCCGACACCCTTCGAGCCAGGGAACGCTCAGCCAGCGTCGAAGTAACCAGAAATTCCCGATACCCAAAGGAGCAGGTGATCCTCCCATGCGACGGCATTCCATCGCAGTGCTGCCGGGGGACGGCATCGGCAAAGAAGTGACGCCCGCGGCCATGCGGGTGCTGCAGGCGGCCGCCCGGCGCTACGG
>DATCLD010000213.1:0-6230 GCA_036564115.1 Limnochordales bacterium
GTCGGCGACAGGCGCCCCAGGTTGGTTTCCCAGGCCGTGCGGCGCAGCACCTGCTCCGGGTCCAGCGGGTCGGTGACAGGGGCGACCGTGTCCGCGATTAGCCCAAACAGCAGTCCCGCGAACAGGCTGAAAAACAGCCACAGAGCCAGGGCCGTCAACGCCGACGCCACCGTTTGCCGCAAGAGGGTGGAGCACAAGAGCGCCAGGCTGAGCCAAAACGCCACATAGATGATGCTCACCGCGAGAAACGCGGCCAGACGGAGCAGCTCCTCCAGCGTCGGCGCGACGCCCACCAGCTGCAGCCCCAAGGCGCCCACCAGCAGCATCAACGCCGTGAGCATGATCGCGATCACGGCCAGACCCGCCAGGAACTTGCCGTTAATGATCGCGTCCCGGTGGATCGGCTGGCTCACCAGGCGGCTCAAGGTGCCGCGGTTGCGCTCGCCGTTGATCCCGTCGAACCCAAGGGCGATGCCCAAAAGCGGCGCCAGCACCGCCACGAAGAAGGTGAACGGGGGCAGCGACGCGCTGCCGGTGGTGTAAACGCGCAGGAAGATGAAGGGATCCAGCTCGCCCGCGGCCGCCAAGGTCTCGCTCAGGGTGCGGGCGGCCACGTAAGTGGAGGCGAGCCCCGACACCAGGACTAGCACCGCCAGCACCAGGAAGCGCCATCCGCCTACATGGTCCGCCAGCTCCTTGCGGTAGACCGCCCACAGCCCGGGCGGGCCGGCGGTCCACGCCTTAGGCTGGGCGTGCGCCCGCGACAGGCTCGCGCTGCTCACCGGCGTCACCTCCCTGGAAGTAGCGGTGATAGATGTCGTCCAAGCCGTAGGTGTGAAGACCTAGGCCGACCAGGTCCACCCCATGCTCAAGCAGCGTGCGGGCAATCTTGGCCCGCACATCGCGGCTGCAGCTTACCTGCAGCCGGCCCGTCTTTGGGTCGGCGTCGACGCGGCTGACCCCCTCGAGCCCGGCCAAGAGGTCCCGGGCCCGCCGCGTATCCTCTTTGAGCCCGACCTCCACGTCCACCACCAGCGGCGCACCGCCCGCCAGCTTCTGGGACAGCTCCGCGACGGAGCCCTGGGCGATGAGGCGGCCGCCGACGAAAATCCCCACCCGGTGGCAGATCTGCTGTACCTGGTGCAACAGGTGAGAGGAGATGAGGATGGTCACCCGCTCCTCTCGGGCCAGGCGGGCGATGAGGTCGAGGATCTCCCGGATCCCCGCGGGGTCGATCCCCAGCGTCGGCTCGTCCAAGATAACGACCCGGGGCGACTTCACCAGCACATCCGCCAGACCCAGGCGCTGGCGCATGCCGCGAGAGTACACCCTCACCGGCCGGTCAGCGGCATGCGCCAGACCGACGGCCTCCAGGAGGCTTTGCACCCGTTCCTTGGCCACCGCATCCCGCAGGCCGTTGAGCCGAGCGGTGTACATCAGGTTTTGCCGCCCGGTCATGTCGTCGTAGAACCCGACGTTTTCGGGGAGATACCCCACCGCGGCCTTCACCGCCAGCGGCTCCCGCCACGGGTCGTGGCCCAGCACCCGCACAGTGCCCGCGGTGGCGTCGGTGAGGCCCAAGAGCATGAGGATGGTTGTGGTCTTGCCGGCCCCGTTGGGGCCCAAGAGCCCGAAGATCTCGCCCTCGTCGATGATCAGATCGAGGTCGCGCACAGCCCAATGCTGGCCGTAGCGCTTGCACAACCCTCGGGCTTCGATGACCGCGGGCGGCCGGGGCTGCCCGTTGGCCCGTGTCGCGGACTGCTCAACCGCGCGCCCCGGCTCGGCCGGCTGCGCCGGAGCGCCGGTCACGGTTTGCGCGGAAGGCAGCGTGCTCATGATGCCCACCCCCTAGCGCCGGCCGTAGACCCGGAAGACCCCAAAGAGACCTGCCACGAGGCCTACCGCCAGGGCCATACCGACGAGCCCCCACACCGTCGGCGTGCGCACCGACACCCGGAAAGTGGTGGAGGCGACGGCTTCCGGTGTCCGGGCCGTAATGTTGACCGCGTAGTCGCCGGCCACGGCCCGCTCAGGCGGGCGCAGGGTGACGGTCACCGTCTCGCTTTCGCCGGGCGCAAGCCGGTCGATGCGGTTGGGTGAGAAGGAGACGGTCCAGTTGGGCGGTGCGACGCTGGAGAACCCGATATTGCGCAGCTCGGCACTGCCCCGGTTTTCTACGACGATGGTGAACGGGCTGTCCCGGCCAGCGGTGGCGTCGGCGTTGAGCCGGCCGGTGGGGGTGGTCAGGCCCATATCAAAGGTGCCCACGATGACCGTCGTCAGCGTCAGGTCTGCCTCGAAACCAGGGGCCAACGCCCGCACGACGATGGGGTACTCGCCGGCCTCCGCCTGGGGCGACGGTGTGACGCGGACTTCCAGCTGCTGCGTGGCGCCGGCGTTCACCCCGATGCTGGCCACCTGGCGCTGCTCAAAGCGCGGCGTGATCCGCACCTGCCAGCCTACGGGTGCCTGGGCCAGGAGCTGGAACGTCTGATCTTCACCCGTGCGGTTGGCCAGGGTGACGGGAAACGCGAACTCGGCCGCGCTCGGCCCTGCGAGGCGCGGGTACTGGGTGGTGAGCTGGACCTCGCCGGCGGCGCGCTCTTGGGTGACCCGCAGGCTCAACTCAAGCCGCTCGGCGCCAGCACTCAAGATGACCGGGTAGTCGCCCGGTGCGGCGTCGGCCGGCACCGTCACCTCCGCATTGAAGAAGGCCGTTCCCGGCCGGTCGTCCTCCATAGGCGCTACATACGCCCGGTGCACGAGACTTCCCCGGGCCGTCAGGCGCACATTCCAACCGGCCGGCGCCTCCACGACGCCCAAGCTGACCGTTTGGCCGGACGACTCGTAGTTGCGCAGGGTTAGGGAGATGGACCGTGTTTCACCGGGCTGGACGGATAGGCCCGGAAAATCGGTCGTCAACTGGACGGCTGCCCAGGCTGCGGGGGCTATACCCAAAAGGAGCAGCACAGCCAACACGCCTGCGACTGGCCGGAACTGACTGCACCAAGCCGATCGGATTCGGCGGAAGGTGCAGCCTGCTACGCGTGATCCACGCATTCTGCACTCCCTCCTGAAGCCGACCGAGATATGGATTTTTGGGAATTTTAGGCAGGCTTACTAGTGTTTACTTTAGCATAGCCGATTTGACCCGTCCAGCGCGGCCGCCGTGCTCCCCGGCAACGCCTGCCGGCGGCCGGATGAGGACGGCCGCACGGGGCATGCTGTGAAACGGGCGGATGCGCGCAAGCCCGCGGGAGGTGGACGGGCATCCTCATCGATATCCCGCACAAGGGGCTCGTGGTGCTGGCTGGCCCCGCAGGCAGCGGCAAATCGACGCTGGCCGCACGGCACTTTGAGCCCGATGAGATCGTGTCCTCTGACGAGTGCCGGGCCATTGTCGGCCGGGGCGAAGCCGATATGCAGGCCTCGCCCCGGGCCTTTGAGCTGTTTTACTCGCGCATCGCGGCGCGCCTCGCGGCAGGGCGCCTTGTCGTGGCCGACTCCACCGCCCTGGCGCCCGCCACCCGCCAGAAGCTCTTGGCGCTCGCCCGCCGCCACGAGGTCCCCGCGACCCTTGTCGTCTTGGCCGCCTCCTTGGAAGCCTGCTTGCGCCGCAACGCTCACCGGACACGGCGCGTCCCTGAGCGGGTGATTCGCCGCCACGTCCGGCAGCTCGAAGAGCTCCTGACCCATCTCGATGACGAAGGCTTCGACCGCGTGTACGTGCTCCCGGAGGACGCCTTGCGCCGCCGGGGCGTCAGGGTCCGGCGCGTTCCCTTGCCCGTGGAGCGGCCGGAAACGGGTCCCTTTGACATCATCGGCGACGTTCACGGATGTTTTCTGGAGCTCGTCGAGCTGTTGGAGCGGCTCGGCTACCGCAGGCAGGGGCATGTCATGGCGCATCCCGGGGGCCGCCAAGCTGTGTTTCTCGGTGATCTCACCGACCGGGGTCCATACAGCGTGAGCACCATGCTTTTCGTGGAGGCCATGGTGCGAGCCGGGGCGGCCCTGTATGTGCCGGGCAACCATTGCCGTAAGTTGTATCGCTGGCTGACGGGCCACCGGGTTCTCCTCCAGCACGGCATCGAGCGGACGGTGCGCGAGCTTGAAGCTTTGCCCGCGCCTCTCCGCCGCGACGTGTCCGACAGGTTCCGCCGGCTTTACGAACAAGCTCCACCTTACATGATCTTGGACGGTGGCCGCCTGGTGGTGGTTCATGCGGGCATCAAGGAGTCCATGATCGGGCGCATGTCCCGCCGCGTTACAAACTTTTGCCTGTTCGGCGACGCGACGGGCGAGCGGACCCCTGACGGGCGGCCGGTGCGGCGCGACTGGGCGCGCGACTACCGCGGCCATGCGCTGGTCGTGTACGGCCACACGCCGGTAGAAACGCCCGTCTTGCGCTACAACACCATCAACATCGACCAGGGATGCGTCTTTGGGGGCTTTCTGACGGCGTTCCGGTATCCCGAGGGAGCGATCGTTCAGGTGCGGGCGCTGGCGGCCTACGACCCGCGCCCGAATATCCGCACGTGGGAAGATTACGCCGGGATTGACCGCTCGGCGGAGGGTTCGACAGGCCTTGCCGCCCTCACGCCGCTCGCCCGGATGAAGAACAACAGCACGACGCCGCCTACGACGAGCACCAGGTGATAGGTCAAAAGGCGCCACGCGGCGACGATGATGCCGATCTCATACTCGGGCACGTGGTCCAACAGGCCAGCAGCCAAGCCCAGCTCCATTCCCCCGCTGGCGCCTGGCGTCGGGATGATGGAGCCCAGAAGGTAGATGGGCACCTGCACCGCCACCACGTGCCAATACGGCGGATTGGAGCCGAGGCCTTTGGCCAGCGCTGCCACTGTGGAGAATATGAGCAGGAAATATAGCTGGTACGCGGCCGCGCCTACGAGCGCCCAGCCGCCCCAGCGACCGACCACTTGGCGCAGCCCCTCGCTCAGCTCCACCACGCCCGCCTCCACCGCAGACGCCCGCGCCTGGGCCCGCTCGGGGTCGCTGAAAAGGCGCAGCACGCGATGGACGATCCCGCCGATGACACGCCGCGCCCGGTGCACTTGCCACAACATCACCGTCAGGGCGAAGAGGCCGGCGCTGTACATGAGCAGGACCCAGCGCACGATCTCGTCGACCAGGGGATCCGCGCTCACGGTCAGGCCCAGGCCAAAGACGAGCATTGCGGCGATGATGGCGAGGCTCAGGTGGGCAATGAAGCCGCTGCCCACGACCGCGGCCGCGGCGTGGCCGACGGGCAGGCCGGCTCGATAGAGGGAGTAGATCTGCAGCGGCCCGCCGCCCAAGGTGAAGGGCGTAATCGCGGACAGGAAGTAGCCCAGGAGGTTCGTGCGCAGGGCGACGAGGAATGGGATGCGGTAACCCATGCCCAAGCCCATCGCCTGCAGGCGCCACACGTCCGCTACCCACGCGCCCAACACAAGTCCCAGGGCCACCAGGAGCCAACGGGTGTCAAACGACTGCAACTCGCGCCACGACCGCTCCTGCCACGTCAGCCGCAGCACGATGCCCGTCGCGAGGCATGTCGATGCTAGGGAAATCAGGATCTGCGGCCACAGCCGCCGCTTTGGCACGTGCAAGGGCTGGATCCACTCCTGAGTTGCAGTCTATGTGTCGGCGGCGTGGGTTTTGCCTATAACGTACACGTAGAGCCCGCGGCGCTCGTCGACGGCCGCCGGGCGCCAGCCCGGCACCGGCCGGCGATGGGATACCACCCGCGCTCCCGGCCGCAGCTCCGCCTCGAACTTCTCCTTGAGCCGGTCCGCGGCCGCCTGGGATAAGTAAAATGTGACGACGTCGGCCTTGCGCAAGTCCACGTCAAAGAAGTTGGCCCGCTCGACGCGCACGCGGTCCTGTAGGCGGGCGAGGCGGATGCGCCAAGTGCACAAGGCGGCCCGCAGGGGATCGATTTCGATGCCGACAGCCCGCGCGCCGAATTCACGGGCTGCGGTGAGGATGACCCGGCCGTCGCCTGCACCCAAGTCGTAGAGGGTTTCACCCGGCGCGAGGTTGGCCATCCGGAGCATAGCCCGGACCCGCGCCATGCTGGTCGGGCTCCACGCGCCGCCGACGAAGGCCGGCAGCACGATGGAGAGCGCGATCACGCCGCCGGCGATGGACAGCAGCCAATATGCGGTTGACATGCCCGACCTCCCGCACCAACCTGCCGCCGATATTTCCACGGTTGGCGGCGC
>DATCLD010000214.1:0-2049 GCA_036564115.1 Limnochordales bacterium
GTACCACGCTTTCCTTAATAGGGTCCAATACTTAGTGTGCATAAGTGTGATACAATTAAACTATCACCTCTGAAACCGTGGAGGGGACGCCTGGTGGAGCTGCGCCAGCTGCGGTACTTCCTCGCCCTGGCCCATCACCTGCATTTCGCCCGGGCCGCGGAAAGCCTGCACATCAGCCAGCCTTCCTTAAGCCAGCAAATCCGTGCCCTCGAGGAGGAGTTGGGCGTCACCCTCTTTGAGCGCTCCCGCCGGCACGTGGCGCTGACGGCCGATGGCGAGGCGCTGTTGCCCTACGCGCGGCAGCTGGTGGCCTTGGCCGACGACGCCCAGGCCGAATTCGCCGAGCGGGGGGGCCTGCGCCGGGGCCGCGTGCGCTTGGGCACGACGCCGACGCTGGGCGGGCACCTACTGCCGGGCGTCATCAACCATTTCTTTGCCGCCTATCCCGGTCTCGAACTCATCATCACGGAGGACGGCTCCGACCGGCTCGCCCGGGGCCTGCACGAAGGCCGCCTGGACCTCGCGCTGCTGGTGGAGGACCCCAGCATCAACGGTCAAGTCTTTGAAGCCCTGCTCAAGGAGCGCATCGTCGTCGCCCTGCCCGCGGGCCACCGCTTATGCGGCAGGGAGTCGATTCCCCTCATTGAGCTGCGCAAGGAAGGCTTCATCATCTGCCGGGAAGGGTACCACCTGCGCAGCCTGACCTTGTCGGCCTGCGCCCAAGCGGGCTTCGCACCCCGCATCGCTGTCAGCGGCACCGACGTCGACACTGCCCTGCGCTTCGTGCAGTCGGGCCTGGGCGTTGCCCTCGTGCCCGAGATCGCGGTGCGGCGCTTCGGCGGGATCGAGACGGTGGCCTTGAGCGACCCGCCGCTCGAGCGCACCATCGGCCTCGCCTACAACCCCGGCCGCTACCTGTCCCGGGCAGCCGCGGCCCTGCGGGACTTCTTGCGGGCCACCCTGCGGCACGAGGACGGCGCACAGGCGCGTCATATCAGCTGCTAGCGGCCGAGCCGGGTGGCCAGGTGGCGGACGATGGCCGGGCCGTGAAAGCGCCCGTTTTCGATCATGAGATGGTTGGGCTCGTAGCCCCCGGCGGCCACGCCGGCCAGGTAGACGCCGGGTACGTTGGTTTCCATGGTCTCGGGATCGTATAGCGGAGCCCCGGTTTCCGGATCGATCTTTACACCCAGCTTGATTTTGAGCGAATGATCCGGCTCGTAGCCGGTCATGGCCAGCACGAAGTCACACGGAAGCGCGAACCGATCGCCGCCGTTTTGCACCAGGTGCACCGCGTCCGGCTCGATGCGCTCGACGCGGGTGTTGAAGTACGCGGTGATCTCGCCGTCCCGCAGGCGCGCCTCGAGCTCCGGGCGGATCCACGCCTTTACGTGATCCGACATGGACGGCCCCCGGTGCACGATGGTAACGTGGGCCCCGTAGCGGAAGAGCTCCAGGGCCACCTGGGCGGCGGAGTTGCGGCCGCCGACGATGATGACCCGCTGGCCAAAGTAAGGGTAGGGCCGGTCGTAGTGGTGGCGCACGTGGGGCAGGTCTTCCCCGGGCACCCCCAGCAGGCGGGGGTTGTCGTAGTATCCCGTGGCGATGACCACGGCGCGGCTTTTGTACTGCCGCCCGCGGCCGGTCCGGTCTACCGTCTTGACGGTGAAGTCGCCGAACTCGCCCACCACGTCCACGACCGGTTCGTAGGTGTGCAGGTTGACCTGCTCGCGCTGGGCGACCCTCTGGAAATAGGCGATGCCTTCGGCGCGTGTCGGCCGCAGGTGGGGCAGGGCAAAGGGGATGCCGCCGATCTCAAGCCGCTCCGCGGAGCTGAAGAAGGTCATGGTCTCGGGAAACTGGACCAAGGTGTTGAGAAACGGGCCTTTTTCAAGGATTAAATGGGAAAGCCCGTGCCGGCGCGCCGCCACTGCGCACGCCAGCCCGCACGGGCCCCCGCCGATGATGATCAGATCCAGGACGGCCGTTTCCGGCCCGCCGGGTGCCTGCGACAACGGACCCACCTCCGGCCGTGATCATATCACAACG
>DATCLD010000215.1:0-1695 GCA_036564115.1 Limnochordales bacterium
AACGGTAAAGCTCACTATCGTCGACGGCAACCAGGCGGTCATCGCCCATGCGGTGGAAAGCCCCCATTCGCTGCGCATGACCGGCCGTGTTGGCGAACGCAACGACTTCCACCTGGGCGCGTCCAACAAGGTGCTGGCCGCCTTCCTGCCCTGGGAGACGGTGTGGGCGGCCTTGTCGGCCCGCCTCCCCGCCGGCCATCCCCTGCTCCAAGACGCCTCCCAGTTCCGGAGCGAACTGGAAGCCATCGCCCGGCAGGGGTACGCCGTATCCCAGGGCGAGGTGGAGCAGGGCGTGACCAGCGTCTCGGTGCCTGTCCGCGGCCCCGGCGGCGAGGTGCAGGCCAGTCTCAGCGTCGTCGGCCCAAGCCTCCGGGTGGCCGGCGACGGCTGGCGGCGGTGGTTGGAGCTGCTGTTGGCCACCAGAGCCGCCGTGGAGCAGGACCTCGGGTGGAAGGACGCAGACAGCCTGCCGGATAGAAAGGAGGTGCCGCCGGTCGCCGCTGTTCGCCAACGGTAGGATCTCAGAGGCTCAGGACCCAGCGGAGAGGCTGAGAAGGCAGAAGACTTGGACACCGGAACACGGAGAAAGGGGATGCCATCGTGTTGATTAGCAAGCTGCGGGCCGTGCGCGGCGTGGTGGTGCTGCTGGCCGCCGTTGTCCTGCTCGTGGGGCTTTCCGTCGTCGGCAATGGCGTGGCCATGGCCCAAACCCGCCATGTCCTGCGGGTCGGTTCGGGCGTGGCAGACGTGGGCACGCTGGATCCGCATTTCGCGACCAACTTCGGCGAGTACCCGATCGTCAAGGCGATCTTCAACGGCCTGGTGGACCTGCCCGCCGGCACCGTCGACATCGAACGCATCGAGCCTGACCTGGCCGAGAGCTGGACGATCAGCGAGGACGGGCGCGTCCTGACCTTCTACCTGCGCCGGGGCGTGCAGTGGCACCACGGCTACGGCGAATTCACGTCCGAGGACGTCGTTTTCTCCTTCGAGCGCGTGGCTGACCCGGCCGTCGGCTCGCCGTGGCGCAGCGAAGTGGCCAACATCAAGGAAGTGCGGGCCATCGACCGCTACGCGGTGCAGATCGAGCTCCACGAGCCGGACCCCTTCGCGTTGCTGCGCCTGGTAGGGTATCACTCCGGTTTCATCGTAAGCAAGAAGGCCGTCACGGAGCTGGGCGACGCGCACCGCTTCAATCCTATCGGCACCGGTCCGTTTGCATTTGCTGAGTACAACCCGCGGCGCAATGTGGTGCTCAAGGCCAACGACCAGTACTACAAGGGCGCTCCGAAGCTGGCCGGCATCGAGTTCCGCTTCATGCCCGACACCGCCACCCGCGAGCTGGCCCTGCGCACCCGCGAGGTGGACACCGCCGATGGCGACTCTGAGCAGATCTGGGTCGACCGCATGCGCTCCCAGGGCATCGTTGTGGAGCTGGTGGGCCCCGGCAACGGGTACTTCATCCAGTACAACATGACCAAGCCGCCGTTTGACAACCTGACGGTGCGCCAGGCGCTGTCCTACGCGGTCAACCGGGACGAGATCGTGCAGTACCTCGGGCCCTCCATCGCCCGGCCGCTGCGCAGCCCCGTTCCCGCGGGCTATTTCGGCCACACCACCGAGGGGATCGAGACCTACGAGTACAACCCGCAGCGGGCGCGGCAGCTCCTGGCCGAGGCGGGCTATCCCAACGGT
>DATCLD010000216.1:0-3951 GCA_036564115.1 Limnochordales bacterium
GCTTCACCATCCGGAGGCCTGTTTGATGACGTAGCGCCCGGAGCCGGCGCCCGGCCATGCCACCGGCAGCGCCAGGAAGAGAAATAAGGCAAAAACTAGTGGAAATAGAATACTCGACCGCAGTATCATGGGTGGAATATACGGGCTACTGGCGATATTTCCTGCATTTGCCGGGCCTTGAACGTGCGGTCGTCCCGCACCGCTGGGCCGCGCCGTCGCGCGATAGAGGGCAGGTCTTGGGGTCATATTGTAGAAAATAGACCGATAACAGACGCTGTGGACTGCGAGGCGATCCCGTTGCCGGTTATTCCCGTCGAGTTTCGCCTGTCACCGATGGTCCGGCGTCTGGCGCGCAACTTCTCCCGCTTGACGGGCATTCCCCTGTCTCGCTTGTTGGCACCCGACAGCGACGGCGCGGGGTAGCCTAGGAGTGGGGGGTTGACATGCGGCGCCTGACGGCCGAAGACATCCAAGCCCTCATCCGGCTCATGGGGGATTCCGACCCGCGCACGGCCACCTTTGCCCGGCAGAAGTTGCTCGAGGCACCGGTGGAAGACGTGCTCCCGCACCTCAAGCAGGCGGTCAGCGACGCCGACCCCCTGATCCGCGGCCGGGCCCGGCTGTTTCTCGAGGAGCTGCGCTTGGCCGACCTTAACCAGCGGTGGGAGCGGCTGGCCAGCCAGTCCGACAGTGTCTTGGACCTGGAAACCGGCGCCTTCCTTGTGGCCAAGTACCGCTACCCCGAAGTGGACATGGAGCCGTACCGCCGCTGGCTGGACGCCCAAGCCGACGCGGTGGCCCCGCACTTTGACCCGGGCTTGAGCATGTACCGCACCATTGGGCTCCTCAACATGCAGCTGTTTGAGAAGGCCGGGCTCCAGGGCGACGACGTGCGCTACTACGATCCCGACAACAGCTGCATCAACCGGGTCATTGATCGCAAGCGGGGCATTCCCATCACCTTGTCGGTCATCTACATCCTGGTGGGCCGCCGGCTGGGCCTGCCGCTGGACGGCGTGGGGCTGCCGGGCCATTTCCTCGTGCGCTACAGCGGCGAGGAAACCGTCTGGATCGACCCGTTTCACCGGGGGCGACTGCTCACTCGCGAGGACTGCATCCGCCACGTGCGCGCCATGGGCTACCCGTTCCGGGAGCATTTCCTGAAACCCATGAAGGCCCGGGCGATCCTCGCGCGCATGCTCAACAACCTGCACCGCATCTACGTGGAAACCGACCAGCCCCTGCAGGCTGAACACATTAAGGGCTTCCAGGATATCCTCACGCAAAAGGGCTAGCCGGCCGCAAGAGGGCTAGCCGGCCGCTCCGGGCAGCCACCCCGGCCGCGGGTTCCAGGAGGAAGCCTGCTGCCCTGAGGAGGGGATCCATGTGTCCATTGACCTACATGTGCATTCCAACGCCTCCGACGGGACCTTATCGCCCGCGGCGGTCGTCGAAGCTGCCCGCGCCGTCGGCGTCACCGCCTTGGCTCTGACTGACCACGATACGATGGACGGGGTGCCCGAGGCCATGGCCGCCGCCAAGGCGTTAGGGCTCGAACTCGTCCCCGGTGTGGAACTCAATACGGATCGCACTTGGGGCGAGGTGCACATCCTCGGCTATTTCATCCCGCCCGATGCCGGCGGGTTCTACGAGCTGCTCGAGCGCCGGCGCGAAGCCCGCGTCCGCCGGGGCGAGAAGATGGTCCAGCGCCTCCAGGAGCTGGGGTTCCGGATCAGCTTCGACGACGTGTTGCGGATAGCTGACGGCGGCGCCATCACACGCCCCCACGTGGCGCGGGCGCTGGTGGAGGCCGGCTGCGTGGCGTCCACCGAGGAAGCGTTTCAGCGCTACCTGTACACCGGCGGCCCGGCGTACGTTCCGCGGGACCCCTTTTCCGCCTTTGACGCCGTGCGGGCGATCCTGGATGCCGGGGGCGTGCCAGTGCTGGCCCACCCGGGGCGCATGTCCGAGGAAGGAAAAAAGCTCATCCCCGAGCTGATTGAGCACGGCCTGCAGGGCCTTGAGTGCTACTACCCCGAGCATTCGCCCGAGGACACGGAATATTTCCTGGCCCTCGCAGCCAAGTACGACCTGGTGGTGACCGGCGGCACCGACGCCCATGGGCCGGGCTCCGGCCACGACCGGCGCATCGGGTCCGTCTCCGCCCCGCCTGGCGCGGTGGAGGCCTTGCGGGAGCGGCAAGCGCGCGTGGCCAGGGGACGGCGCTAGACGCCGGCGGCATGCACGGGGGCCGCCGCGGAACGCGGCGCAGAGTGCACAGGCAGAAGGAGGGACAGCGGTTGACGGGCGGGTTTCGCCTCGCGGTGTCGACGTGGACGTTCAGCCAGCGGCCGCTCTTTGAGGCCCTGGACATCCTGCACCTTTTGGGCGCGACCGACGTGGAGCTGTGGGCCAACGGCACGCATTTGGACCCCCGTTGCGAGCCGCCGGAGATTGAGGAAGTCGCGGCCGCGCTGGACCGGCTCGGGCTTGCGGCCCACAGCCTGCACGCGCCGTTCCGAGGCCTGGACTTGGCGGCGCCGGCTCCCGAGGAGCGGCAGCAGGCGGTGGCCACGATCGGCCGGGCCTTGGAGATCGCGGCCCGGCTCGATTGCCCCTACGTGGTGGTACATCCGTCCGACGGGTCCGACCGGGGTGAGGGGCCTGAGCGGGAAGCGGCCTGGCAGCGGACCGCCGCATCCCTGGAGCAGCTGTGCCGCCGGGCGTGGGAGCTGGGCGTGACGGTCCTGATCGAGAATTTGCCCGATCCCGGCGGGCGCATCATCGGAGGGCGGAGCACGGACCTTTTGGCGCTGCTTGAGGCCGTCGGCAGCCCGCACCTTGGGATCTGCCTGGACGTCGGGCATGCGCTCGTCAGCACGGGCGGATGGGAGCGGGAACTCGCCGCCGTGTTCCCGTACTTGCGCAGCATTCACGCCGCCGATGGCGACGGCAGCGCCGACGCGCACCTCCCCTTGGGCGAAGGGGCGGTCCCGTGGGAGCGGCTGCTGGGGGCGCTGCGGGAACGCGGCTACACGGGCGGTTTCGTGCTGGAAGTGGCCGGCGGCGAAGAGGGCGTGCGCCGCTCCCTGGAACTTATCAGCCGCTTGAGGAGCGGGTAAGGCGGTGGGGCTGTCGACCCACGAGCAGGAACGGGCCCTAATGGCTCGTGTCGCATGGCTCTACTATCACCAAGGCTTGACCCAGCAGGACATCGGCGACCGCCTCGGCCTGTCGCGGGTGAAGGTCGTGCGCCTGCTCGCCCGGGCGCGGGAAGAGGGCATCGTGCAGATCCGGGTCGACCACCCGTCGCTGCGCTTTGTGGAGCTTGAGGAAAAGCTGCGCCAGGCCTTTGGGCTGAAGGAAGCCGTTGTCGTCCCCAGCGGCGAAACCGAGGAGCAGATCCGCGAAGCCATCGGCCAGTTTGGCGCGATGTTTCTCGAGCGCACGCTCGCGCCCGGCGACGTCATCGGCACCGCCTGGGGCGTCACGTTGCGGGAAGTGGCCCGGCACCTGCGGCCCCTGTCCATCCCGGGCATCACCGTTGTGCAGCTCATGGGCGGGCTCAACGCCGGCGGCCTCATCAACCCGCTGGACATCGCCCGCGCCGTCGCGGACAAGCTCCAGGGAAACCTGCAAATGCTCTACACGCCCGCCTTTGTCGACAGCGCGAGCATTCGCGCCGCCTTGCTCTCCGATCACCGGGTGGCCCAGACCTTGCGGGCCGGGGCGTCCGCCACCAAAGCCCTTGTCGGCATCGGCGACGTGAGCAGCGAAAGCTCCCTGGTGCGCTGGGGGCCGCTCTCGGCCGGGGAGCTGGCGGAGGCCGTGCGCCGGGGCGCAGTGGGCGACATCCTCGGCCGGCACTTCGACGCCTACGGGCGGCCCATCGAGTCGCCGCTGGCCGAGCGGGTCATCGCGCTTTCGCTCGAGTCCCTGCGCAGCATCCCC
>DATCLD010000217.1:0-3696 GCA_036564115.1 Limnochordales bacterium
CCCGGAGCGGCAATGCGTGCAGCGCCCGCCCGCAGCGGCGGCCCGTGCTGGACGCGCGTGGGCCCGGCGGGAGGTGACGTTGGGTGCGCTGGCTGGGAATGACCGCCGCGATCGCCACCTTGATCGCGGTGGTGATGAACAGCATCTGGTTTGCCCGACGGGGTCTGGGGTTGGGCGGCTTTGTCTCCATGGCGTGGCCGGCGGCGTTGGCCACGTTCGGACTTGTGGCCTTTGCCCTGGTGCTGGGCTTCGTTTCGGTGCGGGCCCTGAACCGTTCGGCCGAAGGCGATGGGGAGGAGAACGAGGGAAGTGGGGACGCCGGCCGAGGTGAACCCGGCGACCCCACGGACGGTCGCACGGCCGGTGGGAGCGCCCCGGGCAGCGCCCCTGAGCCAAGGCCTGGAGAAAGGAATTGACGGGTGTGGGCTGAATCGTAAGAAATCGGGGTGCTGCCGCGTGGACGCCTTGAAGATGACGGTACCCGACGCCGTCGACCAACTTGCCCTTTACTACCCGACAGGCAACGAATACGTGGCCTTGCCGCTCATCAACGAGCGCGGCGCCCTCGAGTCGGCCAACGTCCTCCACCTGGGCTGCAAGGGCCTGATTGAGTTCTGTGGCACCCAAGAGGCGCCGCTGCTGGCTCCGGTCGTCATGGTGAATGAGCGGGAGGTCGAGTTCCCCGACATCGCCTGGCGGCGCCACGAACACTGGATCCCCTATTTTACCGCCCACGCCGCGGGCCTGCGGGTGACGGGCACCATCTGCGCCCCGCCCGGCCACCGCGGCTTTGTTTATATCCTTGAGGCGGAGAACTTGAGCGGTGCGTCCCTGCCCATCCGCTGGGGCTGGACCGGCACCTTCGGCGTGGCCCGCCAGGCCGTCTACCGCTCGCGGCCGATGCTCGCCCGGCGCATGGCCTGGTACGATCGCTGGACCGACGCGCTGGCGCTGGAGCTCGCGGCGGGTCCTGCGACGGCGGCCATGGCCGTGGGCGGCTGGGTGCCCATGCGCGAGCTCGGCTGGTTTCTCGGACGGGCATCGTCGGCCGAGCGAGCCTTCCGCGCGGCCCTGGGCCACAGGGGCGGCCCATCCATGGAGCAGGCGTTGCGAGAAGACAACGAGACCGGTGCGCCGCTGCGGTTTGCGCTGGCCCAGGAGCAGGTGCTGGCGGCGGGGGAGCGGGCCCAGATTCACCTGTACGTGGCGATCAGCGCGGAGGCCGACGGGGCCTGCACCACGGTGGTCGACCTACAGCGGCACGGCGCGGCGGCCCTCGTCGACGAGGCGCGGCGGTGGCTCACGGCCCGCCTGCGGCCCGTGCCGGACACCAGCTTGAGCGAGCGGCTCAACCTCAACCTGTGGTTCAATTACTTCTTTGCCGCCGGGCGGGCCATCGACACCGAAGAGCTGGTAATGGTTACCTCCCGGTCGCCCAGGTATTATGTGAGCGCGGCTTTCTGGGCGCGGGATGCTTTTCTGTGGAGCTTCCCCGGGGCGCTCTTGACCGATCCCGAGCGGGCGCGGGAGATGGTGCTGGCCGGTTTCGGCCGCTATTTGCGCAATGCGGGCGTGCACAGCCTCTACATCGACGGGACGGTGCTGTACCCCGGCTTTGAGCTGGACGAACTGTGCGCCTATTTGCTGGCGCTCGAACAGTACGTGCGGGCCACCGGCGACTGGGGCATCCTGGAAGAGACCGGGCTCGGCGGCACCAAGCGCGTCTTTGACGGGGTGATGTGGCTGGAGCAGCTCCTGGAGCAGCACCGCCACCCCGAGCGCCACTTGTATGCCACATTCTTGTCCCCGACCGACGACCCGGTCACCCACCCGTACCTCACCTACGACAACGCCATGGTGTGGCGGGCCTGGCGGGCCTTGGCGCTGCTCAAGCGGCAGCGGGGCGACAGCCTCGGCGAATGGCGCGCCAATCAGCGGGCCGCGCAGGTCAAGGAGGCGGTGCGCCGTCAGTGCGTCGTGGACGGCCCCCGGGGACCGATGTTCGCGTGGGCCTTGGACGATCGGCGGCGGGCGCAGCTCTTGGACCAGCCCCCAGGCAGCCTGCAGCTGCTGGCCTACTACGGGTTCTGCGAGGAGGACGACCCGGTCTATCTCAACACGGTGGCCTGGATCCACTCCGCTGACAACCCCGACTACATCACCGGTCCTTTTGCCGCGCCAGGCTGTGCTCACTCGCCGCACCCGTGGCCCCTGTCCGCGGCCTACGACCTCCTGGCGGGCCCCCAGCAAGAGCGGGGCTTGAGCTTCTTTGCGCGGGCGATGATGGACAACGGCCTGGCCTGCGAAACCGTGGACCGGGAAACGGGCCGGGTCAAGACGGGCGCCGCCTTTGCCTCGGCGGCCGGATTCATCGGCTACGCGTTGTACCGTGCCCTGGCCCGTGAATAACCTTTTTCCGGAAGACGGGTGGGAGGTGCGGACAACCAATGCGGGGTGCGGCGCGTCGCGCGGACGCGGTCCTGCAAGGCGGCGGCGTCAAGGTGATCGGCCTTGTGGGCGCCTTGACGGTGGCCGAGGAGCGGGGTTACCAGTGGGTGAACGTGGCGGGCACGTCGGCTGGCGCCATGGTGGCGGCGCTGCTGGCCGCCGGGTACCGGGCGCGGGAGCTGGCCGAGATGCTGGAGGAGCTGGACTACAACCAGTTCCGGGACCCGGGGCCCGTGGGCCGGATACCGCTGGCCGGGCCGTTTTTGGCGTTGCTTGTGACGAAGGGGATGTACCGAGGCGACTCCCTGGAAGAATGGGTGCGGGAGCGGCTGCGGGCCCGGGGCATTTCCACCTTCGGTGATCTGATATTGCCCGGCGAAACCGACCCGAGGTTTCGCTTTAAGTTGCAGGTGATCGCGGCCGACATCAGCCGCGGCCGAATGCTGGTGCTGCCGCAGGATATAGCCGACTACGGGTTGAAACCTGAAGAACTGGACGTGGCGCGGGCGGTGCGCATGAGCGCGAGCCTGCCGTTTTTTTACCGCCCGGTGGTGGTGTGTTATGGCCCTCGCGGGCGCCGTCACATCAGCTACATCGTAGACGGCGGGCTCTTGAGCAACTTCCCCGTGTGGCTGTTTGATGTGGAGGGCGCCCCGCCGTGGCCGACCTTCGGCTTCATGCTGGTCGGCCCGGAGTACGGCCGGCCGCAGGTCATCCGCGGGCCGGTTTCACTGGCGGCGGCGCTGGTGTCCACGATGCTCGAGGCCCACGACGCCCGGCACCTGGAGGAAGCGGATCGGGTTCGTACCATCCAGATCCCCACGTGCGGCGTGCGCACCACGGATTTCGACATCTCGCCCGAGAAGCGCCGGGAGCTGTTTGAGGCCGGGCGGGCCGCGGCCCAGCGCTTCTTCTCCGGGTGGAACTTCTCCCGCTACGTCCAGCAATTCCGCATCAACCCCGAGGGGGCATGGGCGTGACGCAAGCAGCGGTAGCCGAATGCTACTATGTCAACGGCAGCTGGGTCAGGCGGGAGCACGCAGTGGTGCCGGTGGAGGACCGCGGTTTCCAGCTGGGCGATGGGCTGTATGAGGTCGTCCGGATATACGGGGGGCAACCGTTTGCCTTGGACCGGCACCTGGCGCGCCTTGAGCGGAGCGCGGCGGCCATTGAGCTGGCGCTGCCCGCCGGAAGGGACGAGCTCGCGGCGCTGGTCGCGGAAGCTGCCCGCCGCCGGGGCCTGCTGGA
>DATCLD010000218.1:0-22551 GCA_036564115.1 Limnochordales bacterium
TTCCTCGAAGGGACACTGGTCATTCCGAGCTTCGTCCTGCAAGAGCTGCAGCACATCGCCGACTCGTCGGACGTCCTCAAGCGAAACCGCGGCCGGCGGGGGCTGGACATTCTCAACCGCATGCAAAAGGAATCCAAAGTCACGGTGGAAATCCTCGACCGGGACTTTGACGACATCACCGATGTGGACGCAAAGCTGGTGCGCCTGGCCCGGCGGCTGGACGCGAAGGTGTTGACCAACGACTTCAACCTCAACAAGGTCGCCGAGCTGCAAGGGGTTGAGGTGCTCAACATCAACGAGCTGGCCAACGCCTTGAAGCCGGTCGTGTTGCCTGGGGAAGAAATGGTCGTGCACGTCATCAAAGACGGCAAAGAGCAGGGGCAGGGCGTTGGCTATCTGGACGACGGCACAATGATCGTGGTCGACGGCGGCCGGCGCTACATCGGCGAGTCGGTAGATGTCATGGTCACGAGCGTCCTGCAGACCGCCGCGGGGCGCATGATCTTTGCCAAGCCGAAACCCGCTGAAAGGGCAGTTTGATCGGCTCCGCAGGCAGGTATTGCCGCACCGGACTCGAATGAACAACAGGTGATTCGCCAGGAGGATTGCATGCAAAAGGCCGCGGTCATCATTCCAGCGGCCGGACAGGGCCACCGCATGGGACAGGGGGGCAGGCCAAAGCAGTACTTGCCCCTTCTGGGCAAGCCCATCGTCCGGTGGACGTTGGAGGCATGTGCCGCGGCCCATTCTGTTTCCCAGTTGGTCTTGGTCGTGGCCCCCGAGGACGTGGGGCCCTGCCGGCGGTGGGTGCGCGAGGCGGCGGGCGACAAGCCGATCGAGGTGGTTGCCGGCGGCACAGAGCGCCAGGAGTCGGTCTACCGGGGGCTTGCCGCCGTGGGTGAAGACGTGCCCTTGGTGGCGGTGCACGACGGCGTCCGGCCGCTCATGCAGCCCGCGCTGCTGGACACGGTTGTATCGGCCGCGGCCCGGCACGGGGCCGCCACGGCTGCCGTGCCCGTCAAGGACACCGTCAAACAGGTGAAGGACGGGTGGGTCCAGGCGACCCCGGATCGGGCTAGCCTCCGCCTGGTCCAGACGCCCCAGGCGTTTCGCACGGAGCTGTTGGTGGAGGCCCACGCCCGAGCCCGGTCGGCCGGCTGGCAAGCCACGGACGACGCCGCGCTGGTCGAGCGCCTGGGCCACCCGGTGGCCGTTGTGGACGGGGCCTACGACAACATCAAGATCACGACCGCCGAAGACCTCTTGCTGGCCGAAACGCTGCTGGCGGCGCGCCTGCGGGGACCAATCCCCGGCGCGCCGGGAGCCGGCCTGCCTCTGACGCACGGGCGGGCGCCCACCTTCACCCCGGCGCAGTCCCGGGCGGCCAGCGGGCAGGCGGCGGGCGCATCTGCGGAGGAAACCCTCTTGCGCGTCGGGATCGGTTACGATGTCCATCGCTTTGCCCCTGGCCGGCCGCTGGTGCTGGGCGGGGTGGAGATCCCGTTCGAGCTGGGCTTGTTGGGGCATTCCGACGCGGACGTGCTGTTGCATGCCATTATGGACGCTTTGCTCGGCGCCGCGGCCTTGGGCGATATCGGTCGCCACTTCCCGGACACCGATCCCGCGTACGCAGGAGCGTCCAGCCTGCGCCTGCTGGAAGAGGTGGTACGCCGGGTGCGGGCCGCGGGGTGGCGGGTCGGCAATGTCGATGCCACCGTGGTGCTGGAAAAGCCCAAGGTTGCCCCCTACGTGCAGCTCATGCGCGAGCGCATCGCCGGTGTCCTCGGCGTGGCGCCCGCACACGTCAACATCAAAGCTACCACCGCCGAAGGAATGGGGTTCGTAGGCGCAGGCGAGGGCGTCGTGGCCTACGCCACCGCCACGCTGGTGCCATAGACCCGCGCGGCGCTTGGCAGTCAGGTTGCCGTCAAGAGGAGGCGCGCCGTTGCGCCGTCGGAACGTTCTCCTGCTGGCCGTTGCGGTGTTGTCCCTCGCCGCGGGCTTTCTCCTGGGCATGCGGCAAGCGTCGCCGGAGCGCGCCCTGATCGCAAGTCGAGCGGCAGCGGCCCGGGAGCTCAGAGGCGTCTGGGTCGTACGCCATGCCCTCAACAGCCGCGAGAGCATCGAGCGGGTCGTCGAGGCGGCGCGCGCGGCCGGTGCGACCGCCCTGTTCGCGCAGGTCAACGGGCGCAGCGAAGCCTATTACCGCTCCAGTCTTCTGCCGATGGCGCCCGGGGTTGAGCCTGGCTTCGACCCGTTGGCGTACCTGCTGGAGCGGGCGGGGCGGGCCGGCCTTGAGGTGCACGCATGGATCAACGCCTTCACGGCGGGCATGCTGTCCGAGTTGCCCGCCGAAGCGCAGCACGTCCTCAACCGCCATCCCGAGTGGGTGACGGTCGACCGGGACGGCCGCTCGCTCTGGGAATACAGCCTCGAGGAAGCCCTCGTGCATGTGCCGGCCCGCATGCTGGACCCGGGCGTGCCCGCGGTGCAGGACTTTGTCTACCAGTCGGTCATGGAAGTCGTGGAGCGCTACGCGGTCGCTGGGGTCCACCTTGACTACGCCCGTTACCCCTCCCGCAGGTTTGGGTACCACCCGGAAAGCGTGGCCCGCTTTGTGGCCGAGCACGGTTTCGATCCGGCGGCCCTGGAGCGGGACGCCGCCACTTACATCAGCCGCCACGGCGTCGAGGCGTACCGGGCGCAGCTGGCCCTCTGGGACGACTGGCGCCGGGAGCAGGTGACGGGCCTCGTGGCCCGCATCCGCGATGCCGTCAAAGCGCGGCGCCCGGGCGTACGCTTCACCGTCGCGGTCCACGCGGACGTGACGGACGCGGTGGAGAACCGCCTGCAGGATTGGCCCGCTTGGATCGAACGGGGCCTGGTGGACGCCGTGGTGCCCATGGCCTACAGCCAGGATACGGCTCGTGTCGCCCGGCAGCTGGAGGAGGCGGTGGCGCTAGCCCGCGACTCCGGGGTGGACGTCTATGCCGGTCTCGGTGCGCACCTCTTGGTCGACGCGCCGCAAACCCTTGCCGGACAGCTCGAGGCAGCCCGCGCCGCAGGGGCCGATGCGGTGGTCATCTTTTCGCATGAAACCTTGCTTGGGTCCCCTGGCATCCGGGACGTGCTCACCGCCGCCTGGGCGCACGGCTCCTCGGGCCGTTGACCGGGTGCCGGCTGCGCCACGGCCCTCTAACCTAGCTCCCTAACCTTGCCCCTTATCTCCCTCTCTAGCCTAGCTCTCTAGCCTAGCTGTCCAGCCTAGCTCTCTAGCCTAGCCTAGCCTAGCTCCTTGTCCACCTGCTTGAGCAGGTTGGCCATTTCGATGGCGGTCACGGCCGCGTCCCAGCCCTTGTTGCCCGCCTTGGTGCCGGCCCGTTCCAAGGCCTGCTCGATCGTGTCCGTCGTCAGGACGCCAAAGACGACCGGTACGCCTGTTTGCAGGGCCGCCTGGCTGATGCCACTCGCCGCCGCGCCGGCCACGTAGTCGAAATGGGGCGTGGCCCCGCGAATGACCGCACCGATGGCGATCACCGCGTCAAAGCGGCCGCTTTTGGCCAGCCGCTGCGCGACCAAGGGGATCTCGAACGCGCCGGGCACCCAGGCGACGGTGATCTGCTCGTCCCGTGCGCCGTGGCGCCGCAGGCCCTCCAGGGCTCCCTGCAGCAGCTGGCTCGTAATCAGCTCGTTGAAGCGGGAGACCACAACGGCAAACCGCAAACCTTCAGCGCTCAATTGGCCTTCCAAGACGCGCGGCATGGTCCGTCTCCTTTCGACCATTGGACGGCGCGCTGCTCCCCCCGGCGGGCGTTTCCGGGCGCGGGCGCGCCACCGCCTCCAAATCGCTTAGCCAGTGGCCGAGTTTCTGCTGCTTCGTGCGCAGGTAGTGCTGGTTGTAGGGGTTGGGCGGGATTTTGATGGGTATCCGCTCCACGATCTCGATGCCGTACG
This sequence comes from Limnochordales bacterium, assembly GCA_036564115.1. Taxonomy (GTDB): domain Bacteria; phylum Bacillota; class Limnochordia; order Limnochordales; family ZCTH02-B6; genus ZCTH02-B6. The sequence continues at coordinate 3,955 of DATCLD010000218.1, forward strand.
CCTCCAGCCCCACGATCTTGCGGGGATTGTTGGTCAGGAGGCGAATGCGGGACAGGCCCAGGTCCACCAGGATCTGCGCGCCGATGCCGTAATCTCGCTTGTCCGGCGGGAAGCCGAGGGACACGTTGGCCTCCACCGTGTCCTGGCCCTGGTCCTGGAGCGCATACGCCCGCAGTTTGTTGAGCAAGCCGATGCCCCGGCCCTCCTGGCGCATGTAGAGGAACACGCCCGCACCTTCCTCGCCGATCTGGGACAAGGCCGCCCGCAGCTGATCGCCGCAGTCGCAGCGCAGGCTGCCGAACACGTCGCCGGTCAGGCACTCGGAGTGGACCCGCACCAGGACGTCCGGCTTGCTCTGGATATCCCCGAGGACGAGGGCCACGTGGGTTTGGCCGTCCACCAGGCTCTCGTAGCCCATGACCCGGAAGCGGCCGTACGGTGTCGGCAAATCGGTCTCGGCTACCCGCTGGACGAGGCGCTCGTGCCGGAAACGATAGCGGATCAGGTCCGCAATGGAGATCAGACGCAGGCCGTGCCGGCGGGCAAACTCGACCAACTGTGGCACCCGCGCCATCGTGCCGTCGTCGTTCATGATCTCGCACAGCACGCCCGCGGGGTACAGCCCGGCGAGGCGGGCGAGATCCACCGCGGCCTCCGTATGCCCCGCCCGGCGCAGGACGCCGCCTTCCACCGCCCGCAAGGGGAAGATGTGGCCGGGGCGGACCAAGTCCGAAGGCTGGGTGTTGGGATCGATCAGCGTGCGGACCGTCAGCGCCCGCTCGTAGGCGGAAATCCCGGTGCGGACCGACCGCGCGTCCACCGACACCGTGAACGCTGTTTTCATCGGCTCCGTGTTTTGCGTGGTCATGAGGGGGATCTGCAGCTGATCGAGCCGCTCGGCGGTCATCGCCACGCAAATCAATCCCCGGCCGAAGCGGGCCATGAAGTTGATGGCCTCGGGCGTCACCTTCTCCGCAGCCAGGATCAGGTCGCCTTCGTTTTCGCGATCCTCATCGTCGACGACGACGACGAACTTCCCGGCGCGGATGTCGGCGATCGCGTCCTCAATGCGGTCAAAAGTCGGTCCCGGCGCCGGATTGCCCATGGTGCATCAGCTCCTCTCCGAGGCGTGCCGCCGCGGGACCCGGGACGTACGGGGCCAGCAGCCGTTCTATGTATTTGCCGATCACGTCGGCCTCCAGGTTCACCTGGTCACCCGGCCGGACCCGGCCCAGGGTGGTCACCGCCGCCGTATGGGGGATGATGACCACTTGGAAACCGGTGTCGGTCACGGCGGCTACCGTCAGGCTCACCCCGTCGACGGCGATGGACCCCTTGGGCACGATGTAACGCCGGACGTCGGCCGGCGCGTCAATGGTCAACCGGATGGAATTCCCCTCTGGCGCAACCGCCTGCACCTGTCCGACCGCGTCCACGTGGCCCTGGACCAGGTGCCCACCGAGCCGGTCCGACAAGCGCAAGGGCCGCTCCAGGTTGACCGGGGAGCCGACAGTGAGGCCGCCCAGATTGGTGCGGGCAAGGGTTTCGGGGACGGCGTCAAAGGCGATGGTGTCGCCTTCGACAGCCGCTACCGTCAGGCAGCAGCCGTTGACGGCCACGCTGTCGCCAACCGCCGCCCCTTCCGCCACCAGGGGGGAGCGGACCACCAGGCGCACGCCCGCACCGTCAGGCAGGGCTTGTAGGGCCGCCACCTCGCCCATCGTCTCTACAAGACCCGTGAACACTGGCCCAGCCTCCTTTGCCGAGCGTCCCCCGCCCCGGCGGGCGCCTCCCGTGGGGCGATGTAGCCCGAAACGACCAAGTCGGCGCCGCAGGTCTCCCAGGATACGTCCACCAGCCGCCAGGCGTCGCTCAGCGCCGCGGCGCCCGTTCCGCCGATGGCGGCCGGCGCCCCCTGGCCGCCGATGATCAGCGGCGCGATGAAAAACATGACCTTGTCCACGAGCCCGCCGTCCAGCATGGCGCCGTTGAGGCCGGCTCCGCCTTCGAGCAGCACCCCGGTGATGCCGCGGCGACCAAGTTCCTCCATCAGCGCCATGAGGTCCACCCGGCCGCCCGCCTGTTGGGGCAGGACCAGCACCTCGGCGCCCGCCTTTTCCAGGGCTCTCCGCCGCTCAGGCGGCGCCGCGTCGGTGGTCGCCACCAGCGTCGCACCCGGCGCCCGCAGCATCCGGGCGGTCACCGGCAGGCGGGCCCGGGAATCGACCACCACCCGCAGCGGCTGGCGGGGAGCCGGAGGGTCCGTGCGGGCCGTGAGCTCCGGGTCGTCGGCCAAGGCGGTGCCGCTGCCGACCATGATGGCCGGATAGCGGGCGCGAAGCTTATGCACCAGGGCCCGGGATTCGGGACCGGTGATCCAGCGGGAGGTGCCGGTGGCGGTGGCGATGCGGCCGTCAAGGCTGGTGGCGGACTTTAGCAGCACGAAGGGGCGACCGGTGGACGCGTACTTGAGAAACAGCTCGTTGAGGCGCCGGGCAGCCTCCGCGCGGACGCCCACGGTCACGTCGATCCCTGCCGCCCGGAGCTCGGCAAACCCGCGGCCTGAGACCCGCGGGTTCGGATCCTCAATGGCTGCCACCACCCGCCGGATGCCGGCGGCGATGATGGCCTGGGTACAAGGCGGCGTGCGGCCGTAGTGGGCGCACGGCTCCAAGTTGACGTAGAGCGTCGCACCTTGGGCTAGAGGGCCGGCCGCTGCCAGCGCGTGGACCTCCGCGTGGGGAGTGCCCGGCCGCTCGTGGAAGCCCATGCCGACGATACGGCCGTCCCGCACGACGACGGCGCCGACCATAGGATTGGGGTCCGTCGTGCCTGCGCCTAGGGCGGCCAAAGCCAAGGCGAGATCCATGCACTCGGCATCGTCGCCTGCCGGGCTGCCGGGGGCGGGCAGATGCGGGTTGACGAAGCGCTGCAAATCCCTCACGCCCAGAGGGCCGCGGGACGAAGCGTAACGGCCCCGGTGGTTGCGGCGGGCAAACTCCGGGGCGTTCAGGGCAGCGCGCTGACATCCATCCGGAGGGAGGGCACATTAGCGTCCCCGCTCCGGCGGATGAAAACGGAGGCTGCAACCTTCTCCCATCCGGACTGTACCGTCGGCTCCGGATTCGCACCGGATCCTGCCGCCTTAAGCGGCTCGTGGGCTCGTCTGGCGGGTGCGCCAGCATCGCCACCGGTCGGGAATTGCCCTATACGAGCTCACCCTGCCCCGAAGGTTGCCACAGCCTATGCGGTTGCGCTTTCAGCATAGCACGCCTGTCAGTACCGATCAAGCCGCGGGGGTGGGGGCGCTCCGCCCGCGGGCGGAAGAGGATCGATCGGCCCCCAGCCCGAACCATTTAGGGCACTATGGAGGTCACGCGGGATTTCGCCGTCGCCACTTTTGTAGTGCACGAAGGCCGGGTGCTGCTTCTGTACCACCGGCGCCTGGGGATGTGGCTGCCGCCGGGCGGCCATATCGAACCCAACGAACTGCCCGATGACGCGGCCGTCCGGGAAGTGTTTGAGGAAACCGGGATCCGGGTCGAGCTGGTGGGGGAGCGGGCGCTGCCGGTGGAATACCCCCGGCAGCTGGTGCGGCCCCGGGGCGTGCAGGTCGAGCGCATCGCGCCGGGACATGAGCACATCGACCTGGTCTATTTCGCGCGCCCGATCGGATCCGTCGAGATCCGGCCCAACCACGAGGCGAGCCAGGTGGGGTGGTACGGGCCCGCGGAACTGGCCGAGCTCCCCCTGACCGACGAGATCCGCATGTGGGTCGAACTGGCCCTCAGGAGCTTATAGTTGCCGCGGCCTATCGTCACCGAGGCCGGGCGTGGCTGCGGATGAACTCCACGATCTCCTTGAGGGAACTGCCGGGGCCGAAGACGGCGGCCACGCCCAGTTCCTTGAGGCGCGCCGCGTCATCGGTGGGGATGATGCCGCCCACCACCACCGTGATGTCGTCGGCTCCTTGGGCTTTTAGGCCTTCGAGGATCTTGGGCACGAGCGTGTTGTGGGCGCCCGACAAGATACTGAGCCCCAAGACGTCCACGTCTTCCTCGATCGCGGCATTGACGATCTGCTCAGGCGTCTGCCGCAAGCCCGTGTAGATGACTTCCATGCCCGCATCCCGGAGCGCCCGGGCGATCACCTTAGCGCCCCGGTCGTGGCCGTCCAGCCCGGGCTTGGCCACCAGCACCCGAATCTTGCGCTGGGAAACCGTTGCCGTCGGCAACGTGGCTACCTCCCTTAAAGGATGAGGACCTCTTCGTATTCGCCGAAGACGCCGCGCAGCTCGTCGATGATCTCGCCCAAGGTGGCGTACGCCTTGACCGCCTCGAGGATAGGCGGCACCAGGTTGTCGCCTTCCTGGGCGGCCCGCCGCACTTCGGCCAAGGTTTCCTTGACCCGGGTGGCGTTGCGTTCGCGCCGCACCCGGGCGAGGCGTTCGCGCTGCTTGGCTTCGATCTCGGGCCCGATTTTCAGGATCGGGATCGGCGTCTCCTCTTCGATGGTGTAGGCGTTGACGCCGACGATGATCTGCTCGCCCGACTCGATCCGTCGCTGGTACTCGTAGGCCGCATCAGCGATCTCCCGCTGGAAGAAGCCCTGCTCGATGGCGGGGATGACGCCGCCCAGCTCGTCGATGCGCCGGAAGTAGTCCCAGACGCCTTGCTCCATCTGGTTGGTCAAGGCTTCCACAAAATAGGAGCCGCCCAGCGGATCGACCGTGTTGGCGACGCCGCTTTCCTCGGCGATGATCTGCTGCGTCCGCAGGGCGATGCGCACCGCTTCCTCGGTGGGGAGGGACAAGGCCTCGTCCAGGGAGTTGGTGTGCAGCGACTGGGTGCCGCCCAGCACCGCCGCCAGCGCTTGGATGGTGGTGCGGATGATGTTGTTGTAAGGCTGCTGCGCGGTGAGGGAGCAGCCGGCGGTCTGGGTGTGGAACCGCAGCATCCACGACCGCGGGTTTTTCGCCCCGAACTGTTCCCGCATCAGCTTGGCCCAAACCCGGCGGGCAGCCCGGAACTTGGCCACCTCTTCAAAGAGGTCGTTGTGGCTGTTGAAGAAGAAGGACAGCCGCGGCGCGAACGAATCCACATCGAGCCCTGCCGCGATGCCCGCCCGCACGTACTCCCGGCCGTTGGCCAGGGTGAAGGCCAACTCCTGCAGGGCCGTCGCGCCCGCCTCCCGGATGTGGTAGCCGCTGATGCTGATGGTGTTCCAGCGGGGTACGTGCTCCGCGCAGTAGGCAAAGATGTCCGTGATCAGGCGCATGCTCGGCCTGGGCGGGAAGATCCACTCGTTCTGGGCGATGTACTCCTTGAGGATGTCGTTTTGGATAGTTCCCGACAGCTTGTCAAAAGGTACGCCTTGCTTCTCCGCGACCGCGAGGTACATCGCGAAGATGACGATGGCCGGGGCGTTGATCGTCATGGACGTGGTGACCTGGTCCAGCGGGATGCCTTCAAAAAGCGTCTCCATGTCCGCCAGGCTGGACACGGCCACCCCTTCGACGCCCACCTCACCCTCGGCTCTAGGGTGATCGGAGTCGTAGCCCATCAGCGTAGGCAGGTCAAAGGCGACGGAAAGGCCCGTCTGGCCTTCCTTCAGGAGGTAGCGGAAACGCTGGTTCGTTTCCTCCGCGGTGCCAAAGCCCGCGAACTGGCGCATGGTCCAAAGGCGCCCGCGGTACATCGTCGCGTGGATGCCGCGGGTGAACGGGTAGCACCCCGGATCTCCCAGATCCCGATCGTAGTCCAGCCCCGCGACGTCTTCGGGCCGGTAAAGCCCCTTGACGGCGACGCCGGACGTGGTGAGAAACCGCGGCTTGCGCTCCAGGCCGCTTTGCGCCATGGGTGACAGGCGGTCCTGCGTACGGCTCACATCCAATCCCCCCATCCAGCATACGCCCCGGGTCGTCCCGGCCGCTACATGTAGCGCTTGCGCCGGCGATACGCCTTGACATCCCGGTAGCTCTTGCGGGTTCCCGATTCGGTCAGCCCGAGGTAAAACTCCTTCACATCCGGATTATTCTTGAGCTGCTCGACAGGTCCCTCCTGTACGATCCGGCCGTTCTCCATGATGTAGCCGTAGTGGGCCACGTTGAGGGCTGCCCGGGCGTTTTGCTCCACGAGCAGGATGGTGGTGCCCCGCTCGGCGTTGATGCGCCGGACGATCGCAAAGATTTCCTGTACCAGCATGGGCGCCAGCCCCAACGACGGCTCATCCAGCAGCAAGAGCTGCGGCCGCACCATCAAGGCGCGCCCGATGGCTAGCATCTGCTGCTCGCCCCCGGAACAGTAGCCGGCCAGCTGGTGGCGCCGCTCGTACAGGCGGGGGAAGTAGTGGTAAACCATTTCCATGTCCTGGCGGATCTGGCCGTCCCGCCGGGTCACGGTGCCGACCCGCAGGTTTTCCTCCACCGTCAGGTGCTTGAAGATGCGGCGGCCTTCCAGCACCTGGACGATGCCCGCCTGGACGATGGATGCCGGGTCCGCATTGGCGATGTCGCGCCCCTGGTAGATGATGTTGCCCTGGCGCACGCGGCCCTCCTCGGCGCTGAGCAGGCCCGAAATGGCCTTGAGTGTGGTGGACTTGCCGGCGCCGTTGGTGCCCAAAAGCGCGACGATCTGCCCCTTGGGCACCGCGAGGGAGACGCCCTTGAGCACCAGGATGACGTCGTGGTAGACGACTTCGATGTTGTTGACGGTCAGTAGCGGTTCGGCCGCGCCCGGGGCAGCGGCCGGGGACCCCGCGACCGGGGTCCCCAAGGTCGCTGGCTGCGTCATCGTCTCTCCCTACTCGTAGTTGGGCGAGAACTCGCCGAGGAATACCAGCCGGTTCGCGCTGGCGTCCAGGCGGTACAGGTACAGGCTATCGGCCCCCCAGTGCCGGTCGGGCCCGAAGGTGATGGGCGGCGCCAGCCCGCCGACGTCGAGGTCCTTGATGCTCTCAAGGGCCGCCTTGACCGCCGCACCCGTCGGCGCCGAGGCCCGCTTGACCGCCTCCATCAACACCATGGCCGTCACGACGCCCTGCGTGTAGTGGGGCGGGCGCACGGCCACGTTGGGGTGGTAACGGGCGTTGAGGGCCTTGACGAACTCCATGCCCGGAACGTCCGTGTCCCAGGTCACGGTGGCCGAGGTGGTGATGAACCCGTCCGCGTTGCGGCCGGCCAAGTGCAACAGTTCCTCGCCGCCGGCGTAGTGGATGCCGAGGAACTGGGCGCGCAGTCCTTGCCGCCGGGCGTCCCGCAGGAACACCGACACGGGTTGCGCGACGTTTTGGAAGAAGACGTATTCGGCCCCGGCCCGCCGCAGCTCAAGCACTTGTCCCGTGGCGTCCAGCACGTCGGCAGGCAGCTCCTGCGAGGCGACGATGCTCAAGCCCAGCTTTTCCGCGTACGCCCGGCCGGCTTCCAGCGGCGAGCGGCCGTATGGGGACGGGTGGACGCTAAAGGCGATGCGGGGCGGTTGCGAGCCCTGGTGCTGGCTCACTGCATAGTCAATCAGCACCCGCATGTGGTTGTCGTAGTTGGTGCTGATGAAGAAGTTGTACTGGCCGGGCGGATCCAGGAGTCCCCGGTGGAACGACGCGGACAAGGCCGGCACCTGGACGCGGTTGAGTTCGTCCATGAGCGCCAGGTTCGCACCGGTGCCCCAGGTGATGACGCCGATGATGTTGTCCTCGCTGACGAAGCGGCGCAGGGCCGTGAGGGCCGTCTGCGGGTTGTACTGGTCGTCGGTCCAGACCAGCTCGACGCGCACGCGGCCGAAGTTGGTGTCGACGATGCCGCCGTGCTCGTCGGCGAGCCACCGGAAGTAGTCGCGGATGCCGTCGCCGTAGTGGGCGCCGACGTCGCTGGTGGGTCCGGTGTAGGTCACGATGGCCCCGATTTTGACCGTGGGCACATCCTGGGCCCAGACCGGCGCCGCGATCAACGCCACCATCACCAGTGCCAGCAGCGAAGCCGTTCGCATTTGCACATCCCCTTTCGCCAAAATCCGCCGGCCGCCGGCTGCCGGGCCCACCGGGCCCGCAGACACGCCGGCCGCGCGGTTAGTACCGGAAGGGCCAGGTGTTGAAGTAGGTTTTGATCACGCGCCACCGGTCGGCGAGGCCCTGGGGCTCAAACATCAGGAAACCTACGATGATGAGCCCGAACACGGCGAAGCGCATGGCCAAGAACAAGTGGGTCGCCTGCGGCAGCACGTGGCTCAAGGCGTCCGCGGCCACCCGCAGCACTTCGGGCAAGACGGTAATGACCGTCGCACCCAGGATGGATCCCAAGACGCTCCCAAGGCCCCCGACGATGATCATGGCCAAGTACTCGACGGACAACAGCAGCGTGAAGCGCTCGGCGCTGACCACGCCCGATGCGTACGCCCAAAGGGCGCCGGCCACGCCGGCGTAGAAGGCGCTGATGGAAAAGGACAGAAGCTTGTAGGCGAAGACGTTGATGCCCATGGCGGCCGCGGCCCGGTCGTTGTCGCGGATGGCGGTAAACGCACGGCCGACGCGGGTGCGGAACAGGTTGAGGGCGGCAAAGACCGCCAGCACCGCCGCCACCAGCACCACGTAGTAGAAGAGGCGCTCCCGGTCCAGCACAAGCCCTCCGAGGGTCGCCTGTGGGACGGATAGATAAGACGTGCCGCCGCCGCGGCTGTCAAACAAGTTGAAGGCAAACTGGAGGATGACCTGGGCCGCCAGGGTGGCGAGGGCCAGATAGAGGCCTTTCACCCGCAGCGAGGGTATCCCGAAAAACGCACCCGCCGCGGCCGTGACGGCACCGGCGAGCGGGATCGCGAGCCAGAAGGGCAGGCCGGCCTGGGCCAGGAGCCCGGTCGCGTAGGCGCCCAGGCCCATGAACGCGCTGTGGCCCAAGGAGATCTGGCCCGTGGAACCGGTGAGGATGTTGAGTCCCACGGCACCGACGATGAAAATCCCAATTAGGGTGCAGACGAAGACCACATACGGGCTGAGCCACAGGGGCAAGGTGGCCAGAAACACCAGGAGGACAGCCACGAAGACGCGCCCGGTGTCGTTGGGGAAGATGGTGTCCTCATCCTCGTAGCGGGTCTTGTAGTTGCCGCAGGCCGAAAACTGCACGCTGGCCGACCTCCCGTCATTTCCACCGCGCTCGGCGGCTGTCGCCACGGCTTGGGCCACAGCGGTCACCGTTGCGCCTTGCCTGAGCTGGGGCGCTCACACGCGTTCGATTTCGACGGTGCCGAACAGGCCGTACGGTTTCATCATTAGGATCAGTACGAGCACGACGAAGGGCACCACCGATCGGAGGCTCACGCCCAACACGGGATCGATGAAGCCCGCGGTCAAGTTTTCGAGCACCCCGATGAGCAGGCCGCCGACCACGGCTCCCGGCACGCTGTCAAGGCCCCCGACGATGACGGCAGGGAAGACGAGGATGCCGATGGTGGAGAGGCCCTCCGTGCTCAGGCTCGTGATGCTGCCCACCACGACGCCGGCGGCCACGGCGCTCACCAGCGCGATGCCCCATGACACGGCGAAGATCTTGCGGACGCTGACGCCCAACGACAAGGCGGCCTGCTGGTCATCGGCCACCGCCCGCATGGCCACACCCAGCGTGCTGCGCTTGAAGAAGAGGCTGAACAGCCCCAAAAACGCGGCCGAGACGGCCAAGCCCAAGAGGTGCATGGGCGAGAGGTACAGGTCGCCGATGATGATGGGCACGTCGGGCATGAATTCGGGGAACAGGAAGTACCCCGGGCCCCAGATGAGGTACATGACGCCTTTAATCACGCTGGAGAGCCCGATGCTGACCATGATGACGGCGATGACCTCTTTGCCGATGAGCGGCCGCAGCACCACCCGTTCCACGATGAGCCCCAGCACGAAGAAGCAGATGAGAGAAAGGATGATGGCCGGGATGACCGGCAGGCGCAGGCTCGTCGCCAGGGCGAAGGCCACAAAGGTGCCCAGCGCCAGGAAATCGCCGTGGGCGAAGTTGAGGACACGGCTTGCCTTGTAGATCAGGACGAAACCGAGCGCCGCCAGGGCGTAAACCGAGCCGATGACGAGCCCGTTAACCAGCAGTTGCAATAGGAAGTCCATACCCGGCCTCCTCCGCGGCAAGGGAGTGGATGGCGACTCGCACCTCCACTTCAGCGACGCGCCCGTCCTGGTAGTGGAAGGTGGTGCGCACGGGGACCTCGGTGCGGCTGTCGTACAGCGCCTCAAACAGCGGGCGGTAGCGCTGGGCGATCAGCGACCGGCGCACCTTGCCGGTGCGGGTCAGCTCCTCGTCGTCCGCATCGAGCAGCTTATACAGCAGCGCGAAGCGGCGGATGCGGTGCTCCGGCTTGAGGCGGGCGTTGACCTGGGCCACCTCGTTCCAGATGAGCCGCGCCACTTCCGGCTTCTGGGACAGATCCAGGTAGGTCGTGTAGGTCAACTTGCGGTCTTCGGCCCACTTGCCCACGGTTTGGGCGTCGATGTTGATCAGCGCCGCCACGTACGGCAGCCCGTCGCCGAACACGACCGCTTCCTTGATGTAATGGCTGAACTTGAGCTTGTTCTCGATGAACTGCGGGCTGAAGACGTGGCCATCCTGCGTGCGCATGACGTCGCTCAGGCGGTCGATGATGACCAGGTGGCCGTCGGGGTCCAGGTAGCCCGCGTCGCCCGTGTGCAGCCAGCCGTCGCTGATGGCCTGCCGGGTCGCCTCGTCCCGCCGGTAGTAGCCCCGGCAGACGATGTCGCCGCGAACGAGGATCTCGCCTTTGTCGCTGATGCGCACTTCCACGCCCGGAAACGGGGTGCCTACGGTTTCAAACTTGATGTCCCCGTCCCGGTGAAAGCAGAAGATCCCCGCGGTCTCCGTCTGGCCGTAGCCTTGCTTGAGGTTGATGCCGAGGGCGTGGAAAAAGCGAAAGACGTCGGGACCGAGGGCGGCGCCCGCCGTGTACGCCTTGCGCAGCCGCAAGAAGCCGAGCCGATCCTGGATGAGGCGGTAGAGGGCGAAATGGAAGAAGCGGTGGAGGAGCCCCAGCCCCGGGGGCACCGGCCGGCCGGCAAAGCGCAGGTCGGCGACGCGCAAGCCGACCTTGAGCCCCCACTCGAAAACTTTCCGCTTGAGCCAGGTCGAGTCTTCCATCTTGACCCGGATCTGGCGCATCTGCGCCTCCCACACCCGGGGTGGGCTGAAGATGAGGTGGGGCCCAATTTCCCGCAGGTCATGGTCGACGGTCTCGACTTCCTCGGGGCAGTTAACGGTGAAACCGGCCACCATGCCGGTGGCGACGGCCATCATCTGCTCGCCCATCCACGCCAAAGGAAGGAAGGACAGGTAGTCGTCGCCGGGCCGGAAACCCTCGATGGAGGCGAAGTGGCGCCCCATGGCGAGCACATTGCGGTGGCTGAGCATGACCGGTTTCGGCAAGTCCGTCGTGCCGCTGGAGAAGCACATGAGGCAAACCGCGTCCGGGTCGCCCGCGGCCACGAGCCGGTCGATTTCGCCCGGTTGCTTTTGCTCGCGCTCTTTGCCCAGTGCGAGGAGCTCGGCGAAGCTCATGAGCCACGGATCGTGGCGGTAGCGGCGCATGCCCTTGGGGTCTTGGAAGATCACCTTGCGCACCGCCGGGATCTGGTCGCGGACCTCAAGCAGCTTGTCGACTTGTTCCTGGTCTTCGGCCAGCACGACCACGGCGTCGGTCGCTTGGACGCCGTAGGCGACTTCCCGGGCGACGCTGGACTGGTAGATGCCGGCCACCACAGCGCCGATGGCCTGGGCGGCCAGCTCCATGTAGTACCACGCAGGGATGTTGTCGGCGATGACGGCCACGGTTTCGCCCGGCTTGACGCCCAGGGCCAAGAGCCCCTGGGCGGTCCAGCGCACATGCTGCCGGTACTGCTCCCACGATACCTCGTGCCAGATGCCGTACTCCTTGTGCCGCAGAGCCGGGCGGTGCCTGTCGGGCCCGGATGCGCGGGCCCACAAGAGCTTCGGCAAGGTGTCCGCGGTTTCGACGGTAAATCCCAGCGTCACGAAGGCACACCCGCCTCGTCGCCCAGGTAAGCCTCGACGACCCGGGGATCCCGCGCCACGTCTTCAGGCCGGCCGGACGCGATCACCTGCCCGAAGTTGAGGACGTATACCCGGGAGCTCAAGTCCATCACCACGTGCAAGTCGTGCTCGATGAGAATGATGGACGTGCCCCGTTCCTCGTTGACATCCATGATGAAGCGGGCCATGTCTTCCTTTTCCGCCACGGTCATGCCGGCCATGGGCTCATCCAAGAGCAGGAGCTTCGGCTCCAAGCACAAGGCGCGGGCCATTTCCACCCGCTTTTGTATGCCGTAGGCCAAGGTGCCGACGACCTTGTGGCGGTAGGGCTCCAGCTCCATGAAGTCGAGGATTTCCTCGACGAAGCGGCGGTTGGCGGCTTCCTCGGCCTGGGCGCGGCCATAGTAGGCGAGCGCATGCACGACGCCGTAGCGCAAGTGCAGATGCCGGGCGAGGGTGAGGTTTTCGAGCACCGTCATGCCGCGGAAAAGCTCGACGTTTTGAAACGCCCGCGCGATGCCGCGCGCGGCGACCACATGCGGAGGCTGGCGGGTGATGTTGTACCCCTCAAACGTGATGGTGCCCGCCTGAGGGCGGTAGAAACCGTTGATGCAGTTGATAAGGCTTGTCTTGCCCGCACCGTTGGGGCCGATGACGGCGACCAGTTCCCCGGCGTCCACGTGGAGGCTAACGTCGACCAGCGCCCTAAGCCCGCCAAACGAGAGGTTGAGTCCGGTGACTTCCAGCTGATGCGGCATGGGTGCTCTCCCGGATGTTTTTGGAAACTAAGGGAACAATCAACTAGGTACTGATCATTCTATATGCACGCTAGAAAAATTGCAATAACGTCGTATCGGCAACTCTAACCATCATTTTTCGGGATTCGAAAGGCGTTTGAGATGCGGTGGGGCGGACCGGACGCTTTCGTCACGGCTGTATGGGCGGCGCGACCTCTTCGGTGCGGCGGGGGACTTGGGCGAAGTTCATGCGCAGGAAGTGGACAAGGCCCCAGATTTCCTCCTCGGACAAGGAGCGGCCGAAGGCGGGCATGCCGCTGGTCCCGACGCCGTTTTGGATGATGTAGAAGGTCGCGCCGGGTTCCATGTCGGCAAAGGCGGGGTGGGTGAAGTTAACCGGCGGGGGGTTGAGGGTACGGGCGACGGGCACGTTTGCGTCGCCGTTGGGACCGTGGCAGGTCGCGCACTGGCTGCCGAAGATGCTGCGGGCCCGCGCCAGCACCGCCTCGGTCGGGTCCACGGGGTTGGGTCGTTCCCGCAGTTCGGGTGGAACCATCTCGCGCAGGCGTTGGAGCTGGGCCGCGGTGTCCACCGTACCGCCCGGCCGGTCAAACAGGTCCTCATCCAGTCCCGGCACGTCGCCGGCGAAGTCCTGGCTGGGCGCGCCAGGGGGGACGAAAAACACGAGCCAAAGGGTCACCAGCACCAGGACGGCGGCGAGCGCCGCCCAAATGGGGGCCGGAAACAGGGGCCTCGGTTTGCGTCGGTCAGAACCTTCTGCCATCGCTTTGCGTCGTCCAGAATGCTGACCCTCTGCCATCGCTTTGCCTCCAACCCTATGTGGCGTTGCGGGCTCGGGGTTCCGTTCAGGTCGATACGATGCCCGGGGCCGGCTGGTCTTATGCTCGAGACCTTGGACGCATAATCCGGGACCCCTTGGCGCACTGTAGCTTCCAGGGCATGCCATCCTTAGTCCCGGGAGCAGAGGTGGGGGTCGGACATGCACGACGCGCAAACCGCCCGCCGGCACGGCGACGGGGAGGAGCGGGAGCCGGGCGGGCCGCCTGAGGACCGGCGCGTCCGGACGCCGCAGGGAACGATGGCGATCGTCCTCATCTACGCCGCGGCCACGGTCCTGTTGTGGGCCTATGTGTACTACCACATGCTGCGCTACGGCGGTGGGCTCAGTGGACATTGACCGCTACGAGCGGCTGTGGATCTTCTTGAGCGCGGCGGTGCTCATCGGCCTGATGCTGGCCTTGACGTATAGCATCTACGGCCTGGACATCCGCCTCATCGGCGACGCCGGGCAGGTGGACCCGGCGACGGTGACCCAGCGGCCGCCCTTCAACCAGCCGGGCGTGTATGAGGAGGGCCCCGGGCGCTACCGGGTCGTGATGGTGGCCCGGGCGTGGTCGTTCCAGCCGGCGGAGGTGCGGGTGCCGGCCGGGGCGGACGTGACGTTCCAGGTGACCAGCCTGGACGTCATCCACGGTTTTCGCGTCCCGTACACGACCATCAACCAGATGATCGTGCCGGGCCAGGTGTCCGAAATCCGTTACCGTTTCATCGAGCCCGGGGAGCACAGCTTGTTTTGCCACGAGTACTGCGGCGTCGGCCACCACGTGATGGAAGGGAGAATTATCGTTGAACCCGCAGCTACACCCGCAACCGCCGACTGACGACGCGCCTGCCCGCGACCTGAGCGAGCTGTACCGGGCCGACAGCCTGCACATCCGGTGCTTCATCTACATCAGCTTCGTGCTCTTGGCCCTCGGGGGCGTGTTCGGCACCTTGCAGGCCTTGGACAAGATGCAGGTGGACTTGTACCGGTTTCTGCCGGGCAATCTCCAGCTGTACTACATGGGCCTGACCGCCCACGGGGTCGTGCTGGCGCTGTTGTTTACGGGGACATTCATCATCGGCTTCCTGTCGCTGGCTGTCGTCCACGGGTTGCGCCGGCCGCTGGCGGATCGGGGCCTCGCATGGGCGACGCTGGCGGTGGCGGTCACGGGCACAGTGGCCCTGCTGATCACCATCTTCCGCAACCAGGCGACCGTGCTGTTCACGTTTTACGCCCCGCTCAAGGCGCACCCGGGGTTTTACGCGGGCCTGGTGCTGGTGGCGCTGGCCACGTGGATGGCCGCCCTCAATGCGTGGCTCACGTGGCGGGCCTGGAAACGGGAGCACCCGCGGCAGCGCACGCCGCTGATGGCTTTGGCTGCCCTGTGCACCTGGGCGATGTGGTTCTTGGCGTCACTTGGGCTCGCGGTGGCGCTGCTGGTGTATCTCTTGCCGTGGTCGCTGGGCGACAAGGCGCAGGTCAATCATCTGCTGACCCGGGCCCTGTTCTGGTTCACCGGTCACCCGCTGGTCTATTTTTGGCTGCTGCCGGCGTACCTCTCCTGGTACACCATGCTGCCGGCCCAGGTCGGGGGGCGCCTGTTCAGCGAATCGCTGGCGCGGCTTGTGTTCCTGCTTTTCGTGGTGCTGGCCACCCCGACGGGCCTGCACCATATGTTCGTCGACCCGGGCGTGGCGCATCGTTTCAAGGTGCTGCACGGCATCATGACTTACGCGGTCATCTTCCCGAGCCTGGTGACGGCGTTCACCGTGGTGGCGTCCGTCGAAGAAGGCGCCCGGCGCCGCGGCGGGCGGGGGTACATCATGTGGCTCTTGGCCTTGCCGTGGCTCTCCAACCCCTCTGTTGCCGGGCAGCTTTTGGCCATGCTCATCTTCGCGACCGGCGGCATCACGGGCCTCATCAATTCGTCCCTCAACATGAATCTCATCGTCCACAACACCTTGTGGGTCGTGGGCCACCTGCACACCCAGGTCGCCGGGGCGGTGACCTTGACGTTTATGGCTGTCAGCTACTGGTTGGTGCCGCTCTTGTCAGGCCGCGAGCTGTGGGGGAGAAAGTGGGCCGTGTTCCAGGTGTGGAGCTGGTTCTTCGGCATCGCGATCATGGCCCGCGGCATGCACTGGATGGGGCTGGCCAGCGCCCCCCGGCGCACGTTCCTGACCTACGCCCCGTACGCGGAGCGCTTCGGCGAATGGCACTGGGGCGGGGTGTTGACCGCGGCAGGCGGCGTCATCATGTTCGTCTCCGGCGGCGTGTTTCTCTTCATCATGCTGCGGACCATCTTCGGCCGCCGGCTGGCGGAACCCGTCACGGTGCCCGAAGCGCAGCCTCTCATGGAACCCGGGCCCATGCCCAGGTGGCTGGACCGCATTTCGCCCTGGTTTGCCCTGGGGCTTGCGCTGTCGACGGCGGCGTGGCTGCCTTCGTTGTGGCGCATGGCGGCCGAGTACCCGACCATGCCCGGCTTCCGGCTGTGGTAGCGGGGAAACCGCTATTGGCGCAGGACTGCGGCCGCCCGCCAGGGCGGCCGTTTTTGTTCGCGGGCGCGTGGGTGGGCCAGGAATCGCGTCCCCGTGAGGCGAAACAGAGTGCCCGGGGGGAAGCCTCGCAAGGGTTCCGGGCACGGAGGAACGGGCGCAAAGATGACAACCGCGCTGCAGCTCAAGGACTGGATCACCGTGTGGCTTGTGGCCGGCAATGCGCTGCTGGCGTTGTGGTCGCTCTTCCTTTATTGGCGCCAGCGGGCGCCCGGCCCGCTGTTTTTCCACGCACTCGTCTTCTTCCAACTGCTCATCGGCGCCCAGGTGGCGCTGGGCATCTTTCTCTTCGCGGCGGGATTGCCGCCCAGCTCGGGGCACCTCATGTACGGCGTGCTCAATGCGGTGCTGGCCGCGGGCCGCGTGCTCGGGCACGCGCGCCTCGTCGGTTCAGGTGCCCAGGGCATGCTCTGGCACGGGTTGCTGTCCCTCTTGGCCATCGCCCTGGTCGCCCGGTCGCTGGTGACCGCCGCCTCCTAAACCGGTGTTCCTCAACCGGTGTTGAAAGGCCAACCGGATACCCGCCGGACCGGCGGGGGAAGGACTG
The DNA here is from genome assembly GCA_036564115.1 of Limnochordales bacterium. Taxonomy (GTDB): domain Bacteria; phylum Bacillota; class Limnochordia; order Limnochordales; family ZCTH02-B6; genus ZCTH02-B6. Next base: position 20,687 of record DATCLD010000218.1, read on the forward strand.
TCCGGAGACGGCAATACGAAAGCCGGCCTCCCGGCGCGAGCGCAACGCTCGCCTGGAAGAGCCGGCTTTTGGTTTCCCGGAGATGGTCCGGCGCTCCAGCTCGGCGCTCCGGCTAGATATGGATGGCAGCGCCCAGCGCCGCCAGTGCGGCTTCCTTGACGCTCTCGGAGAGCGTCGGGTGGGCGTGCACGGTTGCGGCCACGTCGTGCAGGGTCGCTTCAATGGTTTGGCCGAGGCCGATCTCCGCGATGAGCTCCGACGCCTCGGGCCCGATGGCGTGCATGCCCAGGATCTCGTCGTAGCGGCTTTCGGCCACGATCTTGACGAACCCGTCGGTCCGGCCCGTCGCGACGGCCAGGCCGTTGCCCCGCAAGGGGAAGACGCCGACCTTGACCTCGTGGCCTTCTTCCCGGGCCTGGGCCTCCGTCAGCCCCACCGACGCCACCTGGGGGTGGCAGTAGGTGGCGCGGGGGACCTTGCGGTAGTCCAGCGGCCGCACCGGACGCCCGGCGATGGCTTCGGCGGCCAGGACGCCCTGCTCGCTGGCGACGTGGGCCAGGAGCGGCGGGCCGGTGACGTCGCCGATGGCGTAAATGCCGGGCACCCCGGTTTCCATGCGCTCATTGACCCGGATGAAGCCCCGTTCTACCTGTACGCCCACGCTTTCCAGGCCGAGGCCTTCCGTGTTGCCGATGACGCCGATGGCCACCAGCACCTTCTCCGCCCGCAGGATTTCCCCGCTGGGGCGGTCGCCGGCGGTCACCCGGATGGCCAGGCCGTCCTTGTCCTCGTCGACGCCGGCCACGGTGGCGCCGGTTAAGACCTTGATGCCCCGCTTCGTGAAAATCTTGGTGAGCTCTTGGCTGATCTCGGGCTCCTCAGCGGGCAAGATTTGGGGCAAGGCTTCCACAAGGGTCACATCGACCCCGAAGGAGTTAAAGATGGAGGCGAACTCCACGCCGATGGCGCCCGCGCCCACGATCACGATGGACTTGGGGAGCTCGGTCATGGCCAGTGCGTCCCGGCTCGACAACACTCGCTTGCCGTCGGGCTCAAGCCCGGGCAGGCTGCGGGGCCGCGCTCCCGTGGCGACCACGATGTTTTTCGCTGCGACCACGGGACCGCCGGCGATGGCGACCTGGCCGGGGCCGGTGATGCGGGCCTGGCCCTGGTAGACGGTGACGCCGTTGTTGCGCATCAAATACTCGACGCCCTTGCGCAGCCGATCGGCCGCCCGGCGGCTGTGCTTTTGGGCTGCGGCATAGTCGGGCCTGACCTTTTCGACGACGATGCCGAACTCGGCCGCCCGCCGGATGTCCTCCAGCAGGCCGGCGCTGTACAGGAGCGCCTTGGTGGGGATGCAGCCCCAGTTGAGGCACGTGCCGCCTAGGGCTTCCCTTTCAATGAGCGCGACGTTCAGGCCCAGCTGGCGCGCGCGGATGGCGCACACGTACCCGCCCGGCCCGCCGCCGATGATGACCACGTCGTGGCGCGCACCCTCCTGGTTGCTCACAGCCTTCACCCTTCCTCCTCAAACTTGCGGCGGGCAGGTGGGCTGCCCGCCCGGTGCGTCGTCCGCATCCTAAATGAGCAAGCGCAGCGGGTTTTCCAGGATCGCCTTGAGGTCCTGGAGGAACAGCGCCACCTGAGCCCCGTCGGTCACCCGGTGGTCGGCCGAGACGGTGACCCGCATGACCCGGCCGATGGCCAGCTGGCCGTTGCGAACCACGGGCTGCTCCGTCACGGCGCCGACCGCCAGGATCGCCCCTTGCGGCGGGTTGATGATGGCGGCGAACTCCTCGACGCCAAACATCCCCAGGTTGCTGACGGTGAAGGTGCCGCCCTGGTAGTGCTCGGGCTTAAGC
>DATCLD010000219.1:0-8767 GCA_036564115.1 Limnochordales bacterium
CTTCAACGCCGCCGCGGTCAAATACAACCTGGACCGCATCCTGGACCCGGCTAATGCGGTCACGTTCCGGTTCCTCATCAGCCCCGTCACGTCCGTAGACGTGGTGGACGAGTACACCGTGCGGCTGACCACCGCGGCTCCGTTCGCACCGATCTTGGCCCACTTGACCCACAGCAGCATTGGCATGTTGAGCCCGGCCGCCGTTGAGCGTTACGGCCAGGACATCGCCCGCAACCCCGTCGGCACCGGTCCGTTCCGGTTCAAGGAGTGGGTGCGCAACGACCGCATCGTTCTCGAGCGCAACCCCGACTACTGGGGCGAGCCGCCGCAGGTCGATGAGATCGTGTTCCGCGTCGTACCCGAGGACGGCGCCCGCATGCTGATGGTGCAGACGGGCGAGGCGCATGTGGCCGTGCGGGTGCCGCCCGACATGGTGAGCGTGCTGGAGCGCGACCCCAACGTCAACGTGGTCTTTACGCCCAGCGTGCGCACCATCTACATCGGTTTCAACACTTACCAGCGCGCGGACCGGCCCAAGAACCCGTTCACCGACCGCCGCGTGCGGCAGGCGGTCAACTACGCGGTGGACAATGCGGCCATCAACGAGTTCATCTTGGGTGGCATGGGCCGGCCGTCGGACGCGCCCATCGCACCGGGCATCTTCGGCTATGCGGCCATCGGCGGCTATGAGTACAACCCGGAGAAGGCGCGCCAACTCCTGGCGGAGGCCGGGTATCCCAATGGGTTCCGCGTCCAGTTCTACTCGCCTTCGGGCCGCTACTTGAAGGACCTGGAGGTCGCTGAAGCGGTCCAGGCGCAGCTGGCGGAAGTCGGCATCCAGGCCGAGATCGTGACGCTGGAGTGGGCGACCTACCTCGACGTCACCAACCGGCCGCCCGATGAGAACGAGGTGCCGATGTTCCTGCTGGGCTGGGGCACCGTTACGGGCGACGCCGACTACGGCCTCTACCCGCTGTTCCACTCCAGCCAGTGGGTGCCCACCGGTTCCAACCGGGCGTTCTATAGCAACCCGCGGGTGGATGCGCTGCTGGACATGGCCCGCACCACGCCGGATGAGGAGGTGCGGCGCGCGGCTTACCGGGAAGCCATGCAGATCATCATGGAGGATGCGCCCTGGTTGTTCCTGCACGCCGAAACCCAGATCACGGCCATCCGCGCCAACGTGGAGGGCGTCATCGTCCACCCGACGGAGCGGATCATCGCCTCCCGCGCGCGGATCCGTTAACCGAGCGCGCGCCGGCGTTGGGCGCAGCGGAGGGTCAGTCACGAGGAGGAGGGGATCGCCCTGGCGACCCCTCCTTCTCACGACGGGGTGAGGCAAACCGGTGTCCCAGTACATCTTGCGCCGTCTCGCGCTGATGCTGCCGGTGCTCCTGGGCGTGTCCATCGTCGTGTTTGCGATGGTGCGCCTGATCCCGGGAGATCCGGCGCGGGTGATGGCGGGCGAGGCCGCGAGCAAAGAAGTCGTGGAGATGATCCGGCAGCAGCTGGGACTGAACGAGCACCCGGTGATCCAGTACTGGATCTTCTTGAAGAAGCTAGCCCGGGGTGACCTCGGGCGCTCCACCTTGTCCCGGCTGCCGGTCACCGACGAGCTCAAGTCCGCCCTGCCGGCCACGTTGCAGCTGGCGGTCGCCAGCATGGTCATCGCCACGGCCCTCGGGGTGAGCACTGGCGTGCTCAGCGCGGTACGGCCCAACTCGTGGGTCGACGCGCTCAGCATGTTCATCGCCCTGGTCGGGGTTTCGATGCCCGTTTTCTGGCTCGGCCTCATGCTGATGCTCCTGTTTTCCTTGCACCTGGGCTGGTTTCCCACGGCGGGCCACGGCACCTGGCACCACCTGGTGCTGCCTTCCATCACCCTAGGGTTGTCGTCCGCGGCCATCATCGCCCGCATGACCCGCTCCAGCATGCTGGAGGTGCTGCGGCAGGACTACGTGCGTACGGCCCGGGCCAAAGGCGTGCCCGAGCGGGGTGTGGTGCTGCGGCACGCGTTCCGCAACGCTCTCATCCCCGTGGTGACCGTGATGGGCTTGCAATTTGGCAACTTGCTGGGCGGGGCGGTCTTGACGGAGACGGTCTTTGCCTGGCCCGGCATCGGCCGGCTGATGGTGGGGGCCATCACCGGCCGGGACTACCCGGTGGTGCAGGGAGCGGTGCTCGCAGTGGCCGTCGGCTTCATCTTGGTCAACCTGCTGGTGGACGTGCTGTACGCCTACATCGACCCGACCATCCGCTATGACTGAGGAGGAAGCAGCGGTGGGCAACCGGCTCGCAGCCCGTGCGGACGGCACGGCCGCCGTCGCAACCGCCCGTGCCGAGGCGCCCGCGTGGCGGGTGGTGCGCCGGCTGGCGCGCAATCGCCTCGCCATGCTGGGTTTGGCCATCATTGTAATCTTCGTGGCGCTGGCGGTGCTGGCTCCGTGGATCGCGCCCCACGATCCGCTGCAGTCGAGCTTCGCGAAGCGCCTTCAGCCCCCATCGGCCGAGCACTGGCTTGGCACGGACGAATTAGGCCGGGACATGTTGAGCCGGCTGTTGTACGGCGCCCGCATCAGCCTGCGGGTCGGGCTCATCTCGGTGAACATCGGCATCGTCATCGGGGTGCCCCTTGGCGCCATCTCCGCCTACTACGGCGGCTGGGTGGACCTGATCGTCCAGCGGGTCATCGACGTCATGCTCGCGTTTCCCGGCATTCTCCTGGCCATCGTGCTCGTGAGCACCCTAGGCGTCGGCCTCGAAAACGTCATGATCGCGGTCGGAATCGTGTCGATCCCCGTCTATACCCGGCTTGTGCGGGGCTCGGCTCTGGCGCTGAAACGCAAGGATTTCGTGGAGGCGGCTCGCGCCGCGGGCGCGCGGGATCTGGTCATCATCGCCCGGCACATTTTGCCCAACTGCGTCGCGCCGGTGATCGTCCAGTCGACGCTCCAGGTCGGGTCGTCCATCCTGTGGGCGGCGGGGCTTGGGTTCCTCGGCCTGGGCGCCCAGCCGCCGACACCGGAGTGGGGGACCATCTTGAGCCGGGGACGGCAGTATCTGCTGGTGGCCCCCCACATCACCACCGCGACCGGGTTGAGCATCATGCTGGTGGTGCTCGGTTTCAACCTGCTGGGAGATGGGCTGCGGGATGCGCTGGACCCGCGGCTGAAGGAATAAGGCTGGAGGGCACCGGCGTCAGGGAGGCGCTGGGCCAGGCAACCCATGGGTAGACGGTCAAGAGCTCCCAGCCTACCTGCGCGGCCATGGGCGTGTCGATCATGGCCAAGTATTGGGGCAGGTTGACGGGTACGTCCAGCTCCTGCAAAAGCAAAAAGCCGCGCACGAAAGCCGAGCACTCGATCTCGTCGGGTACCTGGGCCCAGTGGAGGTTTTTCGTAATGGCCCGGTAATGGGGCTTTTCGTCGAAGTCCAAGACGTGTCCCAGCTCATGGGCGAGGATGACCACGAGATATGACAGTGGCTGCGTGCGCAGGTCGGGCTCCCACACCCACAAGGTGCGGAAAGCCGGGTGATACAGCCACTGGCCAGGCTCGGTGCTAATGCCAAGGCCCACGTTTAGCGATTCCAGCTTGTCCAGGAGCCTCTGGACGTAGACGTTATTGGGAAACAGTCGCCGTATCGCCCGGTGGGTCGGGTGCAGGCGCCGGCTCTTTGGGTGTCTCGCCAAGGTTATCCCCCCGTATGCAGGCGCGGTTCCACATCGCGGCTCGCGAGACCTTTGCTGAAAATGTGGCAGGGCTGGCAGCCAGGATTGGGAGGCTAGGTCGGCCATCAGCAGGTGTGGCCGCCGGCCGTAGCCAAGCTTACGTAGCCAAGCTTCGCGTCGAGGTGAGTCCGCGTGGCCGATTGGCTGGCGCTGCGGGAGGCGATTCCCGCGCTGAAAGGGCAAGTGTATCTCAACACGGGTGTCTCCGGGCCACCGCCCGTCCGGGTGGTCGAGCGGGAGGTGGAGTGGGTCCGGCGGCTGGCCGAGCGGGGGCCGGGGCGCATGGACGTCCTGCAGGAGGCCAGCGAAGAGCTGGACCGGGTGCGGGCGGCACTGGCTCAACTGATCGGAGCCGGGCCGGAGGAGATCGCCCTTACCCACAACTGCAGCGAAGGGCTGGCCATCGTGGCGGCGGGTTTGCCGCTGGCGCCGGGCGATGAGGTGCTCGTGTCGGATCTAGAGCATATCTCCGGGCTGTTGCCCTGGTTTCACCTGGCCCGCGAGCGGGGCGTCCAGGTGCGGCGCATCCCTGCCCGCCAGGGCGCCGTGCGGGTGGATGATGTGCGGGCCAGCTTATCCGACCGCACGCGCCTCATTTGCATGAGCCACGTCGCCTACAACACCGGTGCCGTGCTGCCGGTGGCCGACGTGGCGGCCGTCGCCCGCGAGCGGGGCGTCTGGCTTTTGGTCGACGGCGCCCAAGGGCCCGGCCAGCTCCCGGTGGACGTCAAGGCGCTCGGCTGCCACTTTTACGCCGCCGCCGGGCAAAAATGGCTGCTGGGCCCTGACGGCACAGGATTTCTCTACGCGGAACAGGACGCCTTGGACGCGGTGTCCGTCAGCCTCATTGGTTGGGCGTCGGTTGTGCATGAGGACCGGCCGGCGGAGGAGTTCCGACTGCACCCGGGAGCGCGCCGCTTTGAGGTGGCCGGCAAGCACGTGCCGTCTTTTGCTGCCTTGAGCGAGGCGGCCGCCATGTGGCACGAGCTCGATCCGGCCGCGGTGCGGGCACGTATCCTGTCCCTGGTGGCGCACTTGCGGGAGTCGCTCGCGCGCATCAATGGCGTCGAGATCCTCAGCCCCGACCCTGAGCCGCTCTGGTCGGGCCTGGTAGTTTTCCGCATCGCCGGTGTCGACGCGCAGGCGGCGGTGGAAACGCTCTGGCAGCGGCACCGGATCGTGTGCCGCTGGCTGCCCAAGCCCCGGGCCGTGCGGGCGTCGGTGCACGCCTTCAACACCGGGGACGACCTGGACGAGCTGGCCGCGGCCGTGGCGGAGTTGTCTGGCGGCGTCTAGTCCTGGCCGCAGACTCCCTGCCGCTGGGGTCCCGGCATAGTCGCCATAGATACCCCTTGCGGCGATGGGTGGATATGGTATAATCGAACCGCAAGGTCAAAGAAGGTCAAAAAGGAGGGGCGGCGGGGAAAGGCCAGCCATGAGCAGCCTGTCCGATCGCATCGAAGCCTACCTGATGCACCTCTTGATGCACTCCCAAGACGGCTGCGTCGAGGTGCGACGGGCCGAGGTGGCCGACCGCTTTGCCTGCGTCCCTTCTCAAGTGACCTACGTCCTTGCGACGCGATTCACGCCGGAGCGCGGTTTCTTTGTGGAAAGCCGCCGGGGAGGCGGTGGGTACATTCGCATCGTGGCGCGCCATCCGCGCCCGGGGGCGACGGGGCTGCAAGCCGTGTGGCAGTGCCTCGGCCGCTCGCTCACCGCCGGCCAGGCCGAGGGGCTCCTGCGCTCTCTGGAGCAGGGGGGCCTGTTGACCCGCCGGGAGGCGGCGCTCATGCGGCAGACGCTGCGGCAGGAGGCCGACTGGGCCGAGCCGCCGCTGTGTGACCTGCTGCGGGCGGCCATGATGAAGGGTATGCTAGTGATGTTGTCCAGCTCGCCCGATGAGCGGGATCGCATAGGATGAGGTCGAGGGGAGGGCGGCCGCAATGCTGTGCGACAACTGCCGGCAGGCCGAAGCCACGGTGCACGTGACGCAGTTCATCAACGGCGAGAAGCGCGAGTCGCACCTGTGCGAGGCGTGTGCCCGCCAGGAGGGCGAGATGTGGTTTGAGCCGGTGTTCAGCGTCAACAAGCTCCTGGGCGGGCTTCTCGACCTTGAGGCCGGCGCGGGCGTGGGCGCATCGCCGGTCCGCACACGGCTGCGCTGCCCCAACTGCGGCCTGACCTTCGCCGACTTCAAGCGGCTGGGGCACCTGGGCTGCAGCCAGTGCTGGGAGACCTTTGACCAACAGCTCGAACCGGTGCTGCGCCGCATCCAGGGTGGGACGCACCACACCGGCAAGGTGCCGGCCCGGGCGGGCAGTGCGCTGCGCCGCCGCCGGGAGATCGAGCGCCTGCGGCAGGAGTTGCAAGCGGCCGTCGCGAAAGAGGAGTACGAGCGGGCGGCGGAGCTGCGGGACCGGCTGCGGGCGCTGGAACAGGCGCAACACAAGGCGCAGGGCGCTGGCGGCTGAGGAGGGATGAGCGATGTCGCTCCGGGACATCATCAACCGGCCGTTCAGCGAGTGGATGAAGGGCAGTGGCCCCGACCGCGACGTGGTCCTGGGCAGCCGCATTCGCCTCGCCCGCAACGTGGCGGGCGTGCCGTTCCCCGCGGTGGCCAGTGACGAGCAGCTGGAGCACGTGTTGAACTTGTGCCGGGAGGCGGTGGAAAACTCGCCGTCCTTGAGCCGGATGCAGCTGGTCACCATGAACAGCCTCACCCCCTTGGAGCGCCAGATCCTGGTGGAGAGGCACCTGGTCAGCCCGCAGCATACCAAGGGTGTCAAGCACAAGGCGGTCATCCTCCGGGACGACGAAGCCGTCAGTGTCATGATCAATGAAGAGGACCACGTGCGCATCCAGGTGCTCATGCCGGGGCAGCAGTTGCCGCTGGCGCTGGATGTGGCGGAACGGGTGGACGAGGCGTTGGAGGAGCACTTGCCCTACGCGTTCACGGAAACCCGGGGGTATCTTACCGCCTGCCCGACCAACGTGGGGACGGGCCTGCGGGCCAGCCTCATGGTGCATTTGCCTGCCCTGGTCATGACGGAGCAGATCAACCGGATCATCACGGCGGTCGGCAAATTCGGCCTGACGGTCCGTGGCCTCTACGGCGAGGGCACGGAGGTGGTTGGCAACATCTTCCAGTTTTCCAACCAGGTTACGTTGGGGCATTCCGAAAGCGAAATCGTGCACCACTTGATTAACGTCACTCGCCAAGTCATCGATCAAGAGCGGGAGGCCCGGCAGACGATCCTCAAGCGCAACCAGATCGGGCTCGAGGACCGGGTGCTGCGGGCCTACGGGATCCTGACGCACGCCCGACTGTTGACCAGCCACGAAGCGATGCAGCTCTTGTCGGACGTCCGGCTCGGGATCGATCTTGGCCTGATCCCCGGTGTGCAACCGGAGATCCTGCAAGAGTTGCTGGTGCTTATCCGGCCGGCGCATCTGCAGAACCGGGTGGGCCGGGAGCTGTCCCCGGCGGAGCGGGACGAGCTCCGAGCCACCATGGTCCGGGAGCGCATAGTGGCTGGAAAGAGCGAACAACGATAGTAGGAAAAGGAAGGTGAGGGGCATGTTTGGCCGGTTCACCGAGCGGGCACAAAAGGTGGTCGTGCTTTCGCAGGAGGAAGCCCGGCGGCTGGGCCACAACGTGGTCGGCACGGAGCACATCTTGCTGGGCCTGGTGGCCGAAGGCGAGGGCGTGGCCGCCCGCGCCCTGCAAAGTATGGGCATCAGCCTAGACAAGGTCCGGGCCGAAGTCGAGAAGGTGATCGGCAAAGGCGAAAGCCCGCCGCAAGGCCAAATCGGATTCACGCCCCGGGCAAAGCGTGTGTTGGAACTGGCCTTTGACGAGGCCCGCCAGTTGGGCCACACCTATATCGGCACCGAACACATCCTGCTGGGCCTGATCCGGGAAGGAGAGGGCGTCGCCGCGCAAGTGCTCAAGAACCTGGGCGCAGACCTGGATAAGGTGCGCCGCCAGGTGGTGGAGCTGTTGGGCGGCAGCACCGGCCAGCCCGCCAAGGGGACGCGCACCCGCAAGACGCCGACCCTGGATCAGTTTGGGCGCGACTTGACGGACTTGGCCCGGGAGGGCAAGCTCGACCCCGTCATCGGGCGGGAAAAGGAGATCCAGCGGGTCATCCAGGTGCTGTCGCGGCGGACGAAGAACAACCCGGTGCTTATCGGGGAGCCGGGCGTCGGCAAGACGGCCATCGCCGAGGGGCTGGCCCAGAAGATCGTGGCCGGCGACGTGCCGGAGACGCTGCTCAACAAGCGGGTTGTCACGCTGGATCTGGGGGCCCTGGTGGCCGGGTCCAAGTTCCGCGGCGAGTTTGAAGAGCGCCTGAAGAAGGTCATGGACGAGATCCGGGCGTCCGGCGACGTGATCCTGTTTATCGACGAGATGCACACCATCATCGGCGCCGGCGCCGCCGAGGGCGCGATCGACGCGTCCAACATCCTCAAGCCTGCGCTGGCGAGAGGCGAGATCCAGTGCATCGGCGCGACGACGCTGGATGAGTACCGCAAGCACGTGGAGAAGGACGCGGCGCTGGAGCGGCGTTTCCAGCCGGTCATGGTGGATGAGCCGTCGGTGGAGGAAACCATTAAGATCCTCGAAGGCCTGCGGGATCGGTATGAGGCCCATCACCGGGTCAAGATTACCGACGAGGCCCTGGAGGCCGCGGCTCGCTTGTCGGATCGCTACGTGACCGACCGGTTTCTGCCCGACAAGGCCATCGACCTGATCGACGAGGCCGCGTCCAAGGTGCGCCTGCAGGCCTTGGTGGCGCCGCCTGAGCTCAAGGAGCTCGAGGCCAAGATCGAGGAGACCCGGGTGGAGAAGGAAGCGGCCATCAAGAACGAGGAGTTTGAGAAGGCCGCCCGCCTGCGGGATCTCGAGCAGCGCATGCGGGAAGAGCTGGAGCGGCAGCGCCTCGAGTGGAAGAACAGCCGCAGCCGCACCGAAGGGACGGTGACCGCGGAGGATATCGCGGAAATCGTCTCCAGCTGGACCGGCATCCCCGTGAC
>DATCLD010000220.1:0-9880 GCA_036564115.1 Limnochordales bacterium
GGCCGGCAACTGCCACAAAAGGGCCCGGCGGTTGGGGTGGATTGCGTCAAAGGCGCCGGCCAGCACCAGCTGTTCCGCCTCCTCGATGGTGAGCGGCGCCACCCGCTGGCAAAAGTCCGCCAGGGACGTGAAGGGACGCTCCGCCCTCGCATCCAGCACGGCGGCCAGCGTCGCCGCACTCAAGGAGCGGATCTGCCGCAGGCCGACGCGGATGGCGCGGTCGTCTTCCACCGTGTACTCCGGGGCGCTTTTGTTGACGCACGGCCCTCGCACGGCGACGCCCCGGCGCTTGGCTTCCCACAAGAGCGTATTGGGCGGGTAGTACCCCATGGGCTGGTGGGCCAAGAGCGCCGCGTAAAACTCCGCAGGGTAGTGCTCCAGCAAGTAGGCGGTCTTGTACGCGATGGTGGCGAAAGAAGCGGCGTGGGCCTCGCAAAAGCCGTAGCCCGCGTAGCCGGCGATGTAGCCAAAGATGGTACGGGCCTGCTCCGGCGTGCACCCTTGGGCGATGGCTTTGGCGACAAACTGCTCGCCGATGCGGTCCATCTCCGCCTGCGACCGGAAGGAGGACATGGCCCGCCGCAGGCGGTCGGCCTCGCCGGGGGTGAAGCCGGCGATCTCCCGGGCGATCTCGATCACCTGCTCTTGGAACAAGACGACCCCGTAGGTTTTCTCCAGGATCGGGCGCAGTTTGGGGTGGATGTAGGTGATCGGCTCTTGGCCATTGCGCCGGGCGATGAAAGGGCGCACCATGTCGCCTTTGATAGGTCCGGGCCGGATGAGGGCCACGGACGCGACGATGTCCTCAAACTCCCGCGGGCGCAAGCGGGGGTGCAAGGCCCGCTGGGCGGGGGATTCCAGCTGAAACGCCCCGATGGTCTCGCCCCGGCGCAGGCGCTGGTATGTCCGGGGATCGTCGTCGGGGATGCGGTCGTAGTCAAACCTGGGATCGTGCCGCTGGATGGCCCGGGCGGCGGTGTTGACCGCGCCCAGCATGCGCAAGAATAGCAGGTCCAGCTTCATGAGTCCCAGAGCTTCCACATCGTCCTTGTCAAACTGGCTCATGACTACCCCTTTGGCCGACATCTGCAAGGGCGTCACGTCCAACAAAGGCTCGGCGCTAATGACCAGACCGCTAGAGTGGGTGCCCAAATGCCGCGGCAGTGCGGCCAGCGCCTGGGCCAAGGCCAGCCACTGGCGCCGGCGCGCGTCGCCGTCAAAGGAAACGGCTCTCAGCTCGGGGTAGCGGTGCAGCGCCCGCTCGATCGCGTCCGCGGGCAAGTGGGGCATCCGCTTGGCCACCGCGTCGATTTCCTCCGGCGCGAAGCCCAGCACTTTGCCCACTTCCCGCAGGGCGCCGCGGGCGTGGTAGGTGTGATAGGTGGCTACGGCCGCCACGTGGTTCCGGCCGTAGCGCTCATAGACGTAGGCGGCCACCTCGTCCCGGTGCTCGGCCTCCAAGTCGATGTCGATGTCGGGCGGCTCGCCCCGTTCGATGGACAAAAAGCGCTCGAAACGCAGGTTGCGGCGGAAGGCGTCCACATCGGTCAACCCGAGGCAATAAGCCACCACCGAATCAGCCGCCGAGCCGCGGCCGCTGGTGCGGATGCCCCGGCTGCGGGCAAACTGGACCACATCCCAGGCCACGAGGAAGTAATCGGCCATATCCAGGTGGTCGATGATGGCCAGCTCGCTGCTGATACGCTCGCGCAAAGCGGGTGAGATCCGCCCGTAGCGCCGCTCGGCGCCGGCCCAGGTCAGCTGGTGCAGCAAAGCCTGGGCCGTCTGGCCGGGAGGCAGGGGAAAGCGCGGGTGCCGGGGCTGGCCCAGCACCAGCGCCGGCTGGCACCGCTCCGCAACCGCCAGGGTATTGACCAGCCCTTGCGGGTACCAGGCAAAGCGCTCCCGCATGACCGCCGGCGGGATTAGGTATCGCTGGTCGTTAAAAGGCCGGCCGGGATGCGGGTCTTCCACCGTGATGCCTAAGGCGATGCAGCGCAAGACGTCGTGGACGGGGTGCCGCTCCCGCGTCGTGTAGTGGACGTTGCCGGTGGCCACCGCCGTCAAGCCCAGGCGCTCAGCCAACTCCACCAGGGCTTGGTTGACCGCGTGCTGGCCGGGAAGCTCCGTCGCCTCCAGCGCCAAAAGGAAACGGTCGCGGCCCAGCGCGTCCCTGTAGCGGCGGGCGGCGGCTTCGGCTTCCCGGAAGCGCCGCTGGTAGAGGAGGGCGGGGATCTCGCCCCGGCGGCAGCCGGAGAGGAACAGCAGATCTTCTTTATACCGGATGATATCGTCCCACGCGGCGCGCGGTTCGCCCCGGGGATTGCCCAGGTGGGCGGCGGAGACGATGCGGCACAAGTTGGCGTAGCCTTTGGGCGAGGTGGCCAGGGCCAAAAGGTGGTGGCCGTCGTCTAACGTCAGCTCGCAGCCGATGATAGGCTTGATCCCGGCCGCCGTGCAGGCCTGCACGAAGCGGACTGCACCGCTCAAGTTGTCGTGGTCGGTGAGGGCCAGCGCTGGGAGTTCTAAGTCCGCGGCGTGCCGCACCAGCTCCTCAATGGCGCTGGCCCCGTCCAGAAAGGAAAAGGGCGAGTGGACGTGCAGGTGCACGAAACCCGCGTCAGTCATACACCCGGTACAACCTCCACTGGTTTGCCGCCACGTCCAGGTACAGCTCAAACAGCCCACCGTCGACCGTCTCCACCCGGAAGAAGCGCCATTCCCCTTCGCCGGCCCACCAGCGGCCCAGGTACGACCACTGGTCAATGATGCGGGCGATGCGATAAGTGCGGTTTTGCCAGCGAAAGCGCGCCGGCCGTCCGCCCGGCGGCGCGACCTTGACGGGAGCGTCCACCAGGCGCATGCCGCATCACTCCGCGAGCCAGTAAAAGCGGTTCATGGCCTCATAGTGCGCCACGGCTTCGCGCACATGGGCAGCAAGAAAGCCGGGGCGGGGGTGCGGACCGGCCGGCCGCGCCGGACGGAGAAAGGTGTGGCCGAAGCGGGCGCAGATGGCGGCCAGCGCTGGGTGATGGCGGGGGCCGTCGGGACGATCGGGATCCCAGAGCAGCGTCTGCCGCCCCGCATAGGCGGTAGGGGAAATCTCCAGCACGCAGTCGCCGGGGATCTCCGGATTGCCGGAAATCTCCGAGGACGGTGCACGGCCGCTCTTGTCGTGAGCCCACTCCAACAGCAGTTGCTTGGCCGCCTGGGCCGCTGCCCGGGCCAGTTGGCCGGCATCGGCGACGGGCGGCGTGAAGCAGCGCTCATGCCGCTTCCCGCCCCAGACGACCGCCAGCCGGGCGCACGCCTGGCCCGTCGTGTGCAGGCGCTCGGCCAAAGCGGCCGTCGCCTGCCCGATGACGGTTTCCAGGCGCTCGGCATCGGTACTGGCCAAAGCTTCGGCGGGGACGCGGTGCACAAGCCGCTCCGGGGGATACAACGCCCGCACCGGGCGCGGGTCGCGACCGCGCGCCCAGTCCAGCAGCCGGCCGGTTTCAGCGCCGATGTGCGCTTGCAAAAGCTCGCGAGGGCTGGACAGCAGATCGCCCAAGGTGCCGACGCCCAGCGCCTCGAGGGCGCCCCGAACGCTGGGATCGAGTTCGGTGAGAAAGGCTATCGGCAGGCGGGACGCGAAGGCCGGCAGCGCCTCGGTGCGCACCCAATACCCGCCGGGAACCGGCTGGACAGGCAAGCCGGTGCGAGCCGCGTCGAACGTTTGGGACGCCAGGGCGCCCGCGGCAAAGCGCCGCGGCGCTACGCCTAAGCGGTAGAGAGCCAGCTGCGGACGGTCCGGGAGCAAACAGTCCGGAAGCAAACAGTCCGGCAGAGCCGCGAGGGCCTCCGCCAAGCGGGCTGCCAGCACCGGCACCGGCGGTCCGCCGGTCCAGTCCATCCACACGCAATCCGCCGCGGGCTCGACCACGGGCGTCAGCTCGGCGCACAAGTCGCAGACGGCAGGCGTGGGCGGAATCCGCAGACACGCGATGACAGACATGCCGTGGGCCTCCCTGCGATCAAGTGTTCGGGGATCTTTATCCTAACATATGTTCGGTCCCAGGCGTCAAGCCGAACAAGGACGGCATTGGCCGGAAACGGATGGGAATCACCGGGGCTCTTGCGTTGGGCGGTGCCGTACGTGCGTTGGGCGGTGCCGTACGACTGAAGCCGGCGGGTCGGGAACGCTCCCATGGTCTTGGGACCAAAGGTCTTGGGATGGATCGGGGTACCCGCCCGGCAGGCCAGCGGGCGGCTCGCCCGCTGGCCGCAGGCGGAAACGGAGGAAATAGCTCTCAAGGGCCCGTTTTGTCCAGCGCGGCAAGCGTCCCGCAAGGAAAAAGCGGGTGCGCACGCGCCCCTGCTGCGGGGCGGGCGTCCGGATGGACACGAGCCCCCGGCCGGGGCCGAGGTCGACGAGGCACGCCAAAACGGATCGGTAGTCGACGGGCTCGGCGAGGCCCAGATCCGCGGCGATATTGGCCACGGCGACGCGGGCCTGCTGTTCGGCCATATAGCCTGTCTTGGGACCCGGAAACGCGACGCAGTCGCCGGCTGCGAAGATGTTGACGTATGCCCGGGCGCGCATGGCCTGATCCGTGATGACAAACCCGTCCGCGTCGGTGAGGTAGGGCACCTGCTTGAGAAACGCGGGGCCCTGGTAAGCGGGCAGCACGACAAGGAGCGATGCGGGCAGCTCGTAGCCGTCGCCCAGCACGACGCCGGTGGGCGTCACCTGCTCGATAAAGGTGCTCGTCATTACCCGGATGCCCGCTTGGTCCAGCCACCGGCGAGCGACGCTGACGGCCCGCGTCCCCCCGACGGAATAAGGGTCGTCCTCATACGTGATAAACGTGATCCGGCAGCGGTCCCGCAGGCCGCGCTGTTGGAAAAAGTCGGCGGCCTGAAAGACGAACTCATACGCGGGACAGGTCAGGGGCGAGTGGGGGTGCAGGGCGATCACCACTTCCCCGCCGCGAAAAGTGTCCAGGGCTTGGCGCAGCCGCACAGCGTCCGACAGCCAGATCGGTATATGGCAGCGGTCCGGCCAGCCGGGCGGTGCCTTGGGCGGGGAGCTCCCGCCCAGGGCGATGACGAGGAAATCGTAGCCGTAGCGCCCCTGTTGCCCGTACACGGTACCACTGTTGGGATCGAGACCGTCTACCTGATCTTGGATGAACTCGACGCCGTGGGCCGCCAGGAGCCGGGGCAGCGGGGCGCAGATCTTGCCCGGGTCGCGCTCGCCAACGGCGACCCACGGGAGCGACGGCCGGAAGATAAACGTGTCCGTCCGGTCGATGACGGTGACCCGAGCACGGGTTCCCAAGAGCCGACGGGCCGTGCGGGCAGCTTCCAGCCCCGCGAAGCTGCCGCCCAGGATGAGAAGGCGCGTCGCAGCCACCCCCCGCGCTATTGTGCCGCGTCCAGGTACCCGTATGCCGCCGTGCCTACGCCCACGCCGGGGCTGCAGCGGGATTGGGCGGCGGGCCCGCCGGTCAAGCTAGGCGCGAAGGCGCCCGCCCCTTGCGGCAGAGGGGGTGGGCACCAGGCGGCAAGGAGGGCGAATATGGGCCGGAAAGGTGAGCCGCCAAGCGCGCAGCCTCGGGCGGCGTGGCTGTGGCCCCTGGCCGCGGGCGCCGCCGCGCTGGCCGGCCGGGGCCTGGTGGGAGCATGGGTCAGAGACGGGCTGCAGCAGGCCGTGCGCACGTTTATGATGCGCCTGCAAAGCGACCCCTACCGGGAAAATCTATGGGAACTGGTGAGCGCCGCCCGGCGGCCGGGTCCCCAGATCATCCTCGAAACCGGCTTGCGGGCCGAACGCGGGGCCCTTGTCCACCGGCCGCTTGGCAGCCCCCGCCGCTGGCCCAACCTGGAAGCGCTCGTCTTCGACGGAGCCCAGTTGGCCCGACGCCCCGCCGCCTACGATGTGCCGGTGGACATGGCGGTCACCTTGGGGCCGCAGGCGCAGCGGCCGCTCCGGGTCGACATCCCGCTCCTCATCTCGGGCATGGCCTACGGCCTAGCCCTGAGCCGGAGAGCGAAAGTGGCCTTGGCGCGGGGAGCGGCCTTGGCGGGCACGGCCAGCAACAGCGGCGAGGGGCCGGTATTGCCCTTGGAACGGCAGGCCAATGCGAAGCTGATCATGCAGTATCCCCGGGCCAGCTGGGGCGGGGACCCGGCGGCGCTGCGGCACGCGGCCATGGTAGAGATTCACTTTGGGCAGGGCGCGTCCACAGGCGTCGGCGACGAGGTGGTGGCCGTCCGCAGCAACCGCCGCCTCCGCCGGGAGCTGGGCGTTGCTCCCGGGCAACCTGCCGTCATCTATTCGCGCCACGAAACGCTCAAGACGCGCTCCTTGGGGGAACTGGTGGAAGAGCTGAGAGCCGAGACGGGGGGCGTTCCCATCGGCGTCAAGCTTGCGCCCGGACGCAGGTTGGAGGAGGACCTGGACGCCTGCCTCTCTGCCGGTGTCGACGTCATCGCCCTCGACGGCGCCCAGGCCGCCACCAAAGGCAGCCCGCCCATCCTGCAGGATGATTTCGGCCTGCCGACCCTCTACGCGCTGGTCCGGGCGGTGCGGCACTTGGAAGCCAGGGGCGTCCGGGACCGGGTGAGCCTCATCGTAGGCGGCGGCCTTTACACCCCAGGTGATTTCCTGAAAGTGCTGGCCTTGGGCGCCGACGCGGTTTACATCGGCACGGTGGCCTTGCTTGTCATCTCCTACGGCCAGGTGTTCAAGGCGCTACCCTGGGAACCCCCGACGCAGTTGGTCTTTTTTGGCGGACACCACGAGCACGAGCTGGACGTCGACGAGGGCGCCCACCGGCTGGCCAACTACCTGCGAGCGGCGGCCGCGGAGATGGCGGTGGCCGTGCGGGCTTTGGGGAAGACTTCGGTGCGGGACGTCTCCAAAGAAGACCTTATGGCCCTGGACGACCTCACCGCGCGCCTTTGCAGCGTCCCGGTGGCGTACGAGAGGCTGTAGTTGAAAGGAGGGAACGAAATGCGTGCCGTCATCTGGGTGGCGGTGGTCGTCGTGCTTTTGATCCTGGCGCTGACCTACGGCAGGGCCTTGCTGGCGCCCACGGACCCCACGGAGCCCGCGGGCGTGCGGGAGCTGACGGTACAAGGGTTTGAGTACGGGTTTGACCCGGCGGAGCTGACCATCCACCGGGGGGAAACCGTACGCCTCCTCTTTCGCAACACGGGCACCATCGACCACGACCTGACGATCCCGGACTGGGACGCGGCGACACCCGTCTTGGCTCCGGGCGAAGAAGCGGTGGTGGAGGTCCAGGCCAGGCGCTCGGGCGCGTTCCGGTTTCTCTGCAGCGTGCCAGGCCACAACGAGCTGGGTATGAATGGCACTATCCGGGTGGAGTAAGGGGCAGGAGTGACCAAAGGAAAGGCGAATGATGGCTGGGTGCAGCTGCAGGCAGGAGGAGGTCAGCACTGGTGGGCCATCTGCAGGCGGCGCCCGGCCCGGAACTCGCCATCGTGGTGGAGGGACTCGTCAAGCGCTATGGGTCTGTGACCGCGGTGGACGGTATCAGCTTTACGGTCGCGCGCGGCGAAACCTTTGGCCTCCTGGGACCTAACGGAGCGGGCAAGACGACGACGCTGGAGATCATCGAGGGCCTGCGCAAGCCCGACGGCGGGCGGGTGATCGTCGCAGGCGTCGACGCGATCAAGGAGTCCCGGCGGGCGCGCGCCCGCATGGGCGTGCAGCTACAGTACGCCGGCCTGTTTGAGCTCCTGACCGTCGCCGAAACGATCCGCCTGTTTGCCCGCTTTCACCGCCGCCGTGTGGACGAGCGGGTGCTCCTGGAGCGGCTGCAGCTGGTCGACAAGGCCAAGGCCCTGGTGAAAACCTTGTCCGGCGGGCAGCGGCAGCGGCTGTCCATTGCCCTGGCGCTGGTCAACGACCCGAAAGTGGTGTTTCTCGACGAACCGACGACGGGGCTGGACCCGCAGGCCCGCCGGAATTTGTGGGACGTGGTCCGCTCCATCCGGGACGAGGGCCGCACCGTCGTCCTCACAACCCATTACATGGACGAGGCGGAGGCGCTTTGCGACCGGGTGGCCATCATCGACCACGGCCGTCTTGTCGCCCTGGATACACCCCAAGCGCTTATCCGGCAATACGCCCCCGGCGTCAAGGTTCACGTGCGGCCGCAGGACGGGGCGGCAACGGCGCTGGCGGACGCCCTGCGCTCGCTGCCCGGCGTCCAGCGCGTCTCAGCGGACGCCCCGGACGAGGTCGTCCTCTTCAGCGTAGATTTTGAGGAAACCATCGCTGCCCTGATACGGCTGGGCAAGGAAGGAGCCGTCCGGTACCAGTCCCTCAGGGTGGAAGCGCCCAACCTGGAGGACGTGTTTCTGCAGCTGACTGGGCGGCGGCTGCGGGAGTGAACGGTTGTGCTGGCGGGGATTTGGGCTGTAACCGAAACGGCCTTGCGCATGTTCTGGAGGGACAAGCACGCCCTGTTTTGGGGCGTTGTGTTCCCGCTGATGCTGATGGGCCTCATCGGTTCTGTCTTCAGCAACGTTGACGACCTCACCCTCCGAACGGCGGTGGTTGTGCCCACGCCCGGCAACCCGCTGGCCGACGGGGTCCTGGCGGCTCTGCGGGAGGTGCCTGTCCTCGAGATCACTATCGAAGAGGAGGAGGCCGCGCTGGCTGCCCTGCGCCGGGGCGAGCGCAGCCTGGTGGTGGTGCTGCCGGACCAGGAAGCCGTGCGCGCCCTGGCGGGCGCTTTCGCAGACGGCCCCGCAGCGGGCCCGGTGCCGGTACGGGTTTACTACGACGAAACCCGCGCGCAAGTAGCGCAGGCGGGGCTGGGCGTCATCGGCGCGGTCGTGGCGGAGATGAACCAGGCCATCACCCAGCGCCGGAACGTGCTGGCGGTGCAAGCGGCAGGGGTCGCGGCGGAGGATGTCTCCATGTTTGACTTCCTCTTGCCGGGCATCTTGGCCATGGCCCTGATGCAGAGCGGGCTCATGGGCGTGTCGGCGGTCTTGACGGGCTACCGGGAGCGGCTGCTGCTCAAGCGGGTGCTGGCCACGCCTTTTCCGCCGGCCGCGTTTCTCACGGGTGTGATCGCCCGTTTTACCTTGACCAACATGATGCAGGGGCTCATCATCCTGCTGGTCGGCGTGCTGGTCTTCGACGCCCACGTGGTGGGCCGCTATGTGGACCTGTTGATCCTGATGTTCATCGGATCCGTGGCGTTTCTGAGCATCGGGTTTGCGATCTCCTCGGCCTCCAAGACGGCGGAGGCCGCCAACACCTTGGGCAGCGTCGTGGCATTCCCGATGATGTTCCTGTCGGGTACCTTCTGGCCCCGGGAGTTGATCCCCGAGTCCATCCAGCCCCTCATCAACTACCTGCCCCTAACGCCCCTGGTGGAGGCCATGCGGGGCGTGGCCACCCGGAGCGAATCCCTCGCCGCCCACACCGGCGGGCTCTTGTACCTGGCCGCGTGGGCGGTGGCCGCCGCCGTGGTGGCCGTCTGGCGTTTCCGCTGGGAGTGAAACACCGTTGATTCAAGTGATGGGATTGGAAAAGGAGTACCACGGCCGCCCCGTGGTGCGGGGCGTTTCTTTTGACGTGCAGCCGGGAGAGGTGGTAGGGCTGCTCGGCCCCAACGGGGCAGGCAAGACGACAACCTTGCGCATGCTGGCTACCACCTTGCGGCCGACACGGGGTACGGCCAAGGTCGCCGGCTACGACATCGTCCAGGAACCGCTCAAGGTGCGCGCCCATGTGGGCGTGCTTCCCACGGACCCGGGGCTGTACGGCCGGCTCACCGCTGCAGAAAACCTGCGCTTTTACGGCCAGCTGTGCGGGCTTGGCGGGGCGGCCCTCGAGCGGCGGATCGAT
>DATCLD010000221.1:0-15139 GCA_036564115.1 Limnochordales bacterium
GCCGAGGCTCGTATGGCGGTAGTCCTTCTCGAGGGCCAGCATCATGGTCTCTGACATGCACGCGTACGCGAGCCCCTGCTCGTAGCCAAAGTCCCAGCCAAACCACGGCCGGCCCGGCACCTCGATGACGCCGCCGTCCAGGACCAGCACGTCGGGCCGCTCCTTCTCCACTTGGCGGCTGACGTTGGGCGGCCGGGACATGTCGCACACGACCGCGCCCGGGCGCAGCATGCCCGGGGTGATGAACTCGTCGGCGCTGCTGGTGGCGATGACCACCATCTCGCCGTCGGCGAGCCCGGCCTCCACGTCGGTGGTCAGGGAAATCGGGCAATCCGGCCGGGCCAAGAGCTGCCCCATGGCCGCGGCCAATGCCTCGTGGCTCGCCTGGGCATCGGGGAGCTCGGGCCGCTGGACAATCCAGTCCGCCAATGTGCCTGGGGCAAACTCCCGCCCCCGTCCCCGCTCGGACAACACCCAGCGGGCCACCTCCGCGGCCACCGCCTGCAGCCGCTCGTAGGCTTTGACGCCGGAGCGGGGGTTGCCAATCAACACCAGCCGCCGGACCTCGGGGGCCAGGAGCAGGGCCGTGCCCCGGCCGATAGAACCGGTCGCACCCACGACGGCCGCCGTGGATCGCGACAGGTCCGCGCCCAACCGCGTGCTGGCCTCAAGCAGCGCCTCAATAGCGGCCACAACGGTATAGCTATTGCCCGTGGTCAAGGCGACGCCCAGGTCCGTCAACGCCTTGCCGCTGCGGGACACGATGGCGGTGTAGGCGCCGAGGCCCACGATGCGCGCCCCCCGGTCCCGGGCCAGCTCCACGGCGGCCGCGACGACTGCCAGATTTTCTTTGCGGGGACCGTCCACCAGCTGCCGCGTCGTGCGGGGCACGACGACGAACTCGCCGTAAGCCCGCTGCCCGGTGAGGGAGACGACCCGGGTCGTACCGATCACAAAGGGCTCCACCAGGGAGTTGAAGCGTTCGGTCAGCCGGTGAAGCTCCTCCTCTGTATAAGGAGACAGGCTCCGGTCGAACTCGGTGTAGTTGCGCAGGTCCAGCGGGTGCACCAGGAAGGCGAACCGGCCTTCTTCCTCATCCGGCCGCGCGGCGCAACCCGCGGGAACCGCGCCGGCGGGCGCCGCGCCGTTGCCCGTCACCTGCTCAGCGCGAACCGCCGCGCTTTCTCGCACCACCGTCACGCCGGCAAGCTCGTCCTTGACGCCGTTGGCCGCGGCTCGGACCGGCGGCGGAACGGGCGCCTCCCGGCCAACCAAATGGGCCAGGAGCTCTCCGGTGTTGCCCGCATCCAGCACCGCGCAAACCTGCTCGAGAGCTTCGAGAGCCATGCGGCACTGGGCCTCGTCCACGATGAGCGGGGGCTCGATGCGGATGACGCTGTTGCCGTTGAGGGTCGGCGCGACCCGCAGGCCGGTCCGGTTGAGCAGATAGGAGGCGATCACCGGGGTCAATAGCTCTTGGGAAGCCATCACCCCGAGCATGGCCCCGGCGCTCGCGCCGAAGGTATCCTCGTCAATGCCGAAATCGACGCCCAGCATGAAGCCGCTGCCCCGCACTTCCCGGATCACCCGGGGATAGCGCCGCTGGAGTTCCTCAAGCCCCGCCTTGAGCAGGCGGCCGAGCCGGTCCACTTCCTTGAGCAGCCGGCCGTCGTCACGCGTGAGCAGGTCCAAAGCGGCCAGGCCCGCCCGGCAGGCCAAGGCGTTGCCGGCGAACGTCGAGGAGTGCTTGGTGGCAAACGCCTCCGTGTAAGCCTCCGCCGTGCTCAGCACCGCCCCGATGGGAACGAGCCCGCCGCCGAGGGCTTTGGCCAACGTCATCACGTCGGGCGAAACGCCTTCGGCCTGGCAGCGGAACAGCGTGCCCGTGCGCCCAAGGCCGGTCTGCACTTCATCGAGGATCAACAAGGCCCCGTGCTCCCGGCAAAGCTCCTTGACGGCAGCCAGATACCCAGGAGGCGGCACCACGATCCCGCCCTCGCCCTGGATCGGCTCCAGGATCACCGCCGCGTACTCGCCCGGCCGCGCCGAGAGCGCCTCGGCGACGGCGTCGACGTCCCCGTAGGGGACAAAGTCGAAACCGGGGAACGGCACACGGAACGCATCCTGATAGGCCGGCCGGCCGGTGGCCGACAGGGCCCCCAGCGTCTTGCCGTGGAAGCTGTTGTGAGCGGCAAGGATGCGCTCGCGCCCCGTGGCTGCCCGGGCCAGCTTGAGCGCTGCCTCGACGGCTTCCGCGCCGCTGTTGGTAAAGGTCACGTAGCGCAAACCCGCGGGTGCCAGCTCAATCAAGCGCCGGGCCAATTCCCCGGCCGCGTCGAGGTATGAAGGCTGCACGAAGCTGGGCTCGCCCGCGGCCCGGGCGGCCAACAGGGCTTCCCAGATCTCCGGGGGGTTGTAGCCGAAGGGTAGGGCGCCGTAAGCCGCGATGAAATCCAGATAGCGCCTGCCTTCGCTGTCCCAGAGCCATGCGCCCTCGCCGCGCACAAAGCGCTTGTTGAGCCGCACCGTTTCCAAAAGCTCGCCCAAATGCGGGTTCACGTATTCGCGGTAAGGGTGCATAAGGTTCCTCCTCAAGGCGGGTTGGCGCGTGCACATTTTTGTGCACACACCTAATCTACCAGTTCCTTCCCGGCGGCGCAATGGGGACCTGGTCCTATCGCGGCGCCGCACCGGGCTGGCGACAGATACTGCCGGGCGGGCGACCGCACCGGCGCTCGCTTCCTGCGCCACCGCTGCCCGCGCTCGCTTCCTGCGCCACCGCTGCCGGCGATCGCGCCAGCACCTGCTGCCTACTCCGTTACCGCGGCAGCCTCCGGCACAGGTTCCGTCAGATACTCGATGCGGGGTTTCAGCCCCAGGCGATCGATGAGCTCGAGATACTCCGCCGCCGACAGCTCACGCCGCTGGCCGGCCACGGCGATGAGCAGCGCCTCGATGACGTTGGTGGCAAAGGAGCGGCCGTTGAGGTCTGGCGTCCCCGTGACCAAGAGCCGCACGCCGCGCTTTTTCAGCTCCGCCACGTCAGCCTTGGTGATGGTCTGGGTGATGATGGTCTTTCCCCGCAGATCGTCGGGCATGTAGCGGCGGATGAAGTGGAAATCGCCGGCGATCACGTCGGCCCACTGGTACCACCGGGTGAACTTGGGCCGCACCTTGGTCTGCTTTTCCCCGGTCGGATACAGCACCGAGATGGGCAACTGCACCGCCAAAGGCGCGAGTGCCCGGGCCACGGCCGTGAACGTCGACAGCGACCGCAGCGGGATCGGGATGCCCAGCACAAACATGAGATCGCCGATGACCAACTGGCAGCCCGACTGGGCCAACGCCTCCGCCATCCCGAAGCGGTCGATGGCGGACACGAGCAGCACCTTGCACTCGGGCCAGCGCATGCCCAACTCCTTTTCAAGGTAGGGCACGATGCGCCGCTCCAGGGAGTTTTTTAGCCCAGAACCGTCGACGATGGGGGTGTTGCGGGCGGCCTCCGCGATGCGGCGCGCGTCCCGCAGCACGTAGCGGCGCCCACCGGCCCAGACGTACAAGTCGATGCCGCCCATGCCAAAGGCGTCCACCTTGCCGTCCAGCTCCCGGATGAGCGCGATCGCCTTGTCGATATCGCCGTCGGTGCCGATGCGCTCGACGCGCACCCGTTCGCCCATGAGCTCCAGTTCCGCCACATGGTCCCGTTCCGACGAACCGATGCTCACGCTGACTACCCGCTTCAAACTCCTGTCGCCTCCCCGCTGGCCTGCAAACCCCGCGCTGCCTCTCGCCGCGCTTTCTCGCGCCGTGCGTTCCGCTTACCCGCGCCACTAGGGCAGGCCCGCCCGCAACCGCTCCGCTTACCCGCGGCCTTTGGCCAGTACGTCCCGCACCCGCTCCGGCGGCACGTACCGGTCTTCCGTAATGGGCGACGGCCCCAGCTCGATGCCGATGACCCGGTCCGGGCCCAGCACCGACTCCATCCACCGGATGCGCATGTCGGACCCGAGAAACACGATCTGGTCGCACTCCCGGATCCGCGCGATGATTTCCATCACCCTGTTAAAGAGCTCGGCGCCGGACACGTCCTCCACGTAGCTCCACCGCTCCGCGTTGTTGAGCAGCAGGACAAAGTCCACGCCTTCCTCCCGGGCCAGTGCCTCCAGTTCGGCCTTGTTTTGCACTGGGAAACCGATCAGCGCAATGCGGCGGCCCCGGCGGACCTCGCCGAGCCGCTCCAGGTGCGACACAAAGGCCCGGTCAATGCCCATTTCCGCGGCCACATCGTGCTGCGAGAGCCCCTGGGCGCGCCGCTCCAGCATCCGGTCGATGGCCCGCTGGATCTTGCGGCGGCTGATCAGCTTGTCTCCGATGCGGATCAAGTCCATCGCGCGGCCTCCGCCCGCCGCTGGTCGCGGCCGAGTCACGGTGTGCGCGGACCGTGGTTACCCGCGGCCCGGGCGCATTGCGTGCACATACTTGTGCACATCCTCATCTTACCATACCCGGGCCGCTGCGTCACCCAAAGAGAAACGGGCAGCGTCAAGCTGCCCGTGTCATGCGGCTTCCTCTTGCGTATCCGGTGGGGGTTGGAGGCGGACCGGCTCGTCGGCTTGCGCGCCCAAGCTGTCCAGGTGTTCCATAAGCGCCTGGGCCACCTGCTCCGCCTTGTCCAGGCGCTGCACCAGCTGTTTGAGGCGGTTGGCCCGCGGTACGCCCTTGAGGTACCACGCGATGGGGCGGCGCATCTCCCGCACGGCGGTGTACTCGCCCTTGAACGCCACCGCCATGCGCAGGTGCCGCACAGCCATCGTGAGCTTGTCCCGGGACGAGGGCGGGGGCAAGAGTTCTCCAGTATTGAGATAGTGCACGACCCGGCGGAAGATCCACGGATCCCCCAGGCAGGCGCGCCCGATCATGACCGCGTCGCAGCCGGTTTCCTCGAGCATCCGCGCGGCGTCCTGCGGGGTAAAAACGTCGCCGTTGCCGATCACGGGCACATCGACCGCCTGCTTGACCAGCCGGATGATGCCCCAGTCGGCCCGCCCGGTGTAAAACTGCTCGCGGGTACGCCCATGGATGGTGATGGCGGCCACACCGGCCCGCTCCAGCTCCCGGGCCACTTCCGGAGCCGTCACATGGTTTTCGTCCCAGCCCTTGCGGATCTTGGCTGTCACCGGCAAGTCTACGGCTTCGACCACGGCCCGCACCATGCGCCCCGCCCGCTTGGGGTCAAGCATCAGGGCGCAGCCTTCGTCGTTGCGGGTGATCTTGGGCACCGGGCACCCCATGTTGATGTCCAACAGGTCCGGCCGGCGCTCCGCCACATGGCGGGCCGCTTCCACCATGACCGCGGCGTCACCGCCAAAGATCTGCAGGCCCACCGGACGCTCCGCCGGATCGGTTTCCAGGAGCTTGAGCGTCTTGCGGTTTCCGTAGCAGATCCCCTTGGCTGAGACCAGCTCGCTGTACACCAGGGCGGCCCCGAGCTCCCGGGCGATGAGGCGGAAAGGCAAATCCGTCACGCCGGCCATTGGGGCCATGATCACCGGGTGCTCCAGCTGGATGCCGCCAATGGTGGGCACGGCACGGCCTCCCCCTTTGGGCGCGTCGTCGTCCTCCACCCGCTCAAGACTGCTCGCCGTACTTGCGGCGGAACCGCTCCACCCGGCCGCCCGCGGTCACGATCCGCTGCTGCCGCTGGCCGGTGTAGAAGGGATGGCACTTGGAGCAGACCTCGACGCGCAGGTTCTGGACCGTCGAACCCGTCTCGAACGTTTCCCCGCAGGCGCACGTCACCGTCGTGCGGTAGTACGGGGGGTGAATGCCTGTCTTCATCGCCCGTTCACCTCTCATCTGCGCTGCGGCCGTCCGCCTGTGCGGCGGCCAAGCCGGCATTCACACATTATAGCACATGCCGGGCGTGTCTGCAGGAGTTCTTCATCGCCCGCGCTCGTCCTCGCCTCCGGCGCCTCCTCCGGACAAGCACCGTGGCGCCTGCATGGAGGAAAACACGCAATAGCGGCGAATTTGCCGGAAAACCCAACCGACAAGAAGGCAAGACCGGAACGGGAGTGCCCTATGATCGCCACCGAGCATCTGCATCACGTCTTCGCCGCCATCGACCGCGAGTACATCATCGACCTTACCCGCCGGTTGGTCCAGACCCGCAGCGTCTACGAACCCGGTGTACCGGGCGCCAACGAGGAAGCGGCGGCCCGGCTCGTCGCCCACGAACTGCAACGCCTCGGCCTGACCGTGCACATCCAGGAAGTCGTGCCGGGCCGGCCCAACGTCATCGCCGACTGGACACCCGACCCGGCGGGGCCTTGCCTGCTCTTTGAAGGCCACACTGACGTGGTGACCGAAGGGGACCCCGGCCGGTGGACTTACCCACCCTTTTCGGCCCACATGGTGGACGGCCGCATTTACGGTCGCGGCACGGCCGACATGAAGGGCGGCGTGGCCGCGGCTATCGGGGCCGTACGGGCGCTCATCCAATCGCGAGTACCGTTTCCCGGCCGGGTGCGGCTGGCCATCCTCGTCGACGAGGAAGACCTGATGCTGGGCGTCAAGCATTTCATCCGCTCGGGCTGGGCGGAAGGCGTCGACGGGGCCATCATCTGCGAACCCGAAGAGAACGAGATTTGCCTTACCCAAAAGGGTGCCATGCGGGTACGGGTCACGTTCACGGGCGCGATGGCTCACGGCGCCATGCCGCAAGCCGGGGTCAACCCCATCCCGTGGGCGGCCCAGTTTGTGCAGGCTTGCGGGGAACTTGAGCAGGCGCTTGTTGCCCGCCACGGCGTGCATCCGTACCTCGGGCGGCTGTCGGTGACGCCGACCATCGTGCAGGCGCCCGCCAAGGGTCCGGCCCAGCTCAATGTCATCCCGGCCACCGCCGAGGTGTGCCTGGACATCCGCACGATCCCGGGCGTCGACCACACGGCCTTGGAGACCGCCCTGCGGGACATCCTGGGTCAAATCGGCCGGCGCGACCCCCGGATGAGGGCCGAGCTGGACGTTTTCGAACAGCGCCCGTGGACCGAAACGCCGCCGGATGCGCCCGTGGCCCGCGCCGTCGCGTCGGCGGTGCGCTTGGCCACCGGCAAGGAACCCAAGTACGGCGGCGTGCCCGGCGCCACCGACGGGACGTTCCTGCACGCGTGGGCGGGCATCCCCATCGTCACCATCGGCCCGGGCAACCGGTTCATCCCGCACCAGGTCGATGAATATGTGGACGTCGAGGAATTGCTGGAAGCCGCCCGCATCTACGCGGCGGCTGCGCTGGTCTTTGTGCACCAGCCCGACGCGCTGGACAACAGGCAATAGGCTTTGGGGGCTTGGCTCCTCGGGCCTGGTTGACCCTATACTCCCTTAAGGAGGAATGTGAGATGGAGGTTGGCAACCTGCGTCGCACCAGCCGCTTTCGTCGTGTCGTCCGGCTTGCCGCGGCGGTTGTCCTGGTCGCGGCCATGAGCCTCGGGCTGCTCTTGCCCGCGCTGGCCCAACAGCCGTCGCGCGGGGGGCATTTGACCATCGCCCAGTCTGCGGAACCGCCGGTGCTCGATCCGTCGGCGACAACGGCCACCGCCGCCACCAGCATCGTGCACAACAACGTCCTGGAAGGCCTGGTCAAGGTGGATCGCAACGGCAACCTGGTGCCGGGCTTGGCCGAATCGTGGACCGTTTCGCCCGATGCCACCGAGTACGTCTTCCGGCTGCGCCGGGGCGTGCGGTTCCACAACGGCCAACCCTTTACTTCCGCCGACGTCAAGGCCAAGTTTGAGGTGGCGCGCGACCCCAACTCGGGCCACACCAACCGGCTGTACTACGCCAACATCGCGGCCATCGAAACGCCCGACGACTACACGGTCATCTTTCGCATGTCCGCGCCCGACGCCGAGTTCCTTTACAACCTGGCCCGGCCGGATTCGGTCATCCCGCCGGCGGGCTACGGGGAGGCCCAGCGCACGCATCCCATCGGCACGGGCCCGTTCCGGTTTGTGGAGTGGGTGCGGGGCAGCCACGTGCGCTTGGAGCGCTTCCCGGACTACTACCGGCCCGGCCTGCCGTACCTGGACAGCGTGACGTTCCGCTTCATCTCCGACCCCAACGCCCAGGTGGCTGCACTGCTCGCCGGCGACATCGACGCGATCGGCGGCGCCGTCACGGCGGAGCAGGCGTTCCGGGTGCAGCAGGCGCCCGGTTTCAAGGTGATCGAAGGTCCTTCGACCAGCACCGTGGTGCTGGCCATGAACAACTCCCGGCCCCCGTTGAACGACGTGCGGGTGCGGCGCGCCATCAACCACGCGATCAACAAGGAAGAAGTGATGGTCGGGGCCGAGTTCGGTTTCGGCCAGGTGATCGGCTCGCACATGACCCCCGCGGAGCCGTACTACGCGGACATGACGTGGATGTACCCGTACGACCCGGCCAGGGCACGGCAGCTCTTGGCTGAGGCGGGCTATCCCAACGGGTTCCGCCTGACCTTGAGCCTGCCCAGCGCCTATACGTACGCGGTGCGCGCGGGCGAGATCATGGCCGAACAGCTGTCCCGCGTCGGCATCCAGGTGGACATCGAGCTGGTCGAATGGGCCACCTGGCTGTCCCGGATTTTTGGCCAGGCCGACTATGACCTGACCGTCATCGGCCACGCGGAGCCGATGGACATCAACATCTATGCGAATCCCAATTATTACTTCCGCTACGACAGCCCGCAAGCCCGGGCGCTGCTGGCGGAAGCCCGCAGCACTGGCAGCGAGGAGGGCCGGCGCGACGCGTACCGGCGCCTGCAGGAGCACATCGCCCGGGACGCGGTGAACGTGTGGGTGTACGCCCGTCCGTACTTCATCCTCAGCCGGGCGGACATCTACGGCTGGTGGGAGAAGCTGCCGATGGTCATCACCGACGTGACGGAAGTGTACTTCGCCCGCTAGCGAGGCTTTCGCCGCGGCCCGCAGGAACAGTGGGCGGCCGCTGCCGGCATGGCCTGGCAGCGGCCGCCTGTTGCCACCGGTGAGCAGGGAGCAGCCATCAGGCACCGGGCAGCCACAAGGCAAGGCTGAAGGAGCACACGCGACCAGGCATGCAGGCTTATCTCATCCGCCGCGCCATCACGTTCGCCGTCACCGTCTGGCTGGCGGCGTCCCTGACCTTTGTGACGCTGCTCATCATCCCGGGCAATCCGGCCCAGATCATCCTGGGCATCGACGCCAGCCCGTCAGCGATTGCGGCGGTGGAGCGGGCCCTGGGGCTGGACCTCCCGCCTGCGGTGCGCTATGCCCGGTGGTTGTCGGATTTGCTCCGGTTTGATCTCGGCACGTCACTGGTATATGGGGTGCCTGTCTGGAGCTTGATCGCCGAGCGGCTGCGGGTTACGCTGCCCCTGACGGCCATGGCGCTGGCGTTGGCCATCGCCGTCGGCGTGCCCCTGGGGCTCTTTGCCGCCCGCCGGCGTGGCAGTGCGGCCGATCTCTTTGCCACAGCCTTCGCCCAAGTCGGCATTGCGACGCCGTCTTTCTGGCTTGGGATTTTTCTCATCCTGGTGTTTGCCGTGAACTTGCGTTGGCTGCCGGCGGGCGGCTTTACCCCGTGGTCCCAAAGCCCGGGCAGAGCCTTCATGTCCCTGCTGTTGCCTGCCTTAGCCCTGGGGCTTGCCCGCGCTGCGTCCTTGACCCGCATCGTGCGCTCGGCGGCCCTCGAGGTCTTGTCTGCCGACTTCATCCGGACCGCGCGCGCCAAAGGCGTGCCAGAGGGGGTTATCGTCCGGCGCCACGTGCTGCGCAACACCCTCATCTCCGTGGCCACCGTCGTCAGCATGGAGGTGGCGCAGCTATTGGCGGGGGCCATCATTGTGGAAACCGTCTTCACCCTGCCGGGCTTGGGGACGCTGGTGCTCAACGCCGTCAGCAACCGGGACTTTCCTTTGGTGCAGGGCATCGTCGTCTGTATGGCCTGCGTCATCCTGACGCTGAGCCTGATCACTGACATCCTCTATGCCTATCTCGACCCGAGGATCCGTTACTCATGAAGGGAAGGCTTACGCGCAGCAGGCTTGCGGTCTCGACCCGCCGCCTGCGGGGACAGTGGAATCTCATCGTGGGCGTAGTGATCTTGTTGGCTCTCGTCGCGACGGCCGTGACCAGCTACTTTTACGTGCCCCACGATCCCAACCGCATCAGCATCATGAACCGGTTCAAACCGCCCGGAGGCGAGTTTCTCCTCGGCACCGACCAGTTTGGGCGAGATCTCTTGAGCCGCATCATGGTGGGCAGCCGGGTTACGATCCTCGTGGGGGTCGTGGCGGTGGGCATCGGCCTCTCCGCAGGGCTCCTCTTGGGCGGCCTCGCCGCCCAGTACGGCCGGTGGATGGACGAAATCCTCATGCGCCTCATGGACGCCGTGGCGGCCTACCCGCCGCTGCTATTGGCCATCCTTTTGGCGTCCATCATGGGACCCGGGGTCGTCAGCGGAATGCTGGCCATCGGCATCGCCACCATCCCGATCTTCGCGCGCCTGGTACGGGCCAACTTCCTGACGCTGCTGGAGGCCGAGTTTGTCCAAGCGGCCCGGGCGGCGGGCGCCAGCAACGCCCGCGTCTTCTGGCGGCATATTTTGCCCAACACCGCCGCCATCCTGCTGGTCCAGGCCACCATCACCTTCGCCAACGCCATCCTGGCTGAGGCCGCCCTCAGCTACCTGGGCCTGGGTACCCAGCCTCCCCATCCCAGCTGGGGCCGCATGCTGCGGGAAGCCCAGGACTTCCTCATCTTCTCCCCCTACCCCGCCCTCCTGCCCGGCATCGCCATCGCCATCACCGTGCTCGGCCTCAACCTCCTCGGCGACGGCCTGCGGGACATCTTGGACCCCAAAACCCGCCGCTAGCCCCCGCTGGGTCGCGACTTGAACGGGGGCGGTGACGTACGCCGGACCGAAGGCGTTCAGCGGGCGGCGGAGCCGACCGCTGACCAAGCGATCAGAGGTCCGCCGGACCGAGGGCGTTCAACCACCGGCGGAGCCATGGACGGCGCAGCCGGCGGTTGACCGAGCGAGCGGAGGACATGAATGTCCGGAGCGAGCGTCCCGAGGTACGGCGGACACCGCCGCACCCCACGTCTTCCGAGCGACGGCACACATCGCCGCCCCGGGTCAACGCCGCCTACCGCTTGAGGTAGTTCTCCGGATTC
Source organism: Limnochordales bacterium (assembly GCA_036564115.1). Lineage (GTDB taxonomy): Bacteria > Bacillota > Limnochordia > Limnochordales > ZCTH02-B6 > ZCTH02-B6. Next base: position 11,190 of record DATCLD010000221.1, read on the forward strand.
ACCGCCGTCCCACGATAACGGATCTCGAAATGCACATGGGGCCCCGTGGAGTTTCCGGTGTTGCCGCTGTAGGCGATGATGTCGCCCCGCTTCACCCGCTGCCCCACCTTCACCACGATGCGGGAGTTGTGTGCGTAGCGGGTCTCCACCCGGTTTCCATGATCGATGATCACGAGGAGACCGTAGCTGCCCATGGAGCCGGCGTACGTCACGGTACCAGCCGCCGACGCGCGCACGGGCGTGCCGGTGGGCACAGCGATGTCCAAACCGTAATGCATGCGGCCCCACCGGGTGCCGTAGCGGGAAGAGACGCGCCCCTGCACAGGCCAGTCGAAGTTGCGCAACAGCTGCCCGCTGGGCGAAACCAGCTGCTCCCGGCGCAGTGCGACCGCCTGGGCCTGGGCGCCGGGGATGACCAGCTCCTGGCCCACCTGGAGCCGGCTCGGGTTCGCCAACTGATTGACGGACACAATTTCTTCCATGGAGGCTTCGTATTTGCGGGCGATATCCCAGAGGCTCTCGCCGCGCTGTACGGTGTGCAGCGCGCCGCGCACGGTGAGAATCTTGAGCTCCTGGCCGACCTGGAGCCGGTTAATATCCACGAGATCGTTCGCGGCGACGATCGTGTCCACATCGATGTCGTAGCGCCGGGCGATGTCCCACAGAGTCTCGCCTTTGTGCACGGTGTGGGTCACGATCAAGGGCTGCGGCCCAGGGGTAGCTACGCTGGACGGTTGGTCCGCCGATTGGGCAGTCATCGCCTCAGCTTGTCCCAGCCTCGCGTCCGCGACCGCCACCTGTGCCTCTAGGATTTCCGTGTCGCCAGTGAGGTCGGTCCGGACTCGTACAAGCCAGTCCTCATCCGCCGGGCCACCGAAGCCCAGGGGCTGGGCGCTCTCTCCTCCCAGCAGCGAGGCCATGGCCACCAAGCCGAGCAGGAACAAGACGGTCGCGTGGCGCAGTGGCTTACCCACCCGGCACCCTCCAATGCGTCAGCGCTCGTGGTTGCCAGCAACTGCTAACTGGCGAGGTTCAACGCCGGGCGGAAAAATCCCTGCTGCGCCTGGGTAAAAAACTGGTACACCTGGAAAGCGATTCCCGTTAGGCGCGGGCGCTTTCGGCAAACGGGGAATGCAGGACGAGCTCGATGAACTCGGCGTTGTTCTTGGTGTTGGTCAGCCGCTCGATGAGCAGGTCGGTCGTCTCGGCAGTGCCGAGAGAACCGAGGAGCTTCCGCAGGACGTACATGGTTTCCAGCTCCCGCTCCGACAAGAGCAACTCTTCCTTGCGGGTGCCCGACTTGTAAATGTCAATGGCGGGGAAGATGCGGCGCTCGGCCAGGCGGCGGTCCAGGTGCAGCTCGCAGTTGCCCGTACCCTTAAACTCCTCGTAGATCACGTCGTCGGCCCGGCTGCCCGTCTCCACCAGCGCCGTAGCGATGATGGTCAGGCTGCCGCCCTCTTCGATGTTGCGGGCCGCACCGAAGAAACGCTTTGGTCCCCGCAGCGACGCCGGGTCCACACCGCCCGTCAGCGTGCGGCCGCTGGGCGGCACGACCAAGTTGTAGGCCCGCGCAAGACGCGTAATGCTGTCCAAAAGAATCACCACGTCGCGCCCGTGCTCCACCAGCCGCTTGGCCCGCTCCAGCACCAACTCGGCGACGCGCACGTGGTTGTCGGGCGGCAGGTCGAAGGTGGACGCGATCACCTCCCCCTCCACCGAGCGCTGCATGTCCGTAACCTCTTCGGGCCGCTCGTCGATGAGCAGCACGATGAGGTCGATCTCCGGATGGTTGATGGAGATGCTGTTGGCGATCTTCTTGAGGACCGTCGTCTTGCCGGCCTTGGGCGGCGCCACGATCAGCGCCCGCTGGCCCTTGCCCAAGGGGGCGATGATGTCGATGAGGCGGGTGGCCACGTCCTTTTGGCCTTCGACCTCGAGGCGGATGCGCTCATCCGGGTAGACGGGCGTGAGGTCGTCAAACGAGGGCCTCTTCATGGCCTGCTCGGGGTCGAGCAGGTTGACGGCGATGACCTTAAGCAGGGCGTAGTAGCGCTCGTTGTCCTTGGGCGGCCGCACCTGGCCCAGTACCACGTCGCCGGTGCGCAGGTGGAAACGCCGGATCTGCGATGGCGAGACGTAAACGTCTTCCTGGCTCGGCGTATACCCAGCCACCCGCAAAAATCCGTACCCGTCGGGGAGAATCTCCAGGATGCCCTGGGTAAACAGCAGACCGTCCTTTTCCGTTTCCTTGCGCAAGATCTCCATGATTAAGGTGTTCTTGCGCATCTTGCTGTACCCGGCGATTTCCAGCTCGCGCGCGATCTCCTGCAGCTCGCTGGTGGTCTTCGCCTGCAGCTCGGCGATATTCATGCCGAATTCCTCCTCGAGACAACTCGATGCGGGCACAAAGACCCCCGGATCAAGGGGTTACGCTCCGCACAACGGACTACGCACTGGGGATTCCTGAAGAATGTCTGACCTGACAGGGCAATTCACCTGATATGCATGAGCATGTGAACTGCATGAGCATGCGATGGCAGGAATACAGCGGGCGCGGCTCCGCCGGCACGTTTTTTTCGCCCCTGGCGCAGGAAATCCTCCTGTGCCGCGGCGATTTTTCCAGTCTCATCCACCGAGACGGGACGGCGCCAGCGCCCGCATCACAAGTATGGGGAACAGATGGGGCGGTTTATTCCCTGCCTTCTTCCTGCAGGTTGCGCTGGAAGTCTTCTGGGCTGACGGTGTCGAGGAACCGGCGGAACTGTTCCATCTCGTCGTCGGTCCGCTTGTTGCTGATCACCGCCCGCGCCGCCACTTCCTCGCTGACATAGATGGGGGCGTCCGCCCGCAGCGCCAAGGCGATGGCGTCGCTGGGCCGGGCGTCCACGTCCAGCAGGCCCTTCTCCGTCCGGATCTGGATCCGGGCGTAGTAGACCTCCTCTTTGAGGTCGCTGATGACCACGCGCTCCACCTTGGCACCGAGCAGGTCCAGCACGTTCTTGAGCAGGTCATGGGTCATGGGGCGCTGCGGCTTGTTGCGCTCCATTTCCGCGCTGATCGCCTGCGCTTCGGCGGGACCGATCAAGATGGGGATGAAGCCGGATTCCTCCATGTCGGTGATCACGACAACGGGGATGAGCGTATTCTGGTCCAAGCCAACGACTTTGACCTTCATCCTGACCACGGCTTCTCTCACCCCTCGGAGCGCTTTGGTGTTATTATATCAGACGCCAGCGCCTTATTCCACAGGGTTGCCGACCGGGACGCGCCTCCGGCTCAGCGCCGCACCGACGAAGCCGCTGAACAGCGGATGTGGCCGGTTGGGCCTGGACCGCCACTCGGGATGGAACTGGCTCGCCACAAAGAACGGATGATCCGGCCGCTCGATGACTTCCACCCGCTGGCCATCCGCCGACGTAGCTGCGATGACGATGCCCGCCTGCTCCAGCAACTGCCAATACGCCGGGTTTACCTCGTACCGGTGCCGATGGCGCTCGTAGAACACGGTGCTGCCGTACAGCTTGGCCGTCAGGCTGTCTGGGCGAGCGCGGCACTCGGAGCGGCCGAGGCGCATGGTGCCGCCCATGGCGTCCAGGCCCTGCTGGTCCGGCATGAGGTCAATCACCGGATGAGGCGTATTGGGATCAAACTCCCGGCTGTGGGCCCGCTCCAGCCCCGCCACATGCCGGGCGGTTTCGACAACGGCCAACTGCATGCCAAGGCACAAGCCCAGGTACGGCACGCCGCGCTCCCTGGCCCAGCGGATGGCCGCGATCTTGCCCTCGACCCCGCGCGACCCGAACCCACCGGGCACGAGGATGCCGTCCGCATCCGCCAGCAGCGCCTCCGGGCCCTGAGTCTCCACGTCCTCCGCGGAAACCCATGCCAAATCCACGGCCGCACCGTGGCTTGCCGCCGCGTGGGTCAGCGCTTCGCAGACGCTCAAA
>DATCLD010000222.1:0-3175 GCA_036564115.1 Limnochordales bacterium
GGTTGGTGGTGCCGCCCCCGGTGCCGCTGCTACAAACGGCCTAGTCATCGAGATCGCCAAGAACCCGGTGCGACTGGCCATCCGGCGGGCCGACGGAAGCTTTGTGGCGGGCTGCGCGGCGGACGGCGGTTTCCAGTGGGAAGAGGGCAAGGCGACCTGGCGCATGATCGCGCCCGCAGGGTGGCGCTATTACGGTTTCGGCCAAAAGCTTGGGTACTTGGAGAAGCGGGGGCGGCGGATGGAGCAGTGGGCCACCGACGAGCCTCTGCACATCCTGGAGCACGATCGGCTGTACCAGGCGATCCCGTTCTTCCTAACCCTGGAGCCGGCGGGCGGCCGCAGCACCGGGGTGTTTGTGGACTGCACGGCGCGGGTCGTCCACGACGTGGCCAAGACCGAGCCCACGGTGTGCACCGTGACGGTCCACAGTGAACGGCTGGACGCGTACATCTTCGCCGGGCCCACGCCTCGGGACGTCATCGGGCGCTATACGGAGCTTACCGGACGCATGGAGCTGCCGCCCCTGTGGGCGCTCGGGTTTCACCAGTCGCGCTGGAGCTACGAGACGGCCGAGAAGGTGCGGGAGATCGCCCGGGAGATGCGGGCGCGGGACATCCCCTGCGACGTCATCCACCTGGACATCGACTACATGCACGGCTTCCGGGTGTTTACGTGGGACGCGGAGCGTTTCCCGGATCCCAAGGGACTCGCCGAGGAGCTGGCGGCAGACGGCTTCCGGCTTGTCACCATCATCGATCCCGGCGTCAAACTCGACGGCGAGTATGCGGTGTTCCGCGACGGGGTAGCCAACCGCCGCTTCATCTGCCACCCCGACGGCGAGCTGTATGTGGGCACCGTGTGGCCGGGGCCGACGGTGTTCCCGGACTTTACCCGGGCCGACGTGCGGCGCTGGTGGGGCGACCTGCACCGCGAGCTGGTGCAGGAGGTGGGCATCGCCGGCATTTGGAACGACATGAACGAGCCGTCGTGCTTCGCCGGCAATACGCTGCCGGATACGGTGGTGCAGGGTGAGGACGGGGCGCGGGTGCCCCATGCTCAGGTGCACAACGCCTACGGCATCACCATGTGCATGGCCACCAAGGACGGCCTGCGGCGCCTGTTGCCCGACCGGCGGCCGTTTGTCCTGACCCGTTCCGGGTACGCCGGCATCCAGCGCTACGCGGCCGTGTGGATGGGGGACAACCACAGCTGGTGGGAACACCTGCTGTGGGCCATGCCCGTTTGCATGGGGATGGGGTTGTCCGGCGTGCCCTTCGTCGGCACCGATATCGGCGGTTTCTCCGATGACTGCAACGGGGAGCTGCTCGCCCGCTGGACGCAGATGGGCGCGCTGATGCCCTTCTGCCGCAACCATAGCCGCAAGGGGACGGTGCCGCAGGAGCCGTGGGCCTTTGGCCCCGAGGTGGAAGCCATCTGCCGCGAGTACCTGCAGCTGCGCTACCGCCTCCTGCCTTTCCTCTACAACGAGTTCTACAAGGCCACGCAGACGGGGTTGCCGATCATGCGGCCGCTGTTCCTTGAGTACCCGGACGACCCGGCCACGCACTATGTGTCGGACCAGTTCCTGGTGGGCGAGGACTTGCTCGTGTGCCCCGTGTACCAGCCCGGCGCCACGCACCGGATGGTGTACCTGCCGCAAGGGACGTGGGTCGACTTTTGGACCGGCCAAAGGCTGACCGGGCCGGCGCATGTGGTGGCGGAGGCGCCCCTCGAGCGTATGCCCATCTACGTGCGGGACGGCGCCGTCATCCCCATGGAACCACCCATCCGCCACACCGGCGAGCGGGACGGGCGCGAGCTGATCCTGCACGTGTACGCGGGCGCGGCGGGGCGGCTCGTGTTGTATGAGGACGCCGGCGAGGGCTACGGATACCAGCAGGGCGAGTACGCGCTGACCACTTTCACGCTGGAGCAGGCGGCGGCCGGCGATGGGACGACGCGGGTGACGCTGGTGGCCGGGACGCCCGTGGGCGGGTTCCAGCCGCCGCGACAGCAGGTGACGGTGCACCTGTACGCCCCGGGGCAGGTGCAGCAGGTGCTCGTCAACGGCCAGCGGACCCCGTGGACCCCGGGGCCCGCGGGCAGCGTCGTCGTGACCGTGCCGGCGCCCGGGGCGGCAGGATTCACGGTGGAAGCCACTGTGGCTGTGTGAATCTCAGGAGCTGCGCGGCAGGCCGTGCCAAGCGGCTGCCGCAAGACCAACGCATCGCCGTGGGCGTTGTCGGCGGTCGGGTAAGGAGGGAACGCGATGGCGGAGAGCTTGAGCGTCGCCATCGCCCGTTACGCCACGGGCGTGAAACTGGAGAGGGTGCCGGAAGAAGTGGCCCGGGCCGCCTACCGGGCGGTGCTCGACTGGGCCGGTTCCGTATTGCGAGGCGGACGGGAGCTGCCGGCGGTGCTGGCGGCGGGCTTGGTCGAGCGCTGGCAGGGAGCGCCGGTGGCCACGGTGCTGCCCACGTGGCGGCGGACTTCGCCGCCGTGGGCCGCCCTGGTCAACGGGATGGCGGCCCACATCGTCGAGATGGACGATCTGCACCGGGCCTCCACGTTTCACCCGGCGGCACCCATTATCCCGGCGGCGTTGGCGGCGGCCGAGGACGTGGGTGCCACGGCCCGGGAGTTCCTGGAGGCGGTGATCGTCGGCTACGACGTCGGGATCCGCGTCGCGGAGGCGGTCAACCCGTCCCATTACCGCTTCTGGCACAATACCGGCACGTGCGGCACCTTTGGCGCCGCCGCAGCCGTCGCTAAGCTGCTGAAGCTGTCTGAGGATCAGATCGTGCATGCCCTCGGCAGCGCCGGCACGCAGGCCGCGGCCTTGTGGGAGTTCATGCGGGATGGGGCCATGTCCAAGCCGTTGCACACGGGCAAGGCGGCCTTCAATGGTCTGCTCTCCGCATACCTGGCTCAAGGCGGTTTCACCGGCGCCACCCGGATCCTCGAAGGGGAGCAGGGTTTCTTCCGGGCCATGGCCGAGAACGCGGACCCGAGCAAGGTGACCGACGGCCTGGGCGAGCACTTCAAGATCGTCGAGAACGACTTCAAGCTCCACGCGTGCTGCGGCCACGCCCACACCGCGATCGACCTGGCCATCGCGGCGGCCCGGGAGCTGGGCGTCCCGGCGGAGCAGGTGCGCCGCATCACCGTGGAAACC